>NZ_BDBY01000327.1 GCF_001613225.1 Nocardia pseudovaccinii NBRC 100343
TTTGCATGGGGTACGGCGAACGGCCGTGTGAGGCAGCGGCGAGTTGGCTCGCTGCGGTGAATGTCCCTGTGGGCTCCGGGAACGAGGTGGACCACCATCGTGGTCGGGAGTCGAGAAATCTTGTGGGAGTTCGGCTCTGATCGGCCGGGATACCAACATCCACAAGGACAGGGCCGAGGATACATCGTCCAACGGGTGTCGCGCAATGGTCACAGCTCGGTCACGGCGAACGGTGCAGGCCACGTTTCGGTATCGGTAGCCGCTCGTGCGAACGGCTCGCCGGTGTGTCTCGTATCAGTCCATATCCGGCCAGGACCGACCGAAGGCAGGAGCTGCAATGGCCGAACTCGAACCGTTCTACCAGCAAGTCCAATCGCACTACGACGTCTCCGACGACTTCTACCGACTATTCCTCGACCCCTCCATGACCTACAGTTGCGCCTACTTCGAACGCGACGATATGACCCTCGAACAAGCCCAGCGCGCCAAGATCGATCTCGCGCTCGGCAAACTGGATCTGCGGCCAGGGATGACCCTGCTCGACATCGGATGCGGTTGGGGCGCAACGATGTTCCGTGCGGTCGCGCGTTACGGCGTGAAGGTCGTCGGTCTCACCTTGAGCCGCAATCAGTACGAGCACGTCCGCTCGGAGATAGGTCGGCGCGGTGTGGCGGGCGTCGAGATCCGGCTGCAAGGTTGGGAGGAGTTCGACGGGGGTGTGGACCGGATCGTCAGCATCGGTGCGTTCGAACATTTCCGCCGCGAGCGGTACCCGGCATTTTTCGAGCGCTGCTACCGCATGCTCCCGCCCGATGGCCGGATGCTGCTGCATACGATCATCGGTCATACCCTCAACGACCTACGTCGCATGAATATTCCGGTGACCAGGGAGGCCGCGCTCTTCCACATCTTCATCAGGCGCGAGATCTTCCCCGGCGGGCAGCTGCCCCAGCCCGCCGAGGTCACCCGCCTGGCCGGGCAGGCCGGATTCGGCACCGAGCGGATCCAGCCGCTGCGCCTGCATTACGCACGCACGCTGGATCAGTGGGCGCACGCGCTGGCGGACCGGCACGACGAGGCGGTGCGGATCGCCTCGGAGGAGGTCTACGCCAGATATTCGAAATATCTCACCGGATGTGCCCGGTACTTCCGCAGCGGGCACATCGATGTCATGCAGTTCACATTGGCGAAGTGAGGGATCAGAGGACGGCTTGGGTCTGCGTCACCTTGGCGACGAGTTTATCCGCGTCGTCACGGATTTCGGTCTCCACCACGATGAACGACCGTCCCGCGTGCAGCGGTCGCGCCGTCGCGGTCGCATAGCCGGAACGCACGGCCCGCAGGAAATTCGTCTTGGATTCGACCGTCGTCGTGCCCTGCTTGCCCTCGGGCAGATTCAGGAACGCACACACCGCGGCGGTCCCATCGGCGAGCGACATCAGGACCCCGCCGTGCAGCACTCCGCCCAGCGTGCACAGCGATTCGTCCCAGGCGATCCGACTGCGCACCAATTCGGTCCCGTGTTCGAGCACCTCGACTCCGAGGCGCTCGGTGAACGGCATGGACTGGTGAAAGAGCTTGGTGCCCACTTCATCGATCATGAAGTCAGCCTGCCCGATGCACCCGGCGCGCGTCTATTACTCCCGAGGTAATCAGCAGTACGAGCAGTACGGTCGCACCGCCGCAGAGCAGCGTCGTCCCGGGCGATGTCCGATCCACGATCACCCCGCCGACCAGTGCGCCGACACAGAAGGTCGCCTGGAATGACGCGGTGAACAGCACCGACGCCACCTCCGGCGCATCGGGCAGCGCATCGGCGAACCAGGTCTGCAGCACCACCGGCACGCCGCCGTACCCGATACCCCACACGATGAGCAGCGCGATCGCACCGAACTCCCAGCGCCCCAGCAACGGTAGCAGCAGCATCGCGGCCGCCATCGCACTCGCCGCGAAGCCGAGCGCGAGACGGGGACGGCCGAGCAAGGTGCCGCCCAGGAAGTTTCCGGCAATGCCCGCCACACCGTAGATCAGCAGCAGCACCGTGATCGTGCCCGCGCTCACCTCGGTGACCTGCTCCAGGAACGGTGTGACGTAGGTGTAGCTGCCGAACTGTGCGATCACCACGAAAAACGTTGCCAGCAAAGCGATTCGGACGCTCATGCCGCGCAGACCGATGCGCAGCGTGGCCAGGCGAAGGGCCTGCTCGGCGGGCAGCGCGGGCAGTGCGACCGCAAGCAGCGCCAGCACCACCGCGGACAGCAGGCCCAAGACGATGAATGCAGCCCGCCAGCCCGCGACATTGCCGACGAACGTGCCCGCGGGCACACCGAGCACCGAGCCGAGTGGGACGGAGGAGAAGATCACCGCCGTCGCCCGGTGCACCGACTCCGGCGGCACCAATCGGCTAGCCAGTCCGGCCGCGATCGACCAGTAGCCGCCGATGGTGATTCCGATCAGTACGCGGGAGGTGAGCACCACCCAGAATTCCGGTGCGAGTGCGGCCACCGCATTGGCGAGCACCAGCAATAACGTGCAGCCGCACAGCAACAGTCGGCGATCGATCCGCGCGGCGGCGACGGTCACCAGGGGTGCGGCGATCGCGGCCAGCAGACCGGGCAGGGTCATCATCAGGCCCGCCATGCCGTCGGAGATTGTGAAATCGGCTCCGATCGAGGTCAGCAGGCCGATCGGCAGAATCTCGGTGGTCACGATCGAGAAGATGCCGAGCATCACGGCGGCGACGCCGAGCCACCGGATCAGCGGCGGCCGGGCGACGGTGCTGGGGGAGGGCGCAAGAGCTGTGGACATGCGCTCCAGTCCAGCAATCCCGCCCGTCGACTTCTGGCGGGTTCAGGCCCTCATAATGCGCTCAGCTCATCCGGGTGACGACCGCGCCGGGCAGATGCGGCAGCACCACATCGATGAGCCGCCACGGCCACCCCGGAACGCAGGCGCGAATCTTTTCGCGCTCGATCGCCCGCACCATCGCCGCGACGCCCTTCGCCAATGGCGTGACCATGCGTGCGTCACCGGCCTTCGCTGCCATATCGGTGGCGATGAATCCGGGAAGCAGTGTGGTCACCGCGATCGGTGAGTTGGCGAATTCGACCGTGAGCGCCTCACCGAGCGCGGCCAGTCCCGCTTTGCTCGCGGAATATGCGGCCTTCTTGCCCGGCAGGCCGCGCACCGCGCTCATCGAGGAAACCAGCACCAGATGGCCCGACTCCTGGGCACGAAAGATCTCCAGTGCCGCCTCGGTCTGGGCGAGGGCGCTGACGAAATTGGTGGTGGCCGTGGCGATATTGGCATCCGCACGGCCGGTGCCGATCCGCGCGCCTTTGCCGATACCAGCATTGACGATCACCCGATCCACTCCGCCGAGTTCATCGCGCAGCTCGGCGAAAACCCGTGGGACGGCCGCGTGGTCATCGACGTCGAGCGCGCGGACCGCGATGGTAATGCCCGGGTGCGCGGCGGTGAGTTCGTCGCGCATGGCCTCGAGCGCATCCAGGCGGCGGGCGCATAGAGCCAGGTCACGGCCCATGGCTGCAAAATCTCGCGCCATGGCCGCACCGAGTCCGGCGCTCGCGCCGGTGATCAGGATTTTGCTCCGCGTCATGGTTGCGAACCATAGCGGCTACTGAACGCGAGTCAATATCCCGTGGGGGTTCGGCTCAGCCGCCGAATGAGCCCGTGCTCGGTGGCACCATGTGCCAGGCACCGCAGTTCACCGTCTTGAAGGCGACATCGGTCGGGGCGATCTCGGCGCGGACCGGACGGTTTCTGGTGAAGTCGTTATTGATGATGTAGTGCTGATCGGTGTTATCGCCTTCGACCTTGCGCAGCCGCCGCCAGTCGCAGCCGACCGCCGGGTCGGAGGTGCCTTGGCCCTCCCAGGTACCGGGGAAGATATCGACGCCGACCAGGTAGACACCATCCTCGGTGATGGTGTTGCTGGGCTGGGCGGCCGCGGTGCCGGTGCCCAGCAGTGTCACGGTTGACGCCATTGCCCCCGCGATCACGAGCGTGCTTGCACGCATACTGCTGTCTCCTCGAATTGTGCTCTAGCCGCCACTGGCGGCTGACCTGCGGAGATCCCCGTATCTCCGGGGCCAAGGTCTACCAGACTCGATGGTCGATTTCGGTGGAATCGCCAGATTCCGCCTCGGGCGTGATTCCACTCGCCCGGATTCCCGCGATATCTCTTATATGAGTGGTATTTGTCCGGTGGTCGATGTCGCGGGCAGGCGGTCGACTTGCGGGGTGGCGTGTGCTGGGCTCTGTACCGACGACGGGCTCGCCTCCGTGTTAGCCGCGGACCGGGCGCTCCTGCATTGGCGCGCCATGCGCGGACTCGGCGATTCGGGCCTCGCCGAACACGCGGTGCAGGAGACGCTGCTGCGAGCCTGGCGCTCGTGCTCAGGGTTCGACGAACGCAAGGGCACGGTGCGCACCTGGCTGCTCGCCATCGAACGCAATGTCATGATCGATATCGCCCGCGCCCGCGCCGCCCGGCCCGCCGATACCGGCTGGGATGAGATCACCGAGCTCAGCGATGTCCGCTTCGCGAATCCGGACTTCGCCGAACGTCTCGTCGACGGTCTGCTCGTCGCCGAGCTTCTCGCCAGGCTGCCCGAACTGCAGCGCACGGCCGTGGTGGAGGTGATCCTGCGGGACCGGGCCTATCAAGAGGTGGCCGATGACTTCGGCGTCCCGGTCGGCACGGTCAAGACTCGGGTGCACTATGCGCTGCGGTCGTTGCGTCGCTTGCCGATTGGGGCCTGAGCCCGCATCCGGTTGGCAATCCCCGTTTCACGGCGGCGTGAGCCGTGTTTTGGTCGTCTGATCAGCGGTAATGCGCTCGAGTGTGTCGATAACATTTCGATAACGTAGCTTGCTTTGCTGATGCTGGCGTTGCCAGAGTGAACCACTGGGTTTGGTGTTACTAGTGGGAAGGGAGGGGTGCTCCGTCCCGGGGCACCGACACCGCACATGAAGCCAAGCATCATCAGCACCGGTATCTGCGGCGCCGTCACGGCCGCCGTGGTGGTGACGCTGTCGGGGCTGACCCCGGCCGCGATCGCAGATCCGGCAGCGCCGGATATGTCGACGAAACTCGCAGGCAAGACGATATTCCTGGACCCGGGTCATCAGGGGCCCAACCACGCCGAGACTTTGGCAACGCAAGTGAGCAACGGTCGCGGCGGCACCAAGGACTGCCAGACCACCGGCATGACCACCGTCAACGGTGTGCCGGAGCACACCATCAACTGGAAGGTGGCCGACCTGGTCCGGGCCGCCCTGCAGGATCTGGGCGCCAAGGTGGTGCTCAGCCGTCAGGACGACTCCGGGTGGGGCGGCTGCGTCGATGAACGCGCGCAGGCCGCCAATGCCTCCGGCGCCGATGTCGCGGTGAGCATCCACGCCGATGGCGCACCGGCACAGGACCGAGGCTTCCATCTGATCGTGCCGCAGCTGCCGATCCCGGATCCGAAGGCCGATCAGGTCCAGTCCGGACCCGGTCTCGCCGCGACGAAGGCGGTGCGCGACGCGTATCTCGAGGCCGGATTCCCGGCCGCGAATTATGCGGGCGCACAAGACGGTCTGCAGACCCGGGCGGATGTGGCCGGTCCGGCGCTGACCACCGTGCCCGATGTCTTCATCGAGATGGGCAATGGCGCCAATGCCGAGGACGCCGCACTACTGGAGAGTCCGGAGGGCCAGGTCAAACACGCTCTGGCCATAACGACCGGCCTGGTGGGCTTCTTGCTCGGTGCACCGCAGCAGGCGACTGCGGCGCAGGGTGCGGTTCCGGCGCCGACCGGGTCGACCGATCGGACTGCCTCGGCTCCGCAGGCTCCCGCGGCCGAGCAGGTTCCCGGTGGAGCGCAGGCTTCGGCTATCCCGCAGCCGCAGGCCGTCCCCGAACCCGCAGTGGCCCCGAATTCCACGGGGACGGTGCCGACCGCACCCGCATCATCGAATCCGCCACAGGGCTACACCCAGGCACCGGGCTACGCGCAGGTGCCGAGCACGCCCGATCCGCAGACACCGGGATCGGCGCAGTCGCCCAGTACTCCGCAAGCGGGTTCACCACAGAGCTATGGGCTCTCGCCCAACACGCCGCAGTCGCAGGGTTTCGGACTCTTGCCGAAGACCCCGCAGTCGCCCGGTTCTCAGTTGTCGCCGGGCCAGACCGCGCCGAGCACGACCGGTACCCTGCCCGCCTTGGTCGGCACGATCATGCAACTGATGCTCCCGCTGGCGAAATCCCTCGGTATGGACAACACCGTGCTCACCTCGGAGCTGATCAACTTCGCCTACACCTTGGCCAGCACCCTGCTCGGCCCGTCCAAGTAACCGATATCCCGCCCGTCGAACGTCACCCTCGCGCATGCCGAGGGTGACGTTCGGTCGTTCTGTGCTCGATCGGCGCGCGCCGCTAGGGTGGGCCGGGTGGCTGAGCGGATTCCTGTTCTCATAGTCGCCGGGTTCCTCGGATCCGGGAAGACGACGCTGCTCAATCATCTGCTGCGCAATAACCGGGGCACGCGGATCGGGGTGGTGGTCAACGACTTCGGGGCCATCAATATCGATTCCATGCTGGTGGCCGGGCAGGTCGATGCGATGGTGTCGCTCGGCAACGGTTGTGTCTGCTGTGCGGTGGACGTCGGCGAACTCGACGATTTGTTCACCAAGCTCGCGCAGCCGCGTGCCAAGATCGACGTGATCGTGGTCGAGGCCAGTGGACTGGCCGAACCGCGCAATCTGATTCGGATGGTGGTCGGCAGCGAGAACCCGCGCATCCGCTATGGCGGATTGGTCGAGGTGGTCGACGCCGAGCAGTTCCCGGACAGTCGCGAGCGTCATCCCGAACTGGCCACCCATCTGCGCTTGGCGGATCTGGTAGTGCTCAACAAGGCCGATCGGGTGTCGCAGGATCGGCTGGACGGTTTGCGGCAGGAGATCACCGCGCTGATCGGGCAGGTGCCGGTGTACGCGACTACCCGTGGCCGCATCGACCCCGGCCTGCTCTTCGACGAGCCGCTGCGGGAAATCCCGCGGGTCGCCGAACAATTGAGCTTCGACGAACTGCTCCACGACCACCACGACCATGCCGATCTTGTCGAGCGACCCGCAAGCAGTCGCTACGGGCCGCACCGGCATCTGCACGACGACTACACCAGCGTGTCCTTCACCAGCGACCGGGAATTGGATCCGCGCCGCCTGGTCGAATTCCTCGAGGATCCGCCGCCCGGCCTGTTCCGCGCCAAGGGATTCGCCGCCTTCGGTGTCGCCGCCGAACGCCGCAAGTTCGTGCTGCACATGGTCGGTCGCCACATCGTCTTCGAACCGGCCTCCTGGTCGCGCGGTGAATCGCGCACGACCCGATTGGTGCTGATCGGTGCGGGTCTGCCCGCCGACGCGGCACTGGCGCGGCTGCACGATACCGTGCACACCGCCGCCGAACCGCTGGACGAACAAGCCATGCTCGGTGTCTGGCGCTACACCCCGCACTGATGCAGGGAAAGGTTGGCGCGTTCTGTTCGAAGCTGGCGCGTTCGGTACTTGGCGCGGTGATCGCGCGGACATAGAACTGAGACATTGCCCCGCCGCGTGCGGCATGTGCGCAACGGAGCGAACGTGGCGCGCGCGGTGTCGGTTCGGACCGAGAACCGTGATCGACCGTATTTGTCTCTACGACCGATTGGAGAGTTCCGTGTCAGAGACCTGGGAGAGTGCCACCGCGTACGTGGTCGCCGCGTTGGAGGCCAAGGGCACCGCGACGCGTGACGATTTCGACGTGCCCGCCATCGTCGCCGCAACCCGAGATATCGCCGACAGCTGGGATTTTCGCGCTATCGAGGATGCGACCTTCTGGCGCATCGCGGCGGCCTTCCTGAAGGTCTGACCGGCCAGGCGTGAGGATAGGGGATGCGGCGCGTGGGGATGCGGCGGATCAGGCTGGTAGTTCCGATCGGTACATGAGCTGGGTCATGGATCGACGGCGAGCCGCCCGCCGCATCGAACCCACATCCGAATATCCGAGCAGTTCGGCTTGGCGTGTTCGGCTCAGTACCGCGCCTTCGGCACTCGCCTGCGCGAGCCGGGCATTGCGCGCCCGCTCCAATTCCATCCGCCAAGTGGTGCCCGCCTCCATCAGCCGCCGCTGTAGCGTCCGCGGGCTGGTGGCGAGTCGGCGGGCCACCCGATCCAGCGATACCGGACCGTCCGCCATTGCCTCGGCCAGCGCGGCCGCTACTCGATCCGGCCATGCGGTCGCCAGGGACGGCGGTGGCGGCAGGGCGTCGGCGAGCGGTTGCAGCACGGCAGCCAAGACGGGATCGCTGGTTGTCAGCGGCAGATTCATATCACCGGCGCGGAAGGTCATCGCATCGACCGGCGCGCCGAAGTCGATGGCGGGGGTGCCGAATACCTCGACAAAGGCGTCGATTTTGGCCGGTGCCTGCTGCCGCAATGCCACCCGCAACGGGACGAGCGGGATCCGGACCACACGGCGTGCCCTGCTGAGCACCGCCGCCAGGCCCCATACCTGGGTGAGATCCCGGCCGCGGCCCTCGCCATTGATCATGTCGAGGTAGAGCGTGACCTCGTGCTCGTTCTCGGCGATCAGTTCGAACCGATGATTGGTGGTCACCGCGCAGACGTAGGGACCGCAGGTCGCCAGGCCCGCGCCGAGTGTCGGCGCGGTGGCGAACAGGTAGTCGTAGAGGCCGAAACTGTTGAGCTTGTAGCGGCTGGCCACGTGCAACGCGACATTCGGATCGCCGAGCCCGTGTTCGCCCAGTTCCCAGAGGCGCGAGAAGGTGTGACTCGGCAGGTGTACGTCCGCGCCGACCATGGTCCATTCGGGTAGGCCGGTCTCGCGGATCAGTCGATCCCGGTCCAGTCCAGCATCCGTGAGCTGCGAGATGACGAATCTGTGCAGCAGTACCTGATCGGTTCCCAATGCGCCCCTCCTACCGCGGATCGACGTCCTCGTGCGGGAGAACGCTATCCCGCGCCTATTGAATCGTCACTGAATTCGCGTCACAGTGTTGTTTCGGGTAACAACATCAGGCGCTCACATTGCCGTTATGCACGGGCAATGTCCTTTACCCGCAGGCGTTAACCCATTCCGAGAGTCCGTCGGCGAAGAGCTGGCGCTTCCAGATCGGCACCTCGTGTTTGATCCGATCCACCAATTCCGCACAGGTGGCGAACGCTTCGGCGCGGTGCGGGGCGGCGACCGCGACGACGATCGCTAGATCGCCGACGGTCAACTGACCGATTCGGTGGACGGCCGCGACCGGGAGTCCGGAGCGCTCGGCGAGTTCCGCACAGCAATTTCGCAGGAACCGTTCAGCTTCCGGATGCGCCGAATATTCCAGAGCGGAAACCGCCTGTCCGCCATCGTGATTGCGCACCTTGCCGGTGAAAACCACTACGGCGCCGTGCTCCGGTCCGGTCACCGCCGCCTCGACCGCCGCCGGGTCCAGTGGCTGATCGCTGATACCGGTTAGGCGTACGGCCGCGAATTCACTTGTTGTCATGGTTGCCGCCTCCGGCTACTTGCGCGAGCAGATGATCCAGCAGCGGCTCGAGCACCGTCATGCCGTCTTTGACACCACCGGGGGAGCCGGGCAGATTCACCACCACCGATCGGCCCGCCAGTCCGGCCACGCCGCGACTGAGCGCGGCCAGTGGGAATTTCGCGGTGCCGCGTTGCCGAATCGCCTCTGCGACACCGGGTAATTCGCGATCCAGGACGGCCAGCGTCGCCTCGGGTGTCGCATCGGTGGGGGAGGCGCCGGTGCCGCCGGTGCTGATCACCAGCGACGGCTCGAACCGCAGGGCGTCGGCCAGGCCGATGTCGATTTCGGCGTCGGCGTAGATCAGCGGGCCGCGCACCGAGAAACCGAGTCCGCCAAGCCATTCCGCGAGCACCGGACCCGTGGTGTCCGCTCTGGTGCCGATCGCGGCCCCGGTGGAGGCGACCAGGACGACGGCAGTGCGCTGGTCGGAATCCGAGAGCTCTTCCGGCGCAATGCCTTCCGTGGGCTCTGGTTCGTCGGCGAGGGTGGGGATGTCCACGGGAGCCCGCTCTGCGGGCCGTTCCCAATGTCCGTGTTTGCCACCGTCTTTGGTGAGCAGCCGGACGCCGTTGAGCGTCGCGGCGGGGTCGACCGCTTTGACCATGTCGTGCAGGGTGAGTCCGGCCACCGCCACCGCGGTCAGCGCTTCCATCTCGACGCCGGTGGGGCCCTTGGTTTTCGCGCTCGCCTCGATCGTGATGGTGTCCTCGGTGAAGCCGAATTCGACCTTCACCGAGGACAGCGCCAGCTGATGGCACAGCGGAATGAGTTCGGAGGTCTTCTTCGCGCCCGCGATACCGGCGATTCGCGCGGTCGAGAGCACATCGGCCTTCGGCATATCGTCGGCCCGCACCAGCGCGACCACCTCGGCGGTGGTACACAGCTCACCGGCCGCGACCGCGATCCGAGTGGTGTCGGACTTCGCGCTCACATCGACCATGCGGGCGCGACCTTCCCTGTCGACATGGGACAACTCACTCATAGCGACCACACTCGCACAGATGCGCCGCCCGGCAGCGAGGTGACCTCGGCGGGCACATCGATCAAGACATCCGCCCAGGCCATGCCCGCGATGAGATGCGAACCGGGTCCGGAAGCGACCTCGACGGCCGTCGGCCCGCGATGCAATCCGGGCGCGGCGTCGTCGTCGCGTACCAGTTGACCGCGCAGGAATTGGCGTCGTCCCTCGGGGGAGCGCACCGCATTGCGCAGCGGCAATTCGTAGATCTCCACCTCGGGCAGGCCCGCGATATGGCGCAGCATCGGGCGCGCGAAGACCTCGAAGGACACCATGGTGCTCACCGGATTCCCGGGAAAGCTCAGCACCGGCACGCCGTTGACGACAGTAAGCCCTTGTGGCCCACCGGGTTGCACCGCGACCGAGCCGAATTCACCCCCCAGCGGTTGCAATACCTCCTTGACCACCTCGAAATCGCCCTTGGACACCCCGCCGGAGGTGAAGACGATATCGGCGGATTTCGTTGCGACGGAAAGCAATGCGCGGAACTTCGCCGGATCGTCGGTGCTGTGCTCCACCGACACGACGCTGACGCCGTTGGCGCTGAGCGCGGCTGCGAGCGCGATACCGTTGGAGTTGTAGATCTGGCCGGGGCGCAGCGGAATTCCGGCGGCGACCAATTCGTCGCCGGTGGTGATGACCGCCGCCCGAATCGGTTGGAATACCGGCACATTCGGCAGTCCGACCGCCGCCAGTGCGGCAATGTGACGCGGGGCCAGCAGCGTGCCCGCGCGGGCCAGCAGCTCACCGGTGCGCACATCGGTGCCCGGTTCGCGCACGAACTCACCCGCGGTGCGACCCCGCTCGACGGTCACCGTCGCGTCATCGCTGTGCACATCCTCCACCGGCACCACGCAATCGGCGCCGGGCGGAATCGGCGCACCGGTCATCACCTTCATCGCGGCGCCGAGCGGCAACGGCGTCTGTCCGGCCGCGCCTGCCGCGACCACACCGACCAGCGGCAGCGTCACCGGGGTGACCACCACCGATTCGGCACGCACCGCATAGCCGTCCATCGCCGAGTTGCGGAATACCGGCAGGTCGACCGGCGCTTGGATATCGTCGGCCAGCTGTCGGCCCAGCGCCGCGGGCACCGCGACGGATTCGACCGCTCGAGCGGCCAGCGGGCGCAGCAGCGCCTCGACGGTGTCCCGGTAGGCGTCGACGGACCGGGCGGTGGCGGGCGGGCCGAGCCGGTGGCCATCGGAGGTGTCGGCACGCGAGGTCATACGGCCAGCCTAATCGCCCAGCGGTAGCGAGTTCTCTTGTCGTATCGCACGAACGCTCACCCCTCGAACTCGGCGTTTGTGAGCCCAGGATGGTGCAGTCCGCCCATGGGCACAGCGTGCGGACCGGTCATAATGGACTTGTGACGCTGGTCGAGATGGGGATTCCCGCCGTGCGGTCCAGGCTGCCCGCACTCGACGGACGGCCGGACACGCCGTACCTGGTCGATCGATTCGGGCGCACCGCACGTGATCTGCGCGTATCGATCACCGAGAAGTGTTCGCTGCGATGTACCTACTGCATGCCGGAGGAGGGCCTGCCCGCGATTCCGCAGGACGAACTGCTGACGGTCGAGGAGATTGTGCGACTCGTCACGCTCGCGGTGCGGGAGTTGGGGGTGCGTGAGGTCAGGTTCACCGGCGGTGAGCCGCTGCTGCGCCGCGATCTGGAGCGGATCGTCGCGGGCTGTCACGAGCGGGTGCCCGGGGTCCCGCTGTCCATGACGACCAATGGCGTCGGACTCGCCCATCGGGCCCGCGGGCTCGCGGCCGCCGGGCTGAGCCGGGTGAATGTCTCGCTGGATACCGTGGATCGGCTCGGCTTCGCCCGCCTGACCCG
>NZ_BDBY01000328.1 GCF_001613225.1 Nocardia pseudovaccinii NBRC 100343
TTCGCCCGCCTGACCCGCCGCGATCGGCTCGAGTCGGTCTTCGCGGGCATCCGCGCTGCGAAGGATGCCGGACTGGCGCCGATGAAGATCAATGCCGTACTGATGCGCGATACCCTCGCCGGTGCGCCGGATCTGCTGCGCTGGTGTCTGGACGAGGGCTGTGAACTGCGGTTCATCGAGGAGATGCCGCTGGATGCCGATCACGAATGGGCCCGCGCCGATATGGTGACCGCGGCCGAATTGCTCGACGTGCTCGGTACCAGGTTCACGCTGACCGAGGTCGGCCGGTCGGATCCCGCCGCTCCGGCGGAGAAATGGCTTGTCGACGGCGGCCCGGCGGCGGTCGGCATCATCGCGACGGTGACCCGCAAATTCTGCGACACCTGCGACCGGACCCGGCTCACCGCCGACGGCATGCTGCGGTCGTGCCTGTTCAGCGATCAGGAATTCGATGTGCGCCAAGCGCTGCGGTCGGGCGCGGACGACGAGGAGATCGCGACCATCTGGCGCGGCGCCATGTGGAACAAATGGGCGGGACACGGGATCGATGCCGCGGATTTCGTCCCGCCGGAGCGCACGATGGGAGCCATCGGTGGTTGAGATCCGCTACTTCGCCGCGATTGCCGACGTCGTCGGCAAGGACCGGGAAAGCCTGGACTTTCCGGCCGACGCCACCGTCGCCGACCTGCGCACCACCCTCGCCGAGTGCTACGGCCCCGACCTCGACAAGATGCTCGCCGTCTGTGCCTACCTGGTCGGCGACGAACTCACCCGCGACCCGTCGGTCGCGCTGACTCCCCGCGTCGACGTCCTCCCACCCTTCGCGGGCGGCTGACGGTGCGTGTGGGCGCGTAGGCGCTCGTCGACCGGGTTAGCATCTGCGCCAATGCAGTTCGCCGGACCGGATCAGGAGTCGATATGTCCCAGCCGTCGAATCAGGTACCTGCGCGGCACCCGGCAGTGGTGCGGTTCCACGAGGTGCGGGGCGAGAGCCTGCAACTGCGGGTGGCGGACTGGATCACGAAATTCGCCGGGTCGATGCGGTTCGTCTACATCCACGCCATCGGTTTCGCGATCTGGATGATCTGGGCCGAACACAGTCCATGGCCGACGCTGACCCTGGTCGTCTCCCTGGAGGCGATATTCCTGTCCACCTTCGTGATGATCGGCCAGAATCGGCAGGCCGAGTTCCAGCAGATGAAGGCCGATCACGACTTCAACGAGCAGGAGTTGGAGCTCAAGACCAATACCGAACTGACCAGGGCCATCCACGAGATGACCAAGGAGCTGCACCGCAGGCTGCTGGAGACCCCGGATCCGAAGTAGTCAGCGCCACCAGGTGTCGAGCGGCGTGACCGGGACGGTGCGCTTGTGGCGGGTGTTCAGGAAGATCGTCTCCAGCTTCTGGGCGACCTCCGGCGTGACGTCCTTGCCCTCCAGATAGTCATCGATCTCGCTGTAGCGCAGGCCGAGCGCCTCCTCGTCGGGCAGGGCCGGTCGGTCGTCCTCGAGATCGGCGGTCGGCACCTTGGACCAGATGCTCGACGGCGCGCCGAGTTCCTGCAGCAGCGCCGCGCCCTGGCGCTTGGTGAGGCCGGTCAGCGGGGTGATGTCGACGCCGCCGTCGCCGAATTTGGTGAAGAAGCCGGTGACGGCCTCGGCCGCGTGATCGGTGCCGACGACGAGCATATTTTCCTGACCGGCGATGGCGTACTGGGTCACCATGCGTTCACGGGCCTTGATATTGCCGCGCACGAAATCGCGCAGCTTGTCCACCTGCAACGCCGAGGCGACTTCGGCGGCAACGGCATTGGCGCCGGGGCGGATATTCACCACCACCGAGCGGTCGGGCTGGATGAACCGCAGCGCGATCCGAGCGTCGGCCTCATCGGCCTGTACGCCGTAGGGCAGTCGCACCGCGATGAAGGCGGCATCCGCGCCGTCGGCACGCAGTTCCTCGACGGCGAGCTGGCACAGTCGTCCGGTCAGCGCGCTGTCCTGACCACCGCTGATGCCGAGTACGAAACCTCGTGCGGGACTTGCGCTCAGATAGTCCTTGAGAAAATCGACCCGGCTTCGAACCTCGAGCTTCGGTTCGATATTCGATTGGACGCCCAACTCGGCGATGATCTGTTCACGCAGGTTCCCCATGACGTATCACTCTACTGGCCGCGCCGAGATGACCACCCGCCGAACGAACGCCTCCCAGTTGTCGCCGATCTGACATCGGTCGTAACCGAGGACATGCATCTGATGCATCACCAATGCGGCGCCGAGCAGGCCCAGCAGACCATCGGCGACCAGTACGACATCGCCGTCGACCCGTGCCTGCCGCAGCAGCATCGTCACGTGCGCGCGCAGCAGTCCGTAGGGCGGGCCGGTGAAGCGGTCGCCCGCCTCGCCGATTTCCGCGGCGCGATGCAGTTCGCCCGCGACCTCGATATCGAGTAGCCGGGCCCGGCCGAAGGCGACCAGTCGCTCCACCGCCGGTGCGCCGGGCCCCAGCGGCGGCGGTCCGAACATGAACTCTTCCTGGAACTTTCGCTCGGCGTGGTCCAAGAGCGCGCGCAGTAGCCCCGACCTGCTGCCGAACCGCCGGAAGACGGTGCCCTTGCCGACGCCTGCCCGCTTGGCGAGTGCGTCCATCGTCAGGCTGTCCACGCCTTGTTCGCGCACGATCTCCTGCGCCGCGTCCAGGAGTAGCTGGCGGTTGCGCGCGGCGTCGGCGCGTTCGTGATTTCCGGGCAGGGGCGCACCGATGCCGAGCAGTGGTCGCTCGGGCATCATTCCGTCCGGCATGGATGTGCTGTAGCTCACAGGCCTCTCGCGGTTCTCCCGGGAATGGAATCGGACCATGGTCCGGTTAGTGTAGGCAAAAGAACGGACACCACATTCAGTACACCAGGAGAAAACATGAGCGCGACCCGGATTCTTACTCTTGTCGGCAGCCTTCGCGCCGCCTCGATCAACCGCAGGCTCGCCGAGGCCGCGACGCAGACCGCGCCGGAGGGCGTCGAGCTCACCATCTACGAGGGCCTCGCCGATATCCCCTTCTACAACGAGGATCTCGACGTGCCCGGCTCTGTACCCACCGCCGCGCAGGCGCTGCGTGACGCGGTCGCCGCATCCGACGGTCTGCTCCTGGTGACACCCGAATACAACGGCAGCATCCCCGCCGTACTGAAGAACGCCATCGACTGGGCTTCGCGCCCGTACGGTACCGGCGCGCTCAAGGATCGCCCGGTCGCGGTGGTCAGCGGTTCGATCAGCCAGAATGCGGCCAAGTGGGCGCACGGCGATGTGGTCAAGGCGCTCGGCGTCGCGGGCGCCCGGGTTGTCGAGACCGCCCACCTGCACTTCGCCGGATTCGGCGAGCGGTTCGCCGCCTCGCATCCGCGCGAGGATGCCGAGGCGCTGACGCAGCTCGGCGCGACCGTGCACGAACTGGTACAGGCGACCGGCGAACTGGTGTCCGCCTGAGCGTCGAGCCTTGCCGTCAGGGTCGCCCCCGGCTCCCTTCGTGGAGTGCGGGGGCGGCCCTTTTTCGTACGTCGAAGGAAGTTTGCTGGAAGGGCGCTACGGTACGAAATTGTGATCTGCGCCACTGTTGTGTCAGGTTGCGAATCGAGCGTCCAGGTACTTACCGCTTGGGAATTTCATCTTTGTGACTCGCAACATGTCGTGTTTTATGACTCTGTCGGCCACTAGGTGTAGTGTCTTCGGTACTGGAAGACGGGATGAGATCAGCTTCGGTCGCGAGCGGCTGAGCAGGGGTTTCAGGTACGGATCCAGGAGTTTGCGCAGCGTAGTCGGATCAAAGCACTGCATACGGATCACAGGCTGTGGATCAGGCATAGGAGAGAGGGACATCAATGACCATCACCGTGTACACCAAGCCCGCTTGCGTCCAGTGCAATGCCACCTACAAGGCGCTCGACAAGGCCGGGGTGGACTACGAAGTCATCGACATCTCCGAGAACGACGAGGCGCGTGACTACGTCATGGCGCTGGGGTACCTGCAGGCTCCGGTCGTCGTCGCCGGTGAGGACCACTGGTCCGGCTTCCGGCCCGACCGCATCAAGTCGCTCGCGACCGTGGCGGCCTGATCGCACCCTGCTTTCCGGTGTATCCGATGGAAGGGGGAGGAGGTAGCCATGTCCACAGCGACAGCGCTGGTCTACTTCTCCAGCGCCTCGGAGAATACGCACCGCTTCGTCGAGAAGCTGGGACTCCCGGCGACTCGCATACCACTGCACACCGCTGACTCGCTGCGCGTAGACGAACCATACGTGCTGATCGTCCCCACCTACGGGGGCGGTCGGCATGTACTGGGGGGAAATAGATCCGATAAGGATTTCGTGCCGCGGCAGGTCGCCAAGTTCCTCAACGATCCGCACAACCGTGCGCTGCTGCGCGGCGTCGTCGCGGCGGGCAACACGAACTTCGGCGATACCTATTGCTATGCGGGCGAGGTGATCTCGCGTAAGTGCGGGGTGCCCTACCTGTATCGCTTCGAACTCATGGGAACCGCTGAGGACGTCGAGCGCGTCCGAGAGGGATTGGGATTGTTTTGGCAACAGCAACGACAGCACCGACCGGCAAAACGGCTCGCTTAGAGCAGCCTCCGGTCCGTACCGCCGAGGCGGACGAGGTCATGGACTACCACGCCCTCAACGCGATGCTGAACCTGTACGGCGCCGACGGCAAGATCCAGTTCGACAAGGACCGTGAGGCCGCGCACCAGTACTTCCTGCAGCACGTCAACCAGAACACCGTCTTCTTCCACAATCTGGACGAGAAGCTGGACTACCTGGTCGAGGAGAACTATTACGAGGCAGAGGTTCTCGAGCAGTACAGCCGCGCGTTCATCAAAACGCTGTTCCAACAGGCTTACGCCAAGAAGTTCCGGTTCCCGACCTTCCTCGGCGCGTTCAAGTACTACACCTCCTACACGCTCAAGACCTTCGACGGTAAGCGCTACCTGGAGCGGTTCGAGGACCGGGTTTGCATGGTGGCGCTGACGCTGGCGGCCGGTGACGAGGTGCTCGCGAGCAAGCTGGTCGACGAGATCATCGACGGGCGCTTTCAGCCCGCCACCCCGACCTTCCTCAACTCGGGTAAGAAGCAGCGCGGTGAGCCGGTGTCCTGCTTCCTGCTGCGCATCGAGGACAACATGGAGTCGATCGGGCGCTCCATCAATTCGGCGCTGCAGCTGTCCAAGCGCGGTGGCGGAGTTGCCCTGCTGCTCACCAATATTCGTGAGCACGGTGCGCCGATCAAGAAGATCGAGAACCAGAGCTCGGGTGTCATCCCGATCATGAAGCTGCTCGAGGATTCGTTCTCCTACGCCAATCAGCTCGGTGCGCGGCAGGGTGCGGGCGCGGTGTACCTGCATGCGCACCACCCGGACATCTACCGGTTCCTGGACACCAAGCGGGAGAACGCGGACGAGAAGATCCGCATCAAGACACTGTCCCTGGGTGTGGTGATCCCGGACATCACCTTCGAACTGGCGAAGAAGAACGAGGATATGTACCTCTTCTCGCCGTACGACGTGGAGCGCATCTACGGGGTGCCGTTCGCCGATATCAATGTCACCGAGAAGTACTACGAGATGGTCGACGACAAGCGCATCCGCAAGTCGAAGATCAAGGCGCGCGAGTTCTTCCAGACCATTGCCGAGCTGCAGTTCGAATCCGGCTACCCGTACATCATGTTCGAGGACACGGTGAACCGGGCCAATCCGATCGCGGGCAAGATCACGCACTCGAATCTGTGCTCGGAGATCCTGCAGGTGTCGACGCCGTCGCTGTTCAACGACGATCTGTCCTATGCCGAGGTGGGCAAGGACATTTCGTGCAATCTCGGCTCGTTGAACATCGCCAAGACGATGGATTCACCCGACTTCGCGCGGACCATCGAGGTGGCGATCCGGGCGCTGACCGCGGTATCGGATCAGACGCATATCTACTCGGTGCCCTCGATCGAGCAGGGCAACAACGAATCCCACGCGATCGGCCTCGGCCAGATGAACCTGCACGGGTATCTGGCCCGTGAGCGGGTGCACTACGGGTCCGAAGAGGGCATCGACTTCACCAATATCTACTTCTATACCGTGGTGTACCACGCGATTCGGGCCTCGAACCTGATCGCGAAGGAGCGCGGCGCATATTTCGGCGGCTTCCCCGAATCCAAGTACGCCTCCGGTGAGTACTTCGACAAGTACACCGATCAGGTGTGGGAGCCGAAGACCGAACGGGTCGCGCGGCTGTTCGCCGATGCGGGCGTGCACATTCCGACCAAGGACGATTGGCGTGAGCTGAAGGCCTCGGTCATGGAGCACGGCATCTACAACCAGAACCTGCAGGCCGTACCGCCGACCGGTTCGATCTCCTACATCAACCACTCCACCAGCTCGATCCACCCCGTGGCGTCGAAGATCGAGATCCGCAAGGAAGGCAAGATCGGCCGCGTCTACTACCCGGCGCCCTACCTCGACAACGACAACCTCGAGTACTACGACGACGCCTACGAAATCGGCTACGAGAAGATCATCGACACCTACGCCGCCGCCACCCAGCACGTGGACCAGGGCCTGTCGCTGACCCTCTTCTTCAAGGACACCGCCACCACCCGCGACCTCAACCGCGCCCAGATCTACGCCTGGCGCAAGGGCATCAAAACCCTCTACTACATCCGCCTACGCCAAATGGCTTTGGAGGGAACCGAAGTCGAGGGCTGCGTCTCCTGCATGCTGTAGTCGATGTCCGAAAGGGGCGGTCTGGCGTTGCGCGGCCGCCCCTTTCGGCTCTCCTGGCTAGAGTTGTCGGACCATAGTGCATATGGGTCGACAGGAGGGGCGACGGCCATGGCCGATGTTGTGCTGGTGATCAATTCCGGCAGCCGACGAGATTCGGAGTGGCTCGACGAACTGACCGATGAGCTACAGGCGGATCTGCGCGAGATCAGGGGTCTTGTCGTACGGCGTGCGACGGCGGCCGCGGGCGATGGCATGAAATCCGGAGCGCTCGAGCAGGTCGGCCAGCTGGTGGCCTCCGGTGGTGCGATCGGCACCATGGCCTGGGCGATCCGGGACATCGTGATCAAGTTCCTGGACCGCACGAGGGCCGGTTCGGTCACTGTGAAAAATGGCGATCGGGAGGTCACCATCGCTCGGCCCAGCGACGGGCAGGTCGACAAGATCGTCGACCAGCTGCGCGACCTGCTCGACGATGAGTAGCCCGACCGGACGCCGACTGGCGCTATTCGTCGCCAACGACACCTACCACTTCGACGGCCTGCCTCGGCTCTACGCGCCGGTCGCCGACGCCGATCAGCTGCGAGAGTTGTTGCGCGACCCGGAGATCGGTGGTTTCCGGCCGACCGAGCTGTTGATCAACGAGTCCAAGGCCGAGATCGAACGCAGCATCGAGCGGTTGTTCCGCGGGGCCGAGCCGGAGGACGTCGTCCTCTTCTACTTCTCCGGTCACGGCCTGCGGACCAGACAGAACCTGTATCTGGCGACCAGCAATACCGACCCGCAGTTGATCAGCAGTACGGCGGTGTCCTCGACGTTCATTCGGGAACTGATCAGGGAATCGGCCGCGGCGGCGAAGATCATTCTGCTGGACTGCTGCTACAGCGGCGCCTTTCTCGGCCCGGATGTGGTCAAGTCCGCGCCGGATATCGATGATGTCGGCCGCGAACTCGCCGCGGGAGACGGTATTTGCGTGCTGACCGCATCCAGCGCGATCGAGACCGCCGAGGACGGACGGATGACCGCGGACCAGTCCGCGCCCCTTTCTGTCTTCACCTCGGCGCTGGTGAAGGGCATCGGCACCGGCCTTGCCGACAACGGCAGCGGCCTCATCGGAACGCACGATCTGTGGACCTATGTCAGTGCCGATGTGCGTAACCGTACGAGCAGGCAGACCCCGAATCATTACGGGGTGTTCAAGGATGAGGTGTACGTCGCACGGGTCCGGCGCAAGTACTCCAGCATCCTCGAGGCAGGGGATCGAGTCCAACTCGGCGAATTGCTCGGTCGCCTCGAACGCGATCCGGTCGCGGGGCTCCGTGCCGAGAACTGGTGGGGGACAGGGCGACTGAAGGTGCCGATCGGTCAGGAGCGGCGCGCGGACGGCGCGGAGGGGGAGACCGTCTGGCTGGATCTGGCCGGTTCCGATGGGAACCTTCTGGTAGTCGGTCGAGCCGGGGCGGGCAAGAGCACACTGCTGCGCACCCTCGCCGGATCACTGGCACTGACGCATACCCCGGACGAGGTGCAGATCTATGTACTGGAGTCCAGCAACCGCCTGGGTTCGATGAGCGCATTACCGCACCTCGCCGACGTGGCCAGCGATGACGAACCCGAGCAAGTGCTGATGCTGCTGGAGCAGATCACCGCCGAGATCCGCACTCGCAAGAAGCTCTACCGCGACAACGATATCGACTCACCCGCCAGCCTGCGAGCTGCCCGGCCCTTGCTGACCGACGGACCGGTCGCCGACATATTCCTGCTGATCGATCGGTGGGGTGACTTCCGGGAGCACATCGCCGAACTCGACAGCAAGATCAAACAGGTGGCGAGTGCGGGTCCGGAGTACGGCGTGCACGTGGTCGCGACGGCCCGCGACTGGACCGAAATCCCGGACTGGCTGGCCGATCTGCTGCCCGCCCATATCGAACTTCGGCTGCATCGACCGGTGGAGTCGCGGCTCAATCCCGAGCGCGCCGCGCGTCTGCCGGAGGGGCCGGGCTGGGCACTGTACGGGCAGCGGCCGTTCCGCATCGCCATGCCGGATCTGCGTGAGCTGCAACCGGATTCGGTGGGCATGGTGGAGATGACAGACGGCGCGGGCGAATTGGTCGGCCGAGTCGTCGGAGCATGGCCCGCCGCGCAAGGTCCGCAGGTGCGGCGTTCGCTCTTCGACGGTGAGGTCGACTTCGCTGAACTGTTCGGACTGGATGCCGACGACCGGGTCGATCTCGACGTGGCGTGGCGGCCGAGGAGGGGGCGTGAGCGGCTGCGAGTTGCGATCGGTGTGACGCCGACGGGTGAAACCGTCGAGCTGGATCTGAAGCAAGCCGCAGAGGCGGGTATGGGGCCGCACGGTCTGGTGGTCGGTGCCACAGGATCGGGCAAGTCGACCTTCCTGAAGAATATTGTCGCTGGTCTGGCGCTCAACCACGCGCCGGACGCGCTCAACTTCCTGCTGATCTCCGCCAAGGGCGGCGACGCGTTCGACGGTTTCGCCGAGCTGCCACATGTTTCGGCGATCGTCGCTGACCTGGAGGCTGATCTTGCGCTGGTCGATCGCCTTATCGAGACGATCGCGGGTGAAGTGGCGCGACGGCAGGAGTTGCTGCAGTCGACAGGGCAATTCGCGAACATCGACGAATACGAGTCGGCGCGTATGGTGGGCGTGGAGCTCGATCCCCTGCCCGCGTTGCTCATTATCGTGGACGAGTTCGCCGAACTTCTCACGCAGCGGCCAGGATTCGCGGACGCGCTGGTCATGATCGGACGTCTCGGTCGTTCATTGGGACTGCATCTGCTGCTGGCAACGCAACGACTCGACGGTTACCGGATCGGTGCGATCGAGGGGCACCTGTCCTATCGGATCGCGTTGCATACGTTCTCGGCCAATGAATCACGTGCGGTTATCGGTGTGCCGGATGCGTATCAGCTGCCGAGGACGCCGGGACACGGCTACTTGAGATACGAGCACACCGAGTTGGTTCGCTTCCGCGCCGCGTACGTATCGCGACCCGAGCGCGGCGGACCTGGAAACCACACCGGCGCAACGGTTCAGCGGACGCTGCTCGAAGCA
Source organism: Nocardia pseudovaccinii NBRC 100343 (assembly GCF_001613225.1). GTDB lineage: Bacteria > Actinomycetota > Actinomycetes > Mycobacteriales > Mycobacteriaceae > Nocardia > Nocardia pseudovaccinii. The sequence goes on from NZ_BDBY01000328.1 coordinate 9,834, forward strand.
TTGGTGGCGCAACTGCAGGGGGGTGCACGACCAGCACGTACGGTGTGGTTGCCGCCGTTGACCGTGCCGAGGACGATCGACATGCTGATATCACCCCTGAGCACACCGGAGTGGTCACAGGCGCCGATCGGCGTGATCGATGATCCCTACTACCAGCGTCAAGATGTGCTGACGATGATGCCGACCGGGGGTGCTCGAGGAAGTATCGCAGTGGCGGGCGGCCGAAAGTCCGGCAAGTCCAGGGCATTGGCGACCATGGTCATGTCGATCGCGGCAACGCGTTCACCTGAGGCGGTTCAGTTCTACATACTCGACTTCGACGGTGGATTGTTCGCGGACTTCGCGGGCATGCCGCACGTGGGGTCGGTCGCGGACGGCTCGGATCCGGATCGAGTGCGGCGCACCGTGGCCGAGTTGACCGCATTGCTGCGCAGGCGTTCAGAGCTGTTCGCCGCGGAGAAGAGCACGTCGACGCCTGATCTCCCGCCTTGGCTGTCGGATGGTGTTACCCCGCTCGACGCAAACCGTGCCGCGGATCCGCCGCGGTCGGATCGGTTCGGCCAAGTATTCCTCGTCGTCGACGGGTGGCGAGAATTGCTCCGGCAGTTCGAATCACTGGACACCGACCTGAATGCTCTTGCAGTACAGGGCAGCCAGTTCGGTATCCACGTGATTATCTCGGTATCCGGATGGCAGCATCTGCGACCCGCGATCCGCGAGCGATTCGGACTGCGAGTGGAGCTGCGGCTCGACGATCCGAATGAATCCACGCTCAGCAGGCAGGCGGCGGCCCTGGTGCCCGGAGTGTCGGGCCGTGGACTGATTCTCGGACCGAATGGTGTCCTGCACATGATGATGGCGCTGCCGCGGCTGGACTCGAATAGCGACTTCGACACGTTATCCGCGGGGATACAAGCCGCCGTGCGGCAGCTGAGCCAGGAATATCCCGATCGCCGCGCGCCGGAGATTCGGATGCTGCCGGACCGCGTCACGCGCACCGAGGTTCTCGAGGCCGCCGCGATATCGGGAATCGAACCGAGCTGGAATCGCATCGTGGTGGGCGTACGCGAATCCGATCTCGAGCCGGTGGTGCTGGATTTCCGTAGCCAGCCACACTTTCTGGTGTTCGCAGACTCCGAATCGGGCAAGACGACGCTGCTACGAAATATTGTCGCCGGACTGACCGAACACGCCGCCCCGGAGCAAGCGAGGATTGCGCTGTTCGACTTTCGGCGATCGATGCTCGGCACGGTCGACGACCTACACCTCGCGAGTTACTCGACCAGCCAGCAGGCCGCGTCGGCCACCGTTACCGAACTTGCCGGGTTCCTTTCTCGTCGCACCCCGGGACCGGATGTCACGCCGCAGCAACTACGCGATCGCAGTTGGTGGCATGGGCCCGAGCTGTTCATCATCGTCGATGATTACGACCTGGTCGTCACCAGCTCGAGTAATCCACTGCTGCCACTGGTCGACTACCTCGCACAGGCAAGGGATCTCGGGTTCCACCTGATCCTCACCCGGCGCACCGGCGGTGCCGGACGTGCCCTCTACGATCCGGTGCTCAGCAGGTTGCGTGATCTCGGGACCGAAGGGGTGGTAATGAGCGGGTCCCGGGAGGAGGGGGCGCTGATCGCTGGTGTACGAGCGTCGCCACTGCCGCCGGGCCGTGGAGTTCTTGTGACACGGTCTCGCGAACCCGAGTTGGTGCAGATCTGCGACATGCCGCAGGAAGACTGACTGCTCTCGGCCCCTTACGTTTCGAGAAACGGCTCAGCCGAAGAGTTGGAGGGGAGTTACTACGACGGTGAAGGTGCCTACGCACCAGAGTTTGATCAATTGCCAGAGGGTGGGGAAGGTGCCGTCGGGGTAGCGCAGGCGTAGGCCGAAGAATGCTTTGCCGAAGGTTGTGCCGGTTATGCGTTGGATGAATGTGCGGTGCACGAAAGATGTGGCGACGGCGGCGGTTACGGCCAGGGGAATGGCCTGCCCGGGGTCTGGGGAGTGTTGGGTGATCGTGAGCCAGACGGCGCCGCCGATGGCTGCGTGCACCAGCAGATCGATGGCGAAGGCGATGAGCATCGACCACCTCGGCTCTTCGATGGTGCCGTCGTGGCGCGGCCGACCGGCGTTCAGCGACATCGAATCGTATTTTGTCGCTTCGGGTTTGCGTGCCGGTTCGACGTAGTGCAGTGACCCGTTCGCGTCGGGTTCGAACCGCGGCTGCACAGGTGGAGGCGGCGTGGGCGCGTCCGCATAGCGGCCCGGATTGCCATGCACCACAGATATCTCCCGAGTCATCGTGTCGTGAGCTGATCGCCGACTATTGTGTCAGCGGTCCCAATGGTGGGAAGTGCGAGGTCCGCAGGCGCCGCAGCCTGCGGACCTCGAGCGGTTACCGCAGGGCCGAGGCTATTTCGCGTTCGAACAGGTCGATTCCGCTGGTGTCGTAGGCGGCTTCGGGGAAGTTGAAGATGGCGTAGCCGAGGCCGAGTTCGCGGACGGCGGACAGGCGCTCGGTGATCTGTTCCGGGGTGCCGACGGCGGGGGAGGTGCGGAGCATGCCGTCGACGAAGGATTTGGCCTGGTCGTCGCTGATCACCGTGGCCAAGCGGGCCTGCAGGGCCGAAAGGCGTTGCTCTACTTCGGCTTCGGTGGATCCGATGACCGCGTTGAAGTTCGAGGAGCGCACGATGGCGTCGAAATCGGTGCCTACCTCGGCGCAGTGCGCGCGCAGGATCTCGGACTTGTGGGTGAATTCCTGCGGTGCGCCGCTGAAGTTGGTGTATTGGGCGTACTTTGCCGCGATTCGCAGCGTCTTCTTTTCGCCACCGCCCGCGACCCAGATCGGAATACCGTCCTCCTGCAATGGAAGTGGCCGCACGATCGCACCGTCGACCTGGTAGTACTTACCGTCCAGCGTGGCCTTGCCCTCGGTCCAGGCCTGGCGGAAAATCTGCACGCCCTCGTCGAGCCGCCCGAGCCGCTCACCCGCCGACGGAAACCCGTAACCGTAAGCGCGCCACTCGTGTTCGTACCAGCCGCCGCCGATGCCCATCTCGACCCGGCCGCCGGAGATCAGATCCGTGGTCGCGGCGACCTTCGCCAGATATGCCGGATTGCGGTAGCTGATCGCGGTACACATCTGCCCCAGCCGAATGCGCGATGTGGTGGCCGCGAACGCCGCCATCAGCGTCCACGCCTCGTGCGTCGCCTCTTCGGTCGGCACCGGCACCGTGTGGAAGTGGTCGTACACCCATAGCGATTCCCAGGTATCTCCGGCATCCGCCCGCTGGGCGAGATCGCGCATCACCCCCCATTGCGCCGCCGGGTCGATATCGACCAAATCCAGCCGCCACCCCTGTGGAATGAAGATGCCGAAGCGCACAGATCTCTCCTTCGTATGTTTTCACCGAACCTAGCCGCAACGATCCTCGCGGGCCTCCCATGATTGGTGCAGAGTTCGGCTCGGCGTGCGTCGAATCTCCTGCTGGCCGGAAAATTCGCTGGCGGCGCGGGTGCGGTCCGGGTCATGCTGAAGGTCGATGAACCAAGAAAGACAACAGCGACTCGGCATCGACTTCGGCCGGGTCATCCAGGGGGCGGCCTTCGCGGCGGGTGCTGCGGACACCGTATTTCTGTCCGGGGGAATCGAGCAGGCGCTGGCATCCCCGCCGAGTGCCGACGCATTCGAGGTATTGGCGCGGTTGGTGCGTCGGTTCGACGGCCAGGCGTGGGTCATCTCGAAATGCGGGCCCCGGGTTCAGGAGCGCACCCTGCGGTGGCTCGACCACCACGCGTTCTACGACCGAACGGGCGTGCCCGAGGATAACGTGCAGTTCTGCCGGGCAAGGGCGGATAAGGCGAAGCACTGCGCGGAATTGGGAATCACGCACATGATCGACGACCGCCTGGAGGTGCATCAGGCCCTGCGCGATCTGGTACCGAATCTGTATCTGTTCGGTGTACAGGACGGGCCGCTCCCGGACTGGGTGGAGCACACGCCGCCCTGGCCCGATGTCGAGATCGCCGTCGGCGCCACCTTGCCATCCTGACACCGGATGTGGGTTCGATCATAGTCGAGCGAGATATCGTCGATCTTTACGCGATTCGAGTGTGAACACCCGCGTCACCGCATGTATCCTTCAACCGGAAGCTGTGCGGTCGGCCCGATCCGGGCGGCGCATTCGAGAAATCCGCAGTGGTGACGGCCCTGTGGTGGCGTTGAGGAGGTGGGGTTGCGATGCGCAGCGAACCTCCCAGTCGAAGGCCGCGCGGCACCGCCCCTTCGTAAAACCGTCCTGTAGTAGTCGGTCCCGGGGTTGGTGCCCGCGGTGTGACTTCGTTCTTTCGATTCACTCGCTTATCTCGCCGTGTGCTGAGGACCTCCCATGTCGCAGACCGATCTCATCGAAGCACGTCCGACGCTGTCCGCATCCCTGCAGGACATCGTGGACACCCATCGTGTCGACGCCGCACTCGACTGGCTCGACAACCAGCAGCCGCATGTCATAGCGGACGAACTCGCACGCATGGACGCCATCCAGGCGGGCGTCGCGTTCCGTCTCCTCGACAAGGATCTGGCGCTCGCCGTCTTCGAGGAGCTCGAACCCGTTGACCAGCAACAGATTCTGGAGGGTCTGCGCGATCAGAGCTTCCGCGATCTGGTCGAGGCCATGGATCCCGACGACCGCGCCAGGATGCTGCGCGAGGCACCGGCCAAGGTCGCCAAGAAGGTGCTGGCCGGACTGAGCGCGCGCGAACGCCGGATGACCGCTGCGCTGCTCGGCTATCCGGAGGGTTCGGTCGGGCTGTACATGACGCCGGAAGTCGTTGCGCTGCCGCGCAATCTGAGCGTGCCCGACGCTCTGCAGACGGTACGGATCAAGGGCATCAATGCCGAAACGGTGTACACGCTGCCCGTTGTCGACGCCGGTCGCCGGCTCACCGGGATTGTCGAATTGCGTGAGCTGGTACTGAGCCGTCCCGAGACCATGGTGTCGGATCTGGTCGTCACCGAGCCGACATTCGTGCGCGCGACCGACTCCGCCGAGAAGGCGGCGCGGCTGATGCGCGAAACCAATGTCATCAACCTGCCCGTCGTCGACAGCGAGGACCGGCTGGTCGGGCTGCTCACCATCGATGACGCCGTGGAGGTCATCGAGGCCGCCGACAGTGAGGACGTCGCCAAGCAGGCGGGTTCGGCGCCGTGGGAGGGCCACTACATGGCGGCGAAGGTGTTCCAGCTGGCCCGTTATCGCGCACTGTGGTTGCTGCTGTTGCTGTTCGCGGCCACCCTGACGGTCAGCGTCACCGACTTCTTCGAGGGCACCCTGCAACAGGCGGCGCATCTGGCGCTGTTCATCCCGCTGCTCATCGGCGCGGGCGGGAATGCGGGTGCCCAGGCGGCGACCGCATGTGTGCGTGCGGTCGCCGTCGGCGAGGTGCGCGGCTCCGACCTGTTCAAGGTGATCTGGCGCGAATGCCGCGTCGGCCTGGTACTCGGCACCATGCTGGCCACCGCGGGCGTCGCCATCGGCGCGCTGTTCGTCGATCCGGGCACCGCACTGGTCGTCGGCATCACCCTGGTCATCATCTGCGGCTGGGCCGCGACCATCGGTGGCACCATGCCATTGCTCGCCAAGCGATTCCACATCGATCCGGCGGTCGTCTCGGCCCCGATGGTCACCACCCTGGTCGACGCCACCGGCCTGATCATCTACTTCACCACCGCCAAGCTGGTCCTCGGCATCTGAGGCGAATCGCCGTGGCGCACAAGGCCTGCCGTCTCTCGAATAGGCAGGCCAGCGTGTCTCCGGTGTGTCGGAAATGTATTCCGGCCGAAGCTTGGAAGTTGTCAGAGCCCAACGCTATTGTCGAACGTGCTTTCGACAACCGAGTGGCCAGGGGAGGGTTCGACCATGAGTACCAGCGGGAAGTCTCTTGAACAACGCGTATGCGAACTAGAACTGTGGCGCGATCACCAGATCACCAGGGATACTGTGACGGTGACCCAAATCCATGAGCAGTTGGCGGCGATCCACGCCAGCATGGGCGACATCCGCACCAGCATCGGTGACCTGGATGGCCGTTCGGTCGCATCGCGCTTGATTTCGATGAATGTCGACATGGGGAATATGGCGTCGCGTCAAGATGTGATGGATGTACGACTGGCGTCGATAGAGTCGGATGTGGGCACGCTCAAGTCCGATGTTGGCACGCTCAAGTCCG
>NZ_BDBY01000329.1 GCF_001613225.1 Nocardia pseudovaccinii NBRC 100343
ATGTGGGCACGCTCAAGTCAGACATTGCTCAGATTCTGCAGATTCTGCGGAAACCTAACGACGACAATTAGTTTCAGGCGAAGAAATCTGGCTCGGCCCCTCTGAGGCCGAGCCAGATTTCATTGTGGTAGTTCAGAACTCCCAGTCTTCGTCTTCGGTATTGACGGCCTTGCCGATGACGTAGCTGGAGCCGGAGCCGGAGAAGAAGTCGTGGTTCTCGTCGGCGTTGGGGGACAGAGCCGAGAGGATGGCCGGGTTGACTTCGGTTTCGTCCTTGGGGAACAGGCCTTCGTAGCCGAGGTTCATCAGTGCCTTGTTGGCGTTGTAGCGCAGGAACTTCTTGACGTCCTCGGTGAGGCCGACCTCGTCGTAGAGATCCTGGGTGTATTCGACCTCGTTGTCGTAGAGCTCGAAGAGCAGCTCGAAGGTGTAGTTCTTGAGGCCGTCGCGTTCGGCCTGGCCGAGCAGTTCCAGACCCTTCTGGTACTTGTAACCGATGTAGTAGCCGTGCACCGCCTCGTCGCGGATGATCAGGCGGATCAGGTCGGCGGTGTTGGTGAGCTTGGCCCGCGAGGACCAGTACATCGGCAGGTAGAAGCCGGAGTAGAACAGGAAACTCTCCAGCAGGGTGGAGGCCACCTTGCGCTTGAGCGGATCGTCGCCGCGGTAGTACTCGAGCACGATCTCGGCCTTGCGCTGCAGGTTTCGGTTCTCCTCCGACCAGCGGAACGCGTCGTCGATCTCGCGGGTGGAGCACAGCGTGGAGAAGATCGAGCTATAGCTCTTGGCGTGCACCGACTCCATGAACGCGATATTGGTGAGCACCGCCTCCTCGTGCGGCGTCACGGCGTCCGGGATCAGGCTCACCGCGCCGACCGTGCCCTGGATCGTGTCCAGCAGCGTCAGGCCGGTGAAGACCCGCATGGTCAGTTGCTTCTCGTCGGCGGTGAGGGTGTTCCACGACGGGATGTCGTTGGACACCGGCACCTTCTCGGGCAGCCAGAAGTTGCCGGTCAGGCGATCCCAGACCTCGGCATCCTTCTCGTCGGGCACCCGATTCCAGTTGATGGCCGACACCCGATCGATCAGTTTCATCCTGCCTCCACACCCTTCCCGAGCACGCTGCCGTCACGGAATTGCTACGCCCTGGACACTACTCCTTGGGGGTGACAAGTCCATGCAGCACAACACCTTGTGTCGCAGCGGTGTCTTTCGCGACGGCGCAGATGCGCCGATGACCACCGCCTGCGGCACCCATTGTGCGGCACATGCCACCGAATCCGTGCATCGATACCGGCGCCGTCATCGTGGTCGCCCGCAGGTTGCGGACCGGCCGGTCGCGGGGCCGGTGCGGCGAGGACACGTGGTTGTGGTGCCGGAACCGAGATTGCTGCACGTACTCGGCGGCAACCGATGGTGCGCCGGGCCCGGTCGGTTGCACCGAAGTGGGCGCAGCATCACATTTTCACTCGCGGATGTCTGAGCCCGGCAGTAGCATCGGTCCGACTGAGTGGCGGCGACCGAGGGGGCCCCGATGTCCGCACCGACCGACCCGGATATGTCCGATCTGCTCGGCCGACTAGTGCGTGTGCCGAGTGGCCGTCGGAGCAAATGGGTGGTGCTCGGCGTCTGGATCATCGCCCTGCTGGCACTGGGCACCTTCGCCGGAAAGCTCACCGGCGCACAGAAGAACGACAATGTCACCTGGCTGCCGGACAGCGCCGAATCCACCCAGGCATTCAAGCTGGCCGAGAAATTCGGCAATAGCGACGATGTTCCGGTGGTGCTGGTGTACGAACGCCGCGACGGGCTCACCGAGGCCGATCGGCTGGCGGTCGGCGCCGATGCCAAACGGTTCCGGCAGGTCGAGCATGTCGTGCCCGATAAGGTGCTCGGCCCGATCCAGTCCGGAGATGGTCAGGGGCTGGAAATCCTGGTGCCGATCTCGATGGGATCCGAGGGCTGGAACCGCCTGACGAATGTGGTCGGTGCGATCAATGACGCGGCGGGGGAGCGGCCCGACGGATTGTCCTTCTATGCCACCGGACCGGCCGGGTACGCGGCCGAATTCGGCGAGGTGTTCAAGGGGATCGACGGTCTGCTGCTGTACTCGGCCGCCGCGGTCGTGATCGTCATCCTGCTGCTCACCTATGGTCCGATGCTCTGGGCGTTTCCACTGATCACCGTCGGTTTCGCGCTGGTGATATCGCAGGCCGCCGTCTTCGGCGCGACCAAGGTGGGGCTGACGGTCAACGCGCAGAGCCAGGCCGTGCTCACCGTGCTGGTCTTCGGCGCGGGCACCGACTATGCGCTGCTGCTGGTTGCGCGCTATCGCGAGGAACTGCGCCGCCATCCCGATAAACACGAGGCGATGGCGGTCGCACTGCATCGCGCCGGGCCCGCGGTGCTGGCCAGCGGTTGCACCGTGATCGTTTCGATGTTGTCGCTGCTGGTGGCGGAGATGAATTCCACCAAGGGCATCGGGCCGGTCTGTGCCATCGGCATCACGGTGGCGCTGTTGGCGATGTTGACGCTGCTGCCCGCGTTGCTGGTGATTGTCGGCCGGTGGATCTTCTGGCCGCGGCATCCGAATTTCGGCACCGTCAACGAGACCGAATCCGGGATCTGGGCGCGCGTCGGATTCGCGATTGCCCGGCGGCCGCGCACCGTCTGGATCGGCACCGCACTGGCACTCGGTGCACTGGCACTCGGCGCCAGTGGGCTGGAGGCCGAGGGCATCGCGAATAAGGACGCCTTCGTCGGCTCGTCCGCCGCGGTCACCGGAACAGAGGTGCTGGAACGGCATTTCGAGGCGGGCACCGGTCAGCCGGTGATGGTCGTCGCCTCGTCCGCGCGCGTCGATGCGGTCGCCACCGCCTTGGGCTCGACACCCGGAATTACCGCGCCGTCGCGACCGATCGTCAAGGATGATCTGGCCTATCTCGAGGGCACGCTCACCGATCCGCCGGACAGCCGGGCCGCCGAGGCCACCATCGATCGAGTGCGTGCGGCCGTGCGCGCGGTGGATCCGCAGGCCAGGGTCGGCGGGCAGACCGCCGTCGTGCTCGACATCAAACGTGCTGTGGCACATGACAATCGGGTCATCGTGCCGGTGGTGCTCGCCATTGTGCTGGCGATCCTGATGGTGCTGCTGCGCGCGGTGGCCGCGCCGATTCTGCTCACGGCGACCGTGGTGCTGTCCTATTTCGCCGCACTCGGGCTGAGCCGCTGGATCTTCGATCTGGCCGGTTTCACGGGCGCCGACGCCGGACTGCCGCTGCTGACCTTCGTTTTCCTGGTTGCACTCGGCATCGACTACAACATCTTCCTGATGTCGCGGGTGCACGAGGAGGCGATCAAGCATCGCACCAAGGCGGGCGCTCTCATCGGCTTGGCCGCAACGGGCGGCGTGATCACCTCGGCCGGACTGGTCCTGGCAGGCACATTCGCGGTATTCGCGACCATGCCGGTGGTGACGTTCGCCGAAATGGGCATTGTCATCGCCGTCGGCGTGCTGCTGGATACCTTGATCGTGCGTTCGATCCTGGTCACCGCCCTGACGCTGGATATCGGCGACCGGATCTGGTGGCCGAGCACACTGGCCCGCCCCAGGGTGGCGGCGCAGCGCGAGCCGGAGACCAGCCTCAGTAAGTGACCCGCCGCCGCGCTGCCGCATTTCGGCTGCGGCGAGGGTTACCTTGTGGCCGTCGGTTACCACGCGTTTCGCCAAGGAGGGTGTGTTATGACCAGTCCCGGCCCGACCAAAACCCGACCCGCGCTCAATGACATGACGATCTTCGCGGGCGTATTGATTCTGATCACCGGCATACTGCATCTGCTCGCCGCCATAGCGGCCATTGCCAAGCGTGACTTATTCGTCTTGACCGAGGATCAGGTCTTCCAGGTGAATGTCTCGGCCTGGGGCTGGGTTCACCTGGTGATCGCGGTGTTGATCATTATCGCGGGCATCGGCATTATCACCGGACAGACCTGGGGTTATCTGGCGGGTATCGTGATGGCCTCGATCAGCCTGCTGGACAACTTCCTGTTCGCGCCGATGTACCCGTTCTGGTCGTTGGTGATGATCGCGCTCGACGTGCTCATCATCTGGGCGCTGGCACGGCAGATCGGCGCTGAAAGCGGAGTCGCCCGATAGGTTTCGCGTTATCGGCCCCCGGCCCGTCGAGTACGGGCCGGGGGCCGAGTGCTCTGCTTACCTCGTGCGCGGCGGCGGTCCGCCCTGTCCGCCGGGGCCACCTTGTCCGCCGGGGCCACCTTGTCCGCCGGGGCCACCTTGTCCGCCGGGGCCACCTTGTCCGCCGGGACCACCCTGTCCCGGTGGCGTGCCGCCATTGCCGGACTGGGTGTTCTGTGATTTCTCGGCGACGCCGACGCTGATCGAGACGGTCATCCCCGAACTCGGAGTGCCGGTGACCGTGGCCATTTCGGCATCCCAGCCGTCGCCGAAGACATTGTCCGAGGCGAGTGAGATCTGGGAAAGGTTGCTGATGCTCTGTGCGTATCCGGAGTCGGCGGCGAAGACGGTGCTGCACACGTCCTGCGGCAGTGCGATCTGTGACGTGAGGCGGGCGTTCTCGCCCGCCACGGCCGTGCTGAGCGAGTCGTAGACCTCGAAATGGATATGCGGCCAGCGACCGGAATAGCAGGCGGGGAAGATCGAGGTGAACTTCACCTCGCCATTGGCATCCGCGACTTGGACGCCGCGCAGATAGTTCTGGTCGGTAATGCTCTTACCGTAGAGCGAGTATTCGCCGGAGCGGTCGCAATGCCAGACGTAGACGGCCATGCCCGCGCCCGCGGCTCCGCTCTTGGCCAAGTCCTGCAGCTTCAATCGTAGTGTCATCGGAACACCCTGTGCGACACCGGAATACATGCCGAAGCTGGTCGTGATGTCGGATCGCACCACACCGGATTCGATCAGCACATTGGGGCCGTTCGAGCCGTCGCCCGGGTACGGGCCCGCGGTCTCCTGCGGTGCGGCGGCGACCGTGCCGGTGCTGGTGGTCGCGGTGCTGGTGGTGGAGGAGGTGGTGCTGGTGGTCGTCGCCGACGCGCAGCCTGCCGCCACCGTCGCCGCCCCGGCCGCGCCGAAAAAGGCCAGGGCGCGGCGGCGTGACATCACCTTCATATCGTGGGCGAGTCCGAGATCGTGCTCGTGTACGTCGCCGTCGCGGCGGTGCGCGGGCTGTGCGCTCACTACGTTGTCCTTCCGTCGTCGCGGTCAGCTGTCGACCGTGACGCTATGGACGCAGGCTAGGCGGTATGTGGGCCCAGGCTGGGAGCAAGCTGTGAGTGGTGGTTATGTGCCCGTCTCCGATGTCGGCGCTGCCGCGAGGTGCTCATCGAGTACCGGCGCGATGATGGAGAGTGCGTGCGGCGAGGTCAGGTCGTTGTGGGCGAGGTCGATATCGTGGTTGACGACCCGGCCGGAGGCGTAGGGCCGCCAGCCGTCCGGCCCGACCATATCGGAGCTGTCCACGGTGGCGCTGAAATAGAGCAGGTCGCCTCGGTAGACCGGGCGGTGGTAGCCGGTGCGGGTGCGCGCGGCCGCGTTGTAGGAAGCCGCCATTCGCTCGATGATCTCGGCGTCGATGAGTTCCATACCGAGCCGGGCCTCGATGAGTTCGGCGGCCTCCTGGGCGCTCGCCTCGGCGGGAACGTCTTCGATGCCGAAGATCGCGCCGAAGGTATTGACGAACGCGCCCGCGGAAAGCTGTTCGATGGAATCGCTGTCGATATCGGCATGGTCGCTGTCCAGCAGCGCCACGACACCGACGGTTTCGCCCGCCGCCTGCAGTTTCGCCGCCATGGCGTGTGCGATGAGGCCACCGAAGGACCAGCCGAGCAGGTGGTACGGCCCGTTCGGCTGGACGGCGCGGATTTCGCGGATGTACCGGTCGGCGGACTCCTCGATGGAGCTTGCGGCCGGTTCGCGGCCGCTGAGTTCCGGGGCCTGTAGTCCGTAGATCGGGCGGCCCGGCCGCAGCCGTTCCGCGAATCCCAAGTAGCTCCAGGACATTCCGGACGACGAGTGAATGCAGAACAGTGCGGGCTCGGTGCCGCCGAGCCGGATCGGCAGCAGCACATCGAGGCCGAGTCCGCCCGGTGCGGTAGCGGTTTCGCGTGCCGCAACCTGTGCGGCGGTCGTTGCGGCTTCATCGTCGGCCGCGTGCTGCGCGGCGGGGGTATGTGCGAAATCAGCTGCCGCACCGAGAATCTCGCACCACAGGTGGGACAACTCGGCGATCTCGGATCGGTTGACGAGTGTTTCCGGGAAGCGGAGATCCGCGTGCAACCGATCGTCGACGACGACCGCGCTGATCTCGATCGCGGACGCGACCGGGAGTTCGGGACGCTCATCAGCGTGCAGGTCGCCGAATTCATCGGTGGCGGACCAGCCGAGCCCTTCGAGTCCGGCGGGAATATCGACATCCGAGTACCGCCCGAGGTATTCGAAGCTGACCCGACCGGGCAGTCTAGCCGGAAGTTGTTCTGCTGCAGTGGAATCGAGGTAGCGCAGCATCCCGTATCCGATGCCCTTGTCCGGCACCGCGAGCAGCTGGTGTTTGATCGTACGGATCGCCGCTCCCATCGCCGGACCGCCCGCGCTGGCATCAGCGATATCGATCGCGGACAGATCCAGCCGCGCCGGGTAGGCACTCGTGAACCAGCCGAGTGTCCGATGCAGATTCGCACCCGGGATCACATCCCGCCTGCCATCGCCCGCCAAACGCAGCACGGCCGTCGATTCGTCCACATTCCGCCACCGCACCAGCGCCAATGTCAGCGTGGCGAGCAGAGCGTCGGTGACCTCGCCCTGGAACAGTTCCGGCAGTGTGGTGAGCAGTGCGGTGGTGACCTCCTCGGATACCTCGAATCCGACCGTGCGCAGTGCGCGCGCCTGATCGATCGCCGGATCGAGCTCGCGGGAGCCGATCAGCGGATCGGGACCCGCGATCATGTCCTGCCAGTACTCGAGTTCGACACTGCGTCGTTCGGTCCGCACCTCCTCGACGAGGGCATGCGACCACCGGCGCATCGACGTACCGACGTCGGCGAGAACAGGTGTGTTCCCGACCGAAACCTGCGCCCAGGCGGCGATCAAGTCCGCCACCAGAATTCGCCACGACGCGCTGTCGACGGCGAGTCGGTGCGCCACCACGATCAGGCGGCCCGATCGTGTCCTGGCCCCGGCGTCGCCGACCGGATCGAGCCAGACAGCTTGCAGCACAATGCCATTCGCCAGGGAGAGCCGATCTGCCGCGGAATCCAGCTCGGCGGCGGCGTATTCGCGCAGATCGAGCGCGTCGGCTCCGGCATCGTATTCGATGCGGTGCACCAGCACGTCGACATCGACCGAGCCGGGCTCGTCGACCCGCCACTGCCAGCCGTCCTCGGCTCGCCAGAGCCGCGAGCGCAGTATGTCGTGCCGATCGACCACCGCGGCGAGTGTCGCGACGAGTTGCGCACGCTTGACGCCGACCGGAAGTTCCAACACCACGGACTGCGCGCAGCGGTCGATATCGCCGCCACGCTCGACCAGCTCGTGCACGCTCGGAGTGAGCGGCAACTCGCCGATCCCGCCGCCGGGCAGTTCGTCGAGCGTCACGACCGGCCCGGCCACCACAGCGGCCAATGCGGCAACCGTGCGATGTTCGAAGACTTGCAGCGGCGTGCACTGGATGCCGTGCATTTTCGCGCGGGAGACAAGTTTGATCGCCATGATACTGTCGCCGCCGAGCGCGAAGAACGAATCGTCGACGCCGACCTTGTCGCGGTCGAGCAACTCAGCGTAGATCTGCGCCAGGATTTCCTCGGTGGGAGTCGTCGGAGCGCGGTACTCGGTCTCCTCGACGACGAATTCCGGTTCCGGCAATGCTTTTCGGTCGAGCTTGCCCACGGCATTGAGCGGGATGGCATCCATGACCACGAATGCGGCGGGCACCATATACGCGGGCAAGGTATCGGCGGCGAACGCGCGCACGCGGGCGATATCGAGTTCGATACCGGGCTTGCGCACGAGATACGCCGCGAGCGCCGTGGATCCGGTGGGACCGGGAATGCCGAGGGTGACCGCGAAGTCGACCCCGTCCGCGCGCCCGAGAACCGCATCGATCTCACCCAGCTCGATGCGCTGACCACGCACCTTGACCTGGAAGTCGGTGCGGCCGATGTATTCCAGCTCCAACCCGGCCGCTCGAATCCAGCGCACCAGGTCGCCGGTGCGGTACATGAGTTCGCCGGGACCGCCGAAGGGGTTCGCGATGAAGCGAGCGGCGGTCAGACTCGGCCGGGCGTGATAGCAGCGGGCCAATGCGGAGCCCGCGAGGTACAGCTCGCCCGCGACACCGACGGGCACCGGACGCAGCCGATCATCCAGGACCAGTACGGCAGCACCGCGAATGGGCGCACCGATGGTGACCGGCGTACCCGCGGCGAGCGGCACGGAACCTGTTGCCCAGATGGTGAATTCGGTCGGACCGTACAGATTCACCATGCTCCGGCCTTCGCACCAGCGTTCGACCAGTTCGGCGCCGACCGCCTCGCCCGCCACCGCGAGCACCCGCACACTCGACACCTCGGCGGGATCGATGGTCGCCAGTGCCGACGGCGTGATCACCATATGCGTGACCTGTTCGGCGGCAATCAATTCGGCGAGTGCGCTACCACCGAAGACCTCCGGTGGTGCGACCACCGACGCGCCGCCGGAGCCGAATGCCATCAGCGCCTCGAAGACCGATGCGTCGAAACTCGGTGAGGCGACCTGCAATACCCGCGAGTCCTCGTCGACGCCGAGCGATTCCCGCTGTGCCACGATGAGGTCGGCGATACCGCGATGGGAGACGGTGACGCCCTTGGGTGTTCCGGTCGAACCGGAGGTGTAGATCATCCATGCGGGGTTGTCCGGACGGATCGACTCCGACGACAACGGTGCGTCACTTGCCGCCCGTTGGCGACCGCTGAACTCGGCCTCGTCGAGCACCAGCCATTCGGTGCTGTCGGGCAGCAGTGGCCGGTAGGCGGCCAGGGTGAGGCCGACCCGGGCAGCGGAATCGGTGAGCATGTGATCGATCCGGTCCACCGGATGTTTCGGATCGACCGGCAGGAATGCGGCACCGGCCTTCGCGGCCGCCCACATGCCGATCAGCAGTTCAGCGGAGCGGGGGAGCCCAAGAGCCACCACGGTTTCCGTGCCGACGCCCGCTTCGAGCAGGAGCCGGGCCAACTGGTTCGACGTGGCGTCGAGTTCACGGTAGGTCGTCGTGCGTCCGTCGGCGACCAAAGCCGGGCGGTCAGAATAGGCTGCGGCGGATGCGGCGAGCGCATCGGTGAGCGTGGTGGTCCCCGCGGTCTCGCCGCCGCGCACCGGAACCAGTTCGGTGCGTTCGGATTCGGCGAGGATATCGATATCGGCCAGGCGGATATCGATATCCGAGACGATTGCCGCGAGCACGCGACGCCATCGATCGACGAAGGTCGCCACCGTGGCTTCGTCGAAAAGGTCCGTCGCGTAGGTCAATACACCCTCGACGCCGTCCGGGCCATCGGCGGTGAAGCGTTCACGCAGGTCGAGCGTCAGATCGAATTGCGAGGCGCCGCGATCGAAATCCTCCACCTCGAACCGCAATCCGGGCAGTTCCAGGACCGGTTCGACGAAGTTCTGCAGTGAAAGCGACACCTGGAATATCGGATGGTGAGCCGTCGATCTGGTCGGGTTGAGTACCTGGACGAGCCGTTCGAACGGCACATCGGTATTGCCGAAGGCATCCAGATCCGCGGCCCGCACGGTCGCGAGGAACTGCCGGAATCCGGTTCCCGGATCGACCGTCGTGCGCAGGGCCAGCGTATTGACGAACATGCCGACTAGTTCGTCGAGCGCCTCCTCGCCACGGCCCGCGACGGGCGTGCCGATCACGACATCGTCGGTACCGCCGAGCCGGGCCAGCAGCACCGCGAGCGCGGCGTGCACCACCATGAATACGCTGACATTGTTCGCGGCCGCGAATTCGATGATGGCGCCGTGCAATTGCGCGTCCAGCTTGAAATCGACGTCGGCGCTGCGCATCGACTGCACTGCCGGGCGCGGGCGATCGGCGGGCAGCTCCAACACGTCCGGCGCACCGCCGAGGATGTCGGACCAGTACCGGATCTGCCGTGCCGCAAGCGATTCCGGATCCGACTCGCTACCCAGCAACTCCCGATGCCACAGCGCGAAATCGGCGTACTGCACGCCGAGCGGCACGCGGGTCGTGTCGGCACCGCTGGTCCGCTCCGAGTATGCGGCGACCAGATCGGCCGCCAAAGGCGCCATCGAGGCGCCGTCGGCGCTGATGTGATGGACCACGAGCACGACGACATGCACGGCGGGCGGCTCGACCACCACTGGCGCCTCGGCCACGAGGGGAATCGACGACACCGGCGGAGCATCCATCGAAGCGTGCGACGACACCGGCGAAGTGCCCGCGCCTGCGCCGGAGGGCACCGGCACCGATCCCTTGCCGTTCGCACCGGTGCCGTCGCCGATCCGGAAGATGCCGACGCGCAGCGGCGGCTCCTTGGTGATATCGAATCCGGTACCGGCCAGGGCATTGATCCGATGACGCAGGGCCGCGGTGTCTCCGGTGTCGATCACGGTCAACTCCGGCGCGGCGGCCGCCGTACCGATCACCACCTGACGGGGGCCCTCCGCATCGGCGGGGTAGATGGTGCGCAGACTCTCGTGCCGATCGACCACATCGGCGAGCGCGTGTTGCATCGCCGCCACATCGAGGTTCCCGGTGAGCCGCAAGGCGACCGCGATGTTGTACGCGGGCGAGGCCGGATCCATCCGATTGAGTACCCACATGCGCTGCTGGGCCGGGGACAACGGAATTCGATCCGGACGGATGCGCGGCGCCAGCGTGAACCGGCCCGGCTTGCCGTCGGTGGCCGGGATGACCCGTGCGGACAGTTGGGCGACGGTCGGCGCGTCGAACAGATCGCGCAGCGCGATGGTAGAGCCGAGGGACGAATTGATCCGGGCGACAACCTTGGTCGCGCTGAGTGAATTGCCGCCGAGTTCGAAGAACGACTCGTCGGCGCTGACCTGCTCGCTGCCGAGCACCTCGCCGAATACCTCGGCGACCGCCCGTTCGACCGGTGTCCGCGGCGCGAGATACGGCCGCTTTTCCGCCGAGAAGTCCGGCACCGGAAGGGCTCTGCGATCCAGCTTGCCGACCGGGGTCAGCGGAATATCGTCGAGCACGACCAGGTATCCGGGCACCATATAACTGGGCAGTTCGGCCGCCACCTGCTCCCGCAGGCGCTCCGGATCGAGTTCGGTGCCCGTGGTCGGCAGGACATACGAGACCAGCACGGTCGCGCCCGCCGGTCCGGTGAGGCCGATGGTCACCGCGTATTCGACCTGTTCGTCGCGTGCGAGCACGGCATCGATTTCGCCGAGTTCGATCCGCAGACCACGGATCTTGACCTGGAAGTCACTGCGGCCCAGATACTCGAGCTCGAGCGCGTCATCGGCACCGGTGACCCATCGGACCATATCGCCGGTCCGATACATCCTTTCCCCGGCCGCGCCGTACGGATTCGCGATGAAGCGCGCCGCGGTCATCTCGAACCGATTGAAGTAGCCACGCGCCAGCGCGGGACCGGCCAGGTACAGCTCACCCGCGATGCCCACCGGTACCGGTCGCAGCCAGGTATCGAGCACCAGATTCGACGCGCCGCGGATCGGCCCGCCGATCGTGATCGGTTTCCCCGGCAGCAGTTCGGCGGGGCTGGTCGCGCAGACGCTGAATTCGGTGGGGCCGTACAGATTCACCATCCGCCGCCCGACCGCCCACCGGTCGACCAGTTCGGGTGAGGTGGCCTCGCCCCCGACCCCGAGCACTCGCAGGTCGGCCAGATCGGTCGGTTCCATGGTGGCCAGCGCCGACGGCGTGATCGCGGCGTGGGTGATCCGTTCGGTGCGCAGCAGATGTTCGAGATCGCTGCCGCCGTAGACATCCGGTGGCGCTACCACCAGGCGGCCACCGGTCGAATGCGCCATCAGCAACTCCATGACCGATGCGTCGAAACTCGGCGAAGCGACCTGTAGCGAACTGATGGAGGGATCGAGTTCGAGGCCGTCTTGTTGTGCGGTGGCCATATTCGCGAGGCCGCGATGGCTGACCAGGACAGCCTTGGGCTTACCGGTGGAGCCCGAGGTGTAGATCAGGTAGGCGGTCTGGTCGATATTGATAGGGCCGCCGCGCTCTTCGTCTGTGATGGGTGCGTCGGAGACGAGCATGACTCGTCGAATCGTGTTCAGGTCGTCGAGCAGCAGCCAGTCGATAGTGCCGGGTAGTGTCTCACCGGTCGCCGTAACCGTCACGCCGATCGGGGCCTTCGAATCGGTGAGCATGTGCTCGATCCGCTCCACCGGATAGCTCGGATCCAGCGGCAGGAAGGCCGCGCCGGACTTGGCCAGCGCCCAGACGGCCACCACCGATTCCAGTGATCGGGTGAGTGCGAGTATGACGAAGACCTCCCGACCGACACCGCGACCGAGCAGCACCCGGGCGAAACGGTTGGACCAGGCGTCGAGTTCGCCATAGCTCATGCTGAGATCACCCGCGGTGATCGCGATGGCATCCGGATCAATGCGCGCGGGGGTCGACAGGATATCCGGAAGTGTCTGCGGCGGAACCGATTCCGCACCACGCACGGGTGCCAGTGTCGCCAGTTCGGCGTCGTCGCAGTATTGCAGTTGGGAGACCAGCGCATTCGGGTTGTCGGCGAGTTGAGTCAATAGCCGGACGAAGCGATCCAGCAGTGGTTGTGCCGCCGTGCGATCGAGCTGGTCGGCCATGAATTTCAGGTTGATGCGCAGTGTGTCGTGCCCGTCTTCGCCGTGCACCGGAATGACCATGAGGCCCAACGGGTAGGGCGTCGCGTCGGTGCCCGCGATATCGAGCACCCGCATACCCGCGATATCGAGCGCCTGCGACAGCGCCTCCCGGTCGATCGGATACGACTCGAACACGGTGAGCGTGTCGAAGAGTTCGGCCAGGCCGACGGCCCGATGGATGGCGGCCAGCCCCACATGCTGGTGGTCCAGCAGGCGGGCCTGCTCGGCCTGGATGCGGGTCAGCAGGTCGGCGACCTTCTCCGCGGGATCGAGCTGGACCCGTACCGGGAGCGTATTGATGAACAGCCCGACCATCTCTTCGACACCGGGCAGCTCCGGTGGCCTACCGGATACGGTGCCGCCGAACACAACATCCGTGCGCCCGGTCGACATCGCGAGCAGCATCGCCCATGCGGCCTGCACCACCGTATTCACCGTCGCGCCGGATTCGCGTGCGGTGGTCTCCAGCCGCTCGACCGTGGCGCGGGTCAGGTCGTGCGTGATCATTCCGGCCTCGGTCGATTCGATCCCGGCCAGCGACGGCACCGCGCGCGTCGGCGTATCCACTCCGGCCAGCGACTGCGTCCAGGCCGCGAGCGAGGCCTCGTTGTCCTGCTCGTCGAGCCAGGCCAGGAACTCCCGGTACGAGTGCGCGGGCGGCAGTGCGGAGGTGTCGCCCCTGGTGACGTAGAGCGTCAGCAGCTCGCGCACCAGCAGTGGCGTCGACCAGCCGTCCAGCACCAGATGGTGATTGGTCATGACCAGCCGATAGATATCGGCACCGATGCGGATGAGGGTGAAGCGGATCAGCGGTGGGCGGTCGAGTTCGAATCGGGTGCGGGCATCGAGGGCGATGAGGCGGTCGAGTTCGCGGTCGCGTTCGTCGTCGTCGGCGATATCGGTGAGATCGATATCGTGCCAGCGGATTTCGCCACCGGCGAGAACGAGCTGGCGCGGACCGTCGTCGGTTTCGGCGAAGGCGACGCGCAGGTTCTCGTGCCGCTCCAGCAAGGCCTGTGCCGCACTGCGCAAGCGGGCGGCGTCGACGGTGCCCGCCAGGGTGAGCAGTGATTGGACGGTGTAGTCGTCGGCGGTGTCGGTGTCGTAGAGCGCATGGAAGAGCAGACCGTACTGCAACGGCGAAAGCGGCCAGACGTCGACGAGATTCGGGTAGGTGCGTTCCCAGCTCTCGATCTGCTGTTGCCGCACCGGAACCAGTTCGAAGTCCGACGGGGTGCGCCCGCCCGCGCCCGGCGAGCCTGCGTGCGCCGCCAGCGCGCTCAGCGCCTGCGACCACAGCTCGGCCAGCTGATCGACATCCGCCTCGTCGAGCAGCCGTGCGGCGTAGGCCCAGGTGACCTCCAAGCCGACATCGGTCAGCACGGCATTGATATCGACGACCGCGGCCAGCGGGGCCGACTCGTTGTGTGTCGCCGCGAAACGCTGTGGCAGCCACGCTCCCGCGTGTCCGCCGGTGAGCGCACGGCCGAGATAGTTGAAGCTGAGCTGCGGAATCGGCGCGTCCGCGAGGGCGGCGGCGGACTCCGGATGCTGATAGCGCAGCATCCCGTAGCCGATGCCCTTGTCCGGCACCGCACGCAGCTGTTCTTTCACCTTCTTGATCGCGGTGCCCGCCGCGGCGCCACCGGCGAACGCGTCGTCGAGATCGATGCCGGTGACATCTATGGCCACCGGGTAGATGCTGGTGAACCAGCCCACCGTGCGGGCGATATCGGCGCCTGGCAGCAGCGTCTCGGAGCGGCCGTGGCCTTCCAGGGTGAGCAGCGCGGTATTGCGATCGCGCCAGCGGCTCACCGCGAGGGCGAGTCCCGTGAGCAGCACATCGTCTGCGCCGCAATGGAATTGGTCGGGCAGCGTGGCCAGTACCGTGTTGGCGATATCCGGATCGACGGTGGTCCGGCACTGGCCCATGGTGGCGACGACGTCGACCGCGGGATCCAGTGCCGCCGAGCCGATGACCGGATCCGGGGTGGCCAGCAGCTGTTGCCACAGTGGCAGTTCGGCCACCCGCTCAGGTGCCTGTTCGGCTTGACCGTATGCCCACCGCCGGAAGGAGGTACCGATGGGCGCGAGCGCGCCGCCCGCCGCCGCGATCGCCAGATCCGGCAGCAGGATTCGCCAGGAGACGCCGTCGGTCACCAGATGGTGCAGCACCAGCCAGCACAGTGGATCGGCCCCCGCCCGCTCGATCAGCACGAAGCGCGCGACGACACCCGCCTCGGGATCGAGCAGATCCGCCGCCTGTTGCAATTCGCGCTCGTAGCTGCCGTCGGAGTCCGCGTCTGCCGCGACTACCTCGACCAAGTCATCGGCGGTGATCGAATCACGCTCGGCGACAACCCATTCCCAGCCTTGCTCGGTGTGCCGCAGGGTCGAGCGGAGGACATCGTGATGGTCGATGAGCGCTTGGACCGCGGCGCTGAGCTGGTCGCGGCCGAAAGCCTCCGGGAGACCGATCAAGACGGCCTGACCGAAGCGGCTCCAGGTCGGTCCCTGCTGCACCATCGCGTGCACGATCGGCGTGAGCTCCACGGTGCCGACCCCGCCGCCGGGCAGTTCGGTGACCGTCTGCGCGCGCACGTCGGTCGCGATCGCGGCCAGCGCGGCAACGGTCTTGCGCTCGAACACATCTCGTGCACTGAAGCCCATCCCGGCGGCCTTCGCACGCGATACCAGCTGGATGGAGACGATACTGTCACCGCCGAGTGCGAAGAAGCTGTCGTCGACACCGACTGTCTCGAGTCCGAGGACATCGGCGAACAAGTCGGCCAGTGCGGCTTCGCGCGGCGTCGACGGCGCCCGGCTCGCAACGGCTCGGACACTGAAATCCGGTGCGGGCAGGGCCCTGCGGTCCACCTTGCCGAGCGGTGTCAGCGGAATGCTGTCGAGCACCACGACGACCGAGGGGACCATATAGGCCGGAAGCGTCTCACCGACAGCGGCTTTCAGTGCCTCCGGGTGAATCTCGGCGCCGGGCTTGCCGAGCACGTACGCCACCAGTGCGGTCGCTCCGGTAGGAGTCTTCGCGCCGATGGTGAGTGCGAAATCGACATCGGGCTGCCGTTGCAGCGCGGCATCGATCTCGCCGAGTTCGATGCGGAACCCGCGCACCTTGACCTGGAAGTCGCTGCGGCCCTGGTACTCCAGTTCGTCGTCCGCGGTCCACCGCACGAGATCGCCGGTGCGGTACATCCGCTCACCCGGCGCGTACGGGTTGGCGACAAAACGGCTGGCGGTCAGCCCATTGCGCTGGTGATAGCCGCGCGCGACGCCCGCACCGGCCAGATACAGCTCGCCGACCGCGCCGCGCGCCACCGGCCGCAGCCACGGGTCGAGCACGACAGCGGTGACGCCGCGCACGATGCTGCCGATGGTTACCGGCCCGCCGGGGCGCAATGGCCCGCTCAAGGTCACGGTGACGGTGGTTTCGGTGGGCCCGTAGCCGTTCAACAGCGTCCGCCCGGACCAGGTGCTCACCAACTCCGGCGGACACGCGTCACCACCGACGACGATCGTCCGCAGATCCGGCAGCGTCGCTGGGTCCAGCGAGCCCACCACCGTCGGGGTGACATTGAGATGGGTGACCCGGTGCGCGCGCAGAACTTCGGCCATCTCCTCGCCCGCATAAGCCGACGGCGGCACGACGGCGAGCGTCGCACCCGCCGCGAGGGTGACCAGGATCTCCTCGACGGAAATATCGAAACTCGGCGAAACCGCGTGTGCCACTACGGAATCGGCGTCGACACCGAATCCGGCGCCGGAACCGGTGACCAAATTCGCCAGGCCGCGATGCGACACCAGCACACCCTTGGGCAGTCCGGTCGATCCGGAGGTGTAGATGATGTAGGCGATCTGATCCAGGTGTACCGGCCCACGGCGTTCGGCATCGGTGATCGTCGCCGAATCCTGCGCGTCCACCGTTTCGGCCGTCGCGTCGTCGTCGAGCAGCAGCCAATTCACACGGTCCGGCAAGGACTTTCGCGCCGGGTGCACGGTCAAGCCCGCGACGACCCCGCTGTCGGCGACCATATGCTCGATCCGGTCGGCGGGATAGGTCGGGTCGATGGGGACGAATGCCGCACCGGACTTCGCCACCGCGAGCGTGGCGAGGACGGATTCGGCCGAACGCGGAATCGAAATCGCGACGGTGCGTTCGGGTCCGGCGCCCGCCGCGATCAGCACGCGGGCCAGGCGGTTGGTGTACTCGTCGACCTGACGGTAGGTCATGGTGGTATCGCCGCCGCGCAGCGCCACCGCCTCCGGGTCGAGTGCGGCACCGGCCGCGATGATTTCGGGGAGGGTGCGCGGTGCGACCGCCTCGGGTCCGCGCGCGGGCACCAGCCGATTCTGCTCCTGCGGGGAGACGACCTGGACGGTACTCAGCGGTGCATCCGGTCCGGCGGCCAGGAACCCGTGCAGGAACATCAGGAAGCGGGCATGGTGTGCCGCCAGTTCATCGGTGCTGTACAGGTTTCCGTTGCCCTGCAGATCGATGTGGGTGCTCTCGCCGCCGACGCCCGGATACAGGTTGAAGAACACGTCATCGATCAACCCGGATGTCAGCACGTGCAGTCGTCCGGTGACCGAGCCGAGCTGAATCCTGGTGTCCACCATCATCAAATTGACGGCCGGACCGAACGACGACGCCTCGTCCATCGACCAGCCGAGATCACGGACGATGTCCTCCTGCCGGTAACGCTGTCTGCGCAGCGCCCCGGTCAGCTCACTCTGCGCTGCCCGGATCACGTCACCGACCGTGGTGGTCGGTGACAACATCAGGCGCATCGGAACGACATTGGCGACCATGCCGCCGGAGCGGCGCAGTGCCGCCGTGGTGCGTCCCGAAACCGGCAGGCTCAGTACCACTTCGGGCGCACCGGTCATCGCGGCGAGATAGGCGCCGAAGGCGGCGACGATGGTCGGCGCGGCGTTCGACCCTGCCGCCTTCGCCACGGTGTCGAGCAATTCGGCCGTCGCGGCGGGCAGTGCGCCCGAGACCCGGCTCGGCGGCGCGTCGACATCGGCCTCGCGACCCGCGAGATTGACCGGGTCGGCCATCCCGGCCAGATGCTCGCGCCAGTACTCGCGGTCGGCGTCGAATCGGTCCGAGCCGCGGTAGGCCAGATCGGCTTCGGCGATCTTCTGCAGTGGTTCGGCCTTGGCGGGCGCCGCCTCGCTGCCCTCGATGGCCGCGTTGTAGATCTCGCCGGTGCGCTGTACCAGTGCGAGCGCACCCATTCCGTCCAGCACGATGTGATGCATGCGCGAGTACCAGAACCAGTGGTCATCGGCCAGCCGCAGCATGGCCACCGCGACCAATCGGTCATGCATCAGATCCAGCGGCGCGGAGTACTCCGCGCGCATCCAGGCATGTGCCGCTGCCTCGGGATCGGGTTTATCGCGCAGGTCGATGACGGTGAGTTCGTCGACAATGGTGGTGTCGACGAGCTGGTACGGCTGACCCTCGACATCGAGCAGCCGGACATATCCGGTCCCGAACTCGCGCCCGGTCTGCTGGGCGGCCGCGGCGAGCGCGTCGAGATCGACTTCGCCGATCAGTTCGACGTACTGTGCGATCGAGATAGGCGTATCGCCCGCGATGTGCTGGGCGAACCAGATGCCGCGCTGGGCCGCCGACAGCGGGAACGCGCTGTCGGGCGGTGCGGTGCCTATTTTTCCGTTCGAGGACGATGGCTGTTGCATAAGCACACCTGCGTTCTGACGTCTGGAGCGGTTGTGCACCGCTGGTCCCGACCGTCGCGTAGTAGCAAGTTCATTTTGGACCGGTGCCGAGCCGACCGAAGGCGTATTGACAACACTGTGTTCGATCGGCGGCGTCCCGGAGGCTTAAATGGTCGCGCGGCGCTGCCGCCTCCGGGCCCGGCATACGCGCCGCAGCGCGCCCGAACTCCATTGGTTCGGGCGCGCAGGCTGAATAGCAGGTCAGGCGGACTTCCGCTCGGTCAGCCGATCGGCATCGGTGATCGGGGCGTCGGAGCTGACCAGGTAGCGCTGCAGCGTCGAGCGGTCGTCCAGGAGCAGCCAGTCGATGGCATCGCTGAGCTCGGGGCGGCGGGCTTTGGTGGTGATGCCGATGTAGGCACCGGGGACGGCGGCCGCGTCCTCGGCCACCGAAGCCGGAGTCGCGCCGAGCTTGACGACGGCGGATGCGGCAACCGTGGCTTCGATCTGCGGGTCGATCGCCAGCGCGATTCGCGTGTTCACGGCGGCGCCACGGTTGATCAGCACTCGGGCCAGCCGGTTCGCCCAACGATCCAGCTCGACGTTGGCGAGCGTCCCGGAGTCACTCGGGACCGCGCACACCTCGAGCTCGGCCGCTTTCCGCAGGCGCGGCTGCAGCTGGATGACGTTGGTGGCGGGCGCTTCGACCAGAGTGCTCATTGTGATCCCCTCACAGGTTCCGTCTTTGTTCTCGGTGCCCTTCTAATCTCGCTGCCGGGAGGGGTTGGCGACAGCTACCCAAGCGCTGGTGGGAGCACTCCAAGGGTGAGCGATTCCATACCCAAGGTGTCCCCGATCGAATTGATCAGGCTGCTCGCAATGGCGACGGAGCGAGTCTTTCGAGCGGCCCGTCTCGTGTCCGAGTCGTCGAAGCGCATGTGGGGGCCTCATCGATCCGGCACGTGTATGGCTGGTGTCGGACGTGCTGCCGTCGGTGACGACCACGGAGCGAGTCTTACGAGCGACGTTCACGGCCCGTCTCGTGT
>NZ_BDBY01000330.1 GCF_001613225.1 Nocardia pseudovaccinii NBRC 100343
GCGAACACGCCGCGCCGCAGGCGCGGCCAAAGACTCAGTCGGTGACGAAACCGTTCAAGCTGCTGCGCAGGTCGGCGAGCAGGGCACGGGCCGCGGTGAGCCCGTCGCCGTGCCACACAGTGTCTTCGACCGCGAAGACGCGCTTATCGGCGGAGGCGCCGAGATCCTTCCAGGCATCGCTGCGCAGCACCGTCTTACCGTGCGCTTCACCTGCCTCGCCCGCGAAGACGACGTAGATGATGTCGCCCTCGACCTTGGTCAGGTCCTGCTCGGTCACGTCGAAGGAGGTGCCGCGCTGCGCGGTCGGCCGCTGTACGCCGACATCGGCGAGGACCTGTCCGGCGAAACTATTGCTGCCCTGGACCTGGTCGTGATCGGCGGTGAAGCGGACCACCGAGGCCTGGGACTGGCTGGCGGCCAGGGCACTACCGGTCTCGCGCGCCTCGGTGCGGTAGTACTCCAATGCCGCTGCCGCGGCCGTGCGGCGGCCGAGACCCGCTGCGAGCGTGCCGAATTCGGTCTGCCAGCCGCTGCCAGGATCGGCGAGTACGGTTGGCGCGATCGCCTGCAATGCGGCGAAACCGCCTGGGCCGCTCGATATATCGCCGATGATCAGATCGGGATGCAGGGCGGCGATCTGCCCGAGATCGGGCTGCGCCGCCGAACCGACGGTGGGAATCTTCAGCACGCCGTAACCGAGATACATGGGCTGCGAGCGAGGTCCGTCGATCGGAACCGCGCCGACGACCCGCTCCCACAGGCCGACCGCGCAGGTCGCGTCCAACGCCGAGGTGGACAGCACCACGACGCGCTGCGGATCCGCGGGCACCTCCGAGGTGCCCGCGGCGTGGGTGACGGTGCGGGTCTTGCCGTTCGACGGATCGGGTGCGCTGGGCAGCGGGCAGGCCTTCGAGGTGTCGCGCTCCAGGCCGACCACGCCCGCGCCCGCGATATTCGTGGTGGTGCGAATGATCGAGCTGGCGTCGTCCTTCTGACTGCAGCCCGCGACGAACAATGCGGCGCAGAGCAGGGCGACCGCCGTGCCCCCGTGCCGGACCGCGCGATTCCTGGCGGTGCCGTATCGGGGGGAGTCCGTGCGGTTTCGGGTGCGAACAGGGGCGCTCACCGGCATGCGGGTGAGGGTACCGCGTGGCGTGGGTGCCCGGACGCGAAGGCCACCGCCGCGTGCACGTCGCATCCGGGCCGTGTTCGCGACCGCGCGGAATCTCGCTGTCGTACAGCGGATTCCGCGCGGTCGCCGGATCGGCTACGTGGCGTTGCCGCCGATGCTGAACCGTGCCCCGGTCGGATCGGCGACCTGTGCGATCCGGCCGTAGGGGGTGTTCTCGGGCTGGGCCAGCACGGTGCCGCCCAGTTCGACGAGCTTCGCGACGGCCGCGTCGACGTCATCGGCGCCGAAGTAGACGGTCCAACCCGCTGGTACACCCTCGGGCAGGAAGGCCGAGGCATCCATGACACCGCCGAGCATCGGAGTGCTGGCGTGGATGGTGGTGTAGCGGAACTCCGGGGTGTCTGAAATGGCGAAGGTATCGCTCCAGCCGAAGACATCACGGTAGAAGTCGAGCGAGCGGGCGTAGTCGCGGGTGTGCAGTTCGAACCAGGACGGGATGCCGACGTGGTCAGTCCAGGTGCCGCCCGAGGCGATGCCGATGGTCTCGAATCCGCCGAAGGTGCCGGTCTGCCAGATGCCGACGCCCGCGCCACCGACATCGCCGAGCACTGCCATCGCGCCGAGATCGCCCACATCCATGGGCGGCACGACGACCGCACCGCCGTGCTCGGCGGCGGCGTCGGCGGTGGCCTTGGCATCGGGCGAAGCGAGGTAGACCGTCCATTGATCGGGTCCCTCGGCCCCGTCCGCGGTCTTGCCCATGCCGCCCGCGACGGCCTTACCGTCCTTGCGGAAGGTGATGTAGCCGCCGAACTCCTCGTCCGCGCGGTCGGCGGTCCAGCCGAAGAGCTGGCCGTAGAAGGCAATGGCCCGGTCTGGATCAGATGTGTAAACGTCGACCCAGCAGGGATCGCCGGTCTCGGGTGCGGGCCCACCCGTCGCCCGACCGCCGCCCCTCATCGAATCGCTACGCGATGCTGTGCTCATAAAGGTCTCCTTGGTCGAGAGTGGATCACTGTCACCGATAGAGACGTCGGCTGGCCGGGAAAGTCATCGCTCGCGACTGCTTGCAGGTTGCACGAAATGGTCGGCAGGCAAGGGGCCGGATTTCATGATCGCCGGATCAGTGGTAGCAGTCGCCCACACGGCGAAATACGACACAGAGTAGGACCCGTGCGGATGGCTGTCGCAGCACGGTTTACGATCTCAGGAGCGCAAGCGAACTCCTCGTCTGTCCCCGGTAGTGGGGCGGATGCGAGCAGCGGAGCCTGCGGAGCGACCTAAAGGCACCTTTCAGGAGGATCAGTGACTGCCGTAGAGCCAAAGCCAGTCCCTCAGTTGGAAGCGACTCGGCCGTATCCGGCTCGGACCGGGCCGAAGGGCTCGTTCATCGTCAAGATGGTCACCACCACCGACCCCAAGGTCCTCGGTGTCATGTACCTGACCACCTCGATGGCGTTCTTCCTCATCGGTGGTCTGATGGCCCTGCTGATGCGTGGTGAGCTGGCCCGGCCGGGTCTGCAGTTCCTGTCCCCCGAGCAGTTCAACCAGCTGTTCACCATGCACGGCACGATCATGCTGCTGTTCTACGCGACCGCGATCGTGTTCGGCTTCGCCAATATCGTCCTGCCGCTGCAGATCGGCGCCCCCGACGTCGCCTTCCCGCGCCTGAACGCCTTCAGCTACTGGCTGTACGCCTTCGGCGCGACCATGGCGACCGCGGGCTTCATCACCCCCGGCGGCGCCGCGGACTTCGGTTGGACGGCGTACGTGCCGCTGACCGACATCCTGCACTCGCCCGGCGTCGGCACCGACCTGTGGATCCTTGGCCTCGCGGTCTCCGGTCTGGGCACCATCCTCGGTGGCGTCAACATGCTGACCACCGTGGTCTGCCTGCGTGCTCCCGGTATGACCATGTTCCGTATGCCGATCTTCACCTGGAACATCGCCGTCACCAGCGTCCTCGTGCTGCTCGCCTTCCCGCTGCTGACCGCCGCGCTGTTCGGCTTGGCCTACGACCGCCACCTCGGTGGCCATATCTACGATCCGGCCACCGGCGGCATCCTGCTCTACCAGCACCTGTTCTGGTTCTTCGGCCATCCCGAGGTGTACATCATCGCGCTGCCGTTCTTCGGCATCGTCTCGGAGATCTTCCCGGTCTTCTCACGTAAGCCGATCTTCGGTTACACCACGCTGGTCTACGCGACCCTTGGCATCGCGGCGCTGTCGATCGCGGTGTGGGCGCACCACATGTACGCCACCGGAGCCGTGCTGCTGCCGTACTTCTCCTTCATGACCTTCCTGATCGCCGTCCCGACCGGTGTGAAGTTCTTCAACTGGATCGGCACCATGTGGCGCGGCCAGCTGACCTTCGAATCGCCGATGCTGTTCTCCCTCGGCTTCCTGGTCACCTTCCTCTTCGGTGGTCTGTCCGGTGTCATCCTGGCCTCGCCGCCGCTGGACTTCCACGTGACCGACTCGTACTTCGTCGTCGCGCACTTCCATTACGTGCTCTTCGGCACCATCGTGTTCGCCACCTACGCCGGTATCTACTTCTGGTTCCCGAAGATCACCGGACGCATGCTGGACGAGCGCCTCGGCAAGTGGCACTTCTGGACCACCTTCATCGGCTTCCACACCACCTTCCTGGTGCAGCACTGGCTGGGCGCCGAGGGTATGCCGCGCCGCTACGCCGACTACCTGCCCAGCGACGGATTCACCACGCTGAACACCATTTCCACCATCGGCGCCTTCATCCTGGGCGCGTCGATGCTGCCGTTCATCTGGAACGTCTTCAAGAGCTACCGCTACGGCGAAGTGGTCACCGTCGATGATCCGTGGGGTTACGGCAACTCGCTGGAGTGGGCCACCACCTGCCCGCCGCCGCGGCACAACTTCTACGAACTGCCGCGCATCCGGTCCGAGCGTCCCGCCTTCGAGCTGCACTACCCGCACATGGTCGAGCGGATGCGGGCCGAGGCCCACGTGGGCTGGGGTTCGGGCAAACATGCCACCGAGGTGCACGAAGGCGCCTTGGCAAAGCACTAGTATTTCGATCGATGAGTGTGCACCCGCTGATCATCAGTGGGTGCACACTCATTTGTGGGAGATGCACCGACCGCAGCGTTGCGACACCGGGGTCCAGCACAGCTACGGCAAACAACTAACTTGGAGCACCTCAGTTGGCCGACACCACCGTCCTCGTCACTGTCACCGGACCCGACCGGCCCGGTGTGACCTCCGTGCTGCTCGCGGCGATGTCGCGGCACCACGTGAGCCTGCTGGATGTGGAGCAGGTCGTCATCCGCGGCCGACTGACCCTCGGCGTGCTGGTCACCTGCCCGAGCGATCCGGAGGCGCTGCAGGACGAGCTCGAAGAGGCGATGAATACCGTCGGCATGCATGTCGACGTCGAGGTCGACGCGCAGATCGGCAGGCAGCCGATGTCCACCCATGCGGTGGTCATCCTCGGCGCGCCGGTGACCGCGCGCGCATTCAGTTCGGTCTCCCGTCAGCTCGCGGCGCTCGGCGCCAATATCGATACCATCCGCGGCATTGCCGACTACCCGGTGACCGGTATGGAACTGCTGGTCACCGCGACCGATACCGGCCCCGATTCCGATGCCCGGCTGCGCACCGCGCTGGCCGAGGTCGCGGTCGCCGAACAGGTGGACGTGGCGGTGGAGCGGGCCGGACTGGCCCGCCGGGCCAAGCGGCTCATCGTCTTCGACGTCGATTCGACCCTGATCCAGGGCGAGGTCATCGAGATGCTCGCCGCGCACGCCGGGGTGGAGGATCAGGTCCGCGAGGTGACCGAGGCGGCCATGCGCGGTGAAATCGACTTCGCCGAATCGCTGCGTCAGCGGGTGGCGACGCTCGCGGGACTGGACGAATCGGTGATCGAGGAGGTCGCCGACCGGATCGAGCTGACACCGGGCGCGCGCACCACCATTCGGACCCTGCGCCGCATCGGATTCCGCTGCGGTGTGGTGTCGGGCGGCTTCCGTCAGGTGATCGAGCCGCTCGCGCACGAACTGGAATTGGACTTCGTGCAGGCGAATACGCTCGAGGTGGTGGACGGCAAGCTGACCGGCCGGGTGGTCGGCGAGATCGTCGACCGTGCCTTCAAGGCCACCGCGCTGCGTAAATTCGCGGCGGAGGCGGGCGTGCCGATGGAGCAGACGGTGGCCGTCGGCGATGGTGCCAACGACATCGACATGCTCAATGCGGCCGGACTCGGTGTCGCCTTCAATGCCAAGCCCGCATTGCGCGAGGTCGCCGATGCGGCTCTGTCGCATCCTTACCTGGACGCGGTCCTGTTCATCCTGGGCGTGACCCGCGACGAGGTGGAGGCCGCGGATGCCCGCGACGGCGGAATCCGTCGCGTCCCGCTCGTCGGCAGCTGAGTCACGAGGGTCGGTAGGCTCGCTGGGGGTGTCGCGCCTGTGCGGCGGTTTTCGTTGACGATCGAGGTGGCGTGATGTCGAGTATCCCGGAGGCCGAATTGTCAACGGGTGTCGAGGGATTCCGCATTCGGCATGCGGAGCTGGCGCGCGGTTACGGCGGTCTCGGCGATCCGGAGGAGCCCGCTCTCGTGCAAGCCATGCAGATGGTGCTGCATATTCCGAAGGTCGATCCGCCGCGGCGCAGTGCGCTGCTGGAGGCCGCTGCGGCGGCCACGGTGGCGCTGTGCCTGGATGATCGGGTCGGGCCCGAGGGGGTGTGGGAGCAGCGGTTCCTGGCCTGGAAGCGGTCGCGGATCCGCAAGGTGGCGCGCCGGGCGCGTGGTGCGCAGTGGCTGGCGGCCAACGAAGTGGACGGGGTGACCGTCGAGGTGGACGGCGCGCAGGCGCGGGCATTCGTGCCGGGGCCGGTCGGCGAGGTCGATCCGCGGATCAGGCGGCTGCAGATCAACGGCACCGATCTCGAACACGACGATCCCGGGCCCGCCGATCCCGATCTGCCGGTGCTGTGGGTGAATACGAAACTCGGCATGACGCTGGGCAAGGCCGCCGCTCAGGTCGGTCACGCCAGCATGTTGCTGGCCGGTGCGCTGACCGTGGACGAGGCGCTGCGGTGGTCGCAGCGTGAGTTCCGCTGCACGGTGCGCGAATCCGGACCGGAGCAGTGGGCGTCGCTGTGCGAGCAGGTGTCTCGTGGGCAGGCCGTCGCGGTGCGCGACGCCGGTTTCACCGAGGTCGCTCCGGGGTCGATGACTGTGATCGCGGTGCCTGGACAATACTGATTGCCCGGGGGGTGAATTGCCTCGCACCGATTTGCACCGCAGGTCCCGTAAGCGATTACGCGGTGTAGATGTTTCGCTGTTCGGCGCCAGGGGGATTCACCCGGGCCCGATCTGGGTACGTTCGACGCAATAGGACCGCCGCACACCACTCGCCGGAGGCCATCATGATGACGACGCTGTTGGTGATACTCGCCGTTTGGGTAGGTTGTTCGATTCCGCTGGCACTGATCGTCGCGCGGATGTTCCGCTCCACCGATGAGCCGCCGAAAAACCCGCCGGGAGCGGTGCGCGCACCGTCCGCGAAGGCACGCCGTGGCGGACGAATGGCCACGTCGTGGCTACCGGCATGGGTCGGTCGTACGAACACAGCGCATTTGAGCCAAGATGGAGCCCGTGCCGCAACCGGATCCCGATCTGCTCATTGATTTCACCGACGTGACCATCCGACGCTCGGGTCACACCCTCGTCGGCCCGGTCACCTGGCAGGTCGAGCTCGACGAACGCTGGGTGGTCCTCGGACCCAACGGCGCGGGCAAGACCTCGCTGCTCCGCATGGCCGCCGCCGAAGTGCATCCGACCTCGGGCATCGCCCATCTGCTCGGTGAAGTCATCGGCAAAACCGATGTCAGCGAGCTACGACCGCGCATCGGCTGGTCCTCGGCCGCGGTGGCCAGCCGGATTCCGCGCGACGAGAAGGTCAGCGATCTGGTGGTCTCCGCCGGTTACGCGGTCCTCGGTCGCTGGCGCGAGCGTTACGACGACGTCGATACCGATCGCGCCATCGATATGCTCGAAAGTCTCGGTGCCGAACATCTTTCCGATCGCACCTACGGAACGTTGTCCGAGGGTGAGCGCAAGCGGGTGCTGATCGCCCGCGCGATGATGACCGATCCGGAGCTGCTGCTGCTCGACGAGCCCGCCGCCGGTCTGGATCTGGGCGGCCGTGAGGAATTGGTGGAACGCCTCGGCGATCTGGCCTCGGATCCCGATTCCCCGGCCATGGTCCTGGTGACCCACCATGTCGAGGAGATTCCGCCGGGCTTCACCCATGGCCTGCTGCTGAACGAGGGCGCGGTCATCGCGCAGGGGTTGCTGCCGGATGTGCTCACCGCCGAGAACCTGAGCGAGGCCTTCCGTCAGTCGATCGCGCTGGATCGCGTCGACGGCCGGTACTTCGCGCGGCGCGCGCGTCGGTTGGGGCGGCATCGTTCGCGCTGAGCCCGTGATGGGGATTACGGCGTAAAACAAGCAGGCGTTAGGGTGCAGGAGTGAGTGAGACGAACGCGCAGGAGCCCATTCCGCCGCTCAAGGACGCGTCGACGGTGATGTTGGTGCGTGACGGTGCCACCGGGCCCGAGGTGTTCCTGCAGCGCCGGGTCGGGGCGATGGCCTTCGCCGCCGGTATGACCGTTTTCCCGGGCGGCGGTGTCGATCCGTCGGACGGAACCGCCGATATCGAATGGGCCGGACCCGAACCCGCTTGGTGGGCGGCGAAATTCGGCACCACCGAGCCGAGGGCCAAGGCGCTCGTTGCCGCCGCGGTGCGCGAAACCTTCGAGGAGTGCGGAGTGCTGCTGGCCGGGCCGACAGCCGACACCGTCGTCTCCGATACCACCGGCTACCACGATGCCCGGGGCCGACTGGAACGGCGCGAGGTGTCGCTGGCGGACTTCCTCGCCGAAGAGAAACTGGTGCTGCGCGCGGATCTGCTGCGGCCGTGGGCGAATTGGATCACCCCGGTGATCGAGCCGCGGCGCTATGACACCCGCTTCTTTGTCGCGGTGCTGCCGCAAGGACAGTTGGCCGACGGCGCCACCACCGAGGCGGCCGAGGTGCAATGGCGCACCGCGGCGGACGAGCTCGACCGCTGGCGGGCGGGCACCGATGTGCTGTTGCCGCCGACCTGGTCGCAGCTCGATGCCATTGCCGAATTCGCTTCCACGGCGGAGATTCTGGCCATCGACCGGGTGATCGAACCGATCATGCCGGTGCTCACCGGTGACAGCGGGCGGCAGGTGCTCCAGTTCCCGGACAACCAGCGCTATTTCGCCGCAATGCCGGATACCAGCAGGCTCAGGGGATCCGCGCGTCCATGAGGCAGTAGGTTTCCTGCCATGGCCGAATTCGTGACCCTGGAGTTGCCCGAGGATCCCGCCGTCCGTGGCGTTGCCGTCCTGCGGATCGACCGCCCGCCGCTGAACCTGCTGAATGCGCAGCTGGTCCGGGAGGTGGCCGAGGCGGCGGCGGTTGTCGCCGCACACCCCGGGGTCGCGGCATTGGTCGTCTACGGCGACGAGCGAGTCTTTTGCGCGGGCGACGACCTCGCCGAACTCTCCGGACTCGACCCGGATCAGGCCGAAGCCATGGCCGCCGATCTGCAGGTGGCACTGGGCTGCCTGGCCAAGGTGCCCCAGCCCACCGTCGCCGCGATCAGCGGCTACTGCCTCGGCGGCGGCCTGGAACTGGCCCTCGCCGCCGACCGCCGCATCATCGGCGACAACGTCAAACTCGGCCTGCCGCAAATCAAAGCGGGCCTCATCCCGCTCGCGGGCATCCGCCGCCTATCGCTGTTGATCGGCCCCGGCCCCGCCAAAGACCTCGTCTACACCGGCCGCTTCGTCGAGGCCGACGAAGCGCGCACCCTCGGTCTGGTGAACGAGGTCGTCGCCCCCGACGACGTCTACACCGCCGCCATCCGCTGGGCGCAACAATTCACCGACGGGCCCACCCGCGCCCTCGCCGCCGCGAAAGCCGTCTTCGAAGCGGGTCCCCACGGCCTGGACCGCGCCCGCACCGAATGGACCACTCTCTTCACCACCGAGGACCGCCGCATCGGCACCGAGTCCTACCTGGCTGACGGCCCGGGATCGGCGACTTTCGTCGGGCGCTGACGGGGCACACGGCTCGGCCGAGTCGGTGGCGTTGAGGCTGTCGGTCGATTTGCCCGGACAGGTCTGGCGGGCTCGATCGTGCTCGCATCGAATGGACCGTGCTCTTCGCCACCGACGGCCGTCGCGGGCACGAGTTGTACCTGGCCGACGGTCCAGGCTCGGCGACTTTCGTCGGGCGGTGATGGGGCACACGGCTCGGCCGAGTCGGTGGCGTTCGTGAGGTCTCGGTCGATCTGCCCGGACAGGTCTGGCGGGTTCGATCGTGCTCGCACGGAATGGACCCCACTCTTCGCCGCTGGGCCCGCATTGGCACTAGTCGAACCTGGCCGACGGTCCAGGTTCGGCAACCTCAGTCGGTCGCTGACGGGCACCGACGCAACCGGCTGACGGTTCGGTTTGGCCTGCTTGTCGTTACTGGCCGGTAGCCAGGATCTGCGGTGCCGCGGTCCGTCGGGTCGGGATCGGGCGATCCGAGTGCCGATGCGAACCATAAACAGGAACACGTTCCTGGTCGATGGGTAGTGTGACTTTCGCGGCACTCGATGATCGTGAGTCCCACTCGAGCCCCAGGTTGCCGACCGCATCTGGGGCGGGTGGCGGTGTGCGGGTAGATCGTCGGGCGGGTTCAGAACCAGAACGAGTCTCGGGGGACGGTGCGGTGGAGCGAAATCACGTCCTACTCACTGGTCCGCTGCAGACGTGCGGCGCAGGGTTGGCTAGGCTAGCCCACCATGACGGTCCACCCCGATGACCCGGCGCCGAACCCGCATGCCACCGAGGCCGAGGTCGAAGCAGCGCTGAAGGATACGAAGCTCGCCCAGGTGCTCTATCACGACTGGGAAGCCGAGACCTATGACGACAAGTGGTCGATTTCCTATGACGAGCGCTGTATCGACTATGCCCGCGGCCGGTTCGACGCCGCGGTCGGCCCCGCGCCGCTGCCGTACGAGCGCGCGCTGGAACTGGGCTGTGGCACCGGCTTCTTCCTGCTGAACCTCATGCAGGGTGGCGTCGCGAAGTCCGGTTCGGTCACCGACCTGTCGCCGGGCATGGTGAAGGTCGCACTGCGCAATGCCGAGAACCTCGGGCTCGATGTCGACGGCCGGGTCGCCGACGCCGAGACCATCCCGTACGAGGACGACACCTTCGACCTCGTCGTCGGGCACGCGGTGCTGCACCACATCCCGGATGTGGAACTGGCGCTCAAGGAGTGCCTGCGCGTGCTGAAGCCGGGCGGGCGTTTCGTCTTCGCCGGAGAACCGACCACCGCGGGCAACTTCTACGCCCGCTGGCTCGGCCGCATCACCTGGAAGGCCACCACCACCGTGACCAAGCTGCCCGCACTGTCGGGTTGGCGGCGTCCGCAGGCCGAACTGGACGAGTCCTCGCGCGCCGCGGCGCTGGAGGCGGTCGTCGACCTGCACACCTTCGATCCGAGCGACCTCGAGGCGATGGCGCGGGGCGCCGGGGCTACCGAGGTCAAGGCGAGCACCGAGGAGTTCGCGGCGGCGCTGTGGGGCTGGCCGGTGCGCACCTTCGAGGCGGCGGTTCCGGACGAGAAGCTCACCATGGGCTACCGGATGGCCATGTACCGTGCGTGGCTGCGGCTGAGCTGGTTGGACGAGAACGTCATGCGCCGCGTGGTGCCGCGCCAGTTCTTCTACAACGCCATGATCACCGGCGTGAAGCCGGGCGCTGCCGCCAAGTAGTGGGTTACCGCTTCGGCCGCGAGGATGTCGTCTTCCTCGGCAGCGCGGCGGGTTGCGCCGCGCTGGCCGAGGTGGATCGGCTGGAGCTGACTCCCGCGACGCACCTGCGCGATTTGGAGCGGGTGCGTCGCGAATTCGGCGAGCGGTCGGCCGCACTGGTGGAAACGGTGCGTCTGCGCCGTCGTGCCGCGGCCAAACTCGTCGATACCGGACAGTGGCTGTTCACCGACGACGCACTGCAACAGGCGACGCCGACGCTGGTCGCCCGACACCGCGCCGAGCGCCTGTCCGGACGGGCCGTACACGATGTGACCTGCTCGATCGGCGCGGAACTCGCCGAACTGGCTCGCACCTGCCCTTCGGTGCTCGGCAGCGACCTCGACGACGTGCGCCTGTCCATGGCCGCACACAATCTCGCCGCATCCCGAAATGTCCTGCTCGCCAAGGCCGATGCCCTCGTCTCGACCAGCATCGGCACCGTCGTCATTGCCGATCCGGCCCGCCGCGCGGACGGTCGCCGCACCCACGATCCGGCCAAACTGCAACCCCCGCTCCCGGATCTGCTTGCCGCCTATCCCGGCCGCGATCTGGCCGTAAAGTGCGCTCCCGGATTGGATTTCGACCGCCTGGACTGGCCGGGCGAGATCGAGGTCGTCTCCCTCGACGGCGCGGTCCGCGAGGCCTGCCTGTGGTCGCCGGGCCTTTGCGACAGCGACGTCACCCGCCGCGCGACAGTCCTCATCTCCCGAGGCGAATCCGTCACCTACACCGACGCCGCCCCCGACGAGATTCCGGAACAGCCCCCCGGCGAGTGGATCATCGACCCCGACGGCGCGGTTGTCCGCGCAGGCCTGGTGCGCCACTACGCCGCCGAATACGGCCTCTGGCAACTGGACCCGCAGATCGCCTACCTGACCGGCAATGCCGTCCCCCACGGCGTCCGCGGCTTCCGCATCGTCGACCGCCTGGAATTCCGCGAAAAAACCCTCCGCCAAGAACTGACCCGCCGCAACTGCGGCCCTCTCGAAATCCGCATCCGCGGCCTCGACATAGACCCCGACACCCTCCGCAAACGCCTCAAACTCCGCGGCACTACTCCCTACACCCTCATCCTCACCCGCCTATCCCGCACCGCCGCCGCCTTCCTCTGCACCACCCCACCACCCACCCCCTGAACCCGAGAATGCAATGTG
>NZ_BDBY01000331.1 GCF_001613225.1 Nocardia pseudovaccinii NBRC 100343
CGCCGACTCCACCATCATGCTGACCGGTCCGACTCCGGCCGCCAAGAAGGTGCTGGCCAAGGCGGGTCTGACCCTCGACGACATCGACCTGGTCGAGATCAACGAGGCCTTCGCCTCGGTGGTGCTGAAGTTCCAGAAGGATCTGCAGATCCCGGACGAGAAGCTGAACGTCAACGGCGGCGCCATCGCGATGGGCCACCCGCTCGGCGCCACCGGCGCCATGATCACCGGCACCATGGTCGACGAGCTGGAGCGCCGCAACGGCCGCTACGCGCTGGTCACCCTCTGCATCGGTGGCGGCATGGGCGTCGCCACGATCATCGAGCGCGTCTAACCCCAACCGGCAGCTGAGAATTCAAGGAGACACAGAGCTGTGAGTGAAACCAACATGATCGGTTGGGAGCAGGATTCGGACGGCATCGTCGTTTTGACGATGGACGACCCGAACCAGGGCGCCAACACGATGAACGAGCTGTACAAGACGTCGATGACCGCGACCGTCGACCGGCTCGAGGCCGAGAAGGACAGCATCACCGGCGTGGTGATCACCTCCGCGAAGAAGACCTTCTTCGCGGGCGGCGACCTGAAGAACATGATGAAGGTCGGCCCGGAAGACGGCCAGGCCCTCATGGAGGAGCTCGGCACCATCAAGTCGGCGCTGCGCCGGCTGGAGACCCTGGGCAAGCCGGTCGTCTCGGCGATCAACGGCGCCGCGCTCGGCGGTGGCCTGGAGATCACCCTGGCGACCCACTACCGGATCGCCGCGGATGTGCCGGGCGTGCAGCTCGGTCTGCCCGAGGCGACCCTTGGCCTGCTGCCCGCCGGTGGCGGTGTCATCCGCACCGTGCGGATGTTCGGCCTGCAGGGCGCGCTGATGCAGTTCCTGCTGCAGGGCAACAAGTACCGCCCCGGCAAGGCCAAGGAGATCGGCCTGATCAACGAGGTCGTCGGCTCGGTCGAGGAGCTGGTGCCCGCCGCCAAAGCGTGGATCAAGGCCAACCCCGAGGGCGGCGTGCAGCCCTGGGACAAGAAGGGCTTCAAGATCCCGGGCGGTACACCGTCTTCGCCCGCATTTGCAGCAAATCTCCCGGCCTTCCCGGCCAACCTGCGCAAGCAGCTCAAGGGCACCAACATGCCCGCACCGCGCGCCATCATGTCGGCCGCGGTCGAGGGTTCGCAGGTCGATATCGACAACGCGTCGCTGATCGAATCGCGCTACTTCGTCTCGCTGCTGACCGGCCCGGTCGCGAAGAACATGATCCAGGCGTTCTTCTTCGACCTGCAGTCGATCAACAACGGCGGTTCGCGGCCCAAGGATGTCCCGAAGAAGGAGATCCGCAAGGTCGGCGTGCTCGGCGCGGGCATGATGGGCGCGGGCATCGCCTACGTCTCGGCCAAGGCGGGCTACGAGGTCGTGCTGAAGGACGTCACCATCGAGGCGGCCGAGCGCGGCAAGAACTACTCCGAGAAGATCGAGGCCAAGGCCCTTTCCCGGGGCAAGACCACCGAGGAGAAGTCCAAGGCGCTGCTGGACCGGATCAAGCCGTCCGCGGATGCGGCCGACTTCGCCGGTGTCGACTTCGTCATCGAGGCGGTCTTCGAGAACACCGAGCTCAAGCACAAGGTGTTCCAGGAGATCGAGGACATCGTCACCCCGGACGCGCTGCTGGGCTCGAACACCTCCACCCTGCCGATCACCGGTCTGGCGACCGGTGTGAAGCGCCAGGAGGACTTCATCGGCATCCACTTCTTCTCGCCGGTCGACAAGATGCCGCTGGTGGAGATCATCAAGGGTGAGAAGACCTCCGACGAGGCGCTGGCCCGGGTGTTCGACTACACCCTCGCGATCAAGAAGACCCCGATCGTCGTCAACGACAGCCGCGGCTTCTTCACCTCGCGCGTGATCGGCACCTTCGTCAACGAGGCGATCGCCATGCTCAACGAGGGCATCGAGCCCGCGACCATCGAGCAGGCCGGTCTGCAGGCGGGCTACCCGGCCGCGCCGCTGCAGCTGTCGGACGAGCTGAACCTGACGCTGATGCAGAAGATCGCCAAGGAGACCCTGGAGGCCGCCGAGAAGGGTGACAACACCCTGGGTGTGAAGCGGCACCCGGCGCAGGATGTCATCGACTACCTGGTCGAGCAGGGTCGCCCGGGTCGCCTGGGCAAGGCCGGTTTCTACGAGTACGACGAGGACGGCAAGCGTCTCGGCCTGTGGCCGGGTCTGCGCGAGCACTTCAAGACCACCGCCGGTTTCGGTGTGCCGCTGCAGGATCTGATCGACCGCATGCTGTTCATCGAGGCGATCGAGTCCCAGAAGTGCTTCGACGAGGGTGTGCTCATCACCACCGCCGACGCCAACATCGGCTCGATCTTCGGCATCGGCTTCCCGGCCTGGACCGGTGGTGTGCACCAGTACATCGTCGGCTACCCGGGCGGCCAGGCGGCCTTCGTCGAGCGCGCCGACTATCTCGCCAAGACCTACGGCGAGCGCTTCGAGGTCCCGGCTTCGCTGCGCAAGTAGTCACGCGGTAA
The DNA here is from genome assembly GCF_001613225.1 of Nocardia pseudovaccinii NBRC 100343. Classification (GTDB taxonomy): domain Bacteria; phylum Actinomycetota; class Actinomycetes; order Mycobacteriales; family Mycobacteriaceae; genus Nocardia; species Nocardia pseudovaccinii. Next base: position 2,536 of record NZ_BDBY01000331.1, read on the forward strand.
TTCGCAACGGGCCGTAGCGACTCTTGCAGGTCGCTCGAAAAGGTCAGCCCGCCACCGCATTTCGCGGTGGCGGGCTTTCGCCGTTCGAATGCCGTTAACCTGTGCGACCGGCCTCGTCGATAGGGTGGTTGATTGTGGTCAGAAGTAGAGCGTCCCTGCTCGTAGCGACCGTCGCGCTCGCATGTGCTGTTGCCCCGGTTGCCAACGCAGCGCCGCAGCCGGTCGCGTCCGATGTCGCACCGGTGCGCATACTCGGCCAGCAGATCATTCCGTTCGACATGGACTTTCGGGGCACCACGGTCGGCGGCCTGTCCGGTATCGATTTCCAGCCGAGCACCGGCGAATATGTGTTGATCAGCGACGACAGGTCCGAGCGGGATCCGGCGCGTTTCTACACCGCGCGATTCGGCGTGGACGACAGTGGCGTCGGTCCGGTGGTGTTCACCGATACCCGCCCGCTGCGTACGCCGGACGGCTCGCTGTACGCGCCGAAGTCCTTGGATCCGGAGGAGATTCGGGTCGATCCGTGGACCGGTGGTTACTTCTGGACGCAGGAGGGTGAGCGCACCGATGCCGTGCTCGCCGACCCCTCGGTCCGAATCACCCACCCGGATGGCGCTTTCGCCGCCGAACTCCCGATTCCGGAGAACGAGCGCATGCGCCCGACCACCGGCCCGCGCCAGAATCTCGCGCTCGAGGGCGCGACCTTCGCGGCGGGTGGCGCCCTGTTCGTGACCGCCGTGGAGGGCCCGCTGCTGCAGGACGGACCTGTCGCAACGGCGAAAATCGGTGCCACTTCACGGATTACGGTCCAGGCGCGCTTCGGTCCGCTCCTTGCTCAGTACGCCTACCCGATGGAGCCGGTCTTCGCCGAGTCGAGTCCGGAGCCGGGCCAAGGCATGAACGGCATTGCCTCGATCCTGGCCGCCGATCCGCTCGATCCCACGAAATTCCTTGTCCTGGAGCGCTCTTACGTGCTCGGCGTCGGCAATAAGATCCGCATCTACGAGGCCGATACCAGTGGCGCGACCAACGTCCTCGATGCTCCGCTCGGCACCGCCCGGCCGGTCGCCAAGCGCTTGCTGGTCGACCTCGCCGATCTCGGGCTCGACCCCATCGACAATATCGAGGGCATGACCTGGGGGCCGCGCCTGCCGTCGGGGGAACGCACCCTGATCCTGGTCAGCGACAACAACTTTTCGGATAAGCAGGTCACCCAGATCGTGGCACTGGCCGTCCGGTAGCAGGTCGGCCAGCTGGCTCTTAGTTCAGCTGGGCCGCAGATCCTCCGCCGCCTGGTAGTACGCGTCCGCGGCGCGGGTGAAGTAGTCGAACAGCACTTCACGCTGTTCGGCGGAATAGCCGCCGAGGATTTCGCCGATGGCGCGGCGGGCCGGGGCCAGGATTTCGTCGAGATCTGCTGGCTTGTCGATCAATTCGACGATTACCTTGCGGCGGTCGCCGGGTACCGGGACGCGGCGGACATAGCCCGCGTCTTCCAGGCGATCGATGAGGCGGGTGGTCGGGCCGGTGGTCAGTCCACTGCGCGCGCCGAGTTCGCCGGGCGTCATGGCGCCGTTGAGTTCCAGGATGTTCAGGGCGTAGAGGTCCGTCGCACCCAGGTCGACGGCGCGCGCACCCGCCTGTCCGTGCAGCATGACCGCGCTCAGATAGCGGCGGTAGACCTCGCTCGCGTCCGGGCGCATGGCAGGTGTTGACACGGATACCTCCATTTCCTAATCTCTTCTTCAACGAAGAGACTTCTTCAATGAAGAAAGCTCTTACAAGAAGAAATCTAGCATGGAGGCAAAATGAATGCAGCGTCGCATTGCGATTCGATGAGGGGCGACGGTCAGGCGACGGGTGGGCGCAGCAATGACACCCAGGCGATCGAAGCCGTACTCGCGGAATTGGTCGATGCATGGGGCCGCGGCGATGCCGACGCCTACGGCACCGTCTTCACCGAAGACGCCACCTACACAAGCTTTCTCGGCACCCTCTATCGCGGCCGCGCCGATATCGTCGCCTCGCATCGCGCCCTGTTCGGCAGCGTCCTGAAGGGCACCCGGCTCGCCGACGACATCGTCGACATCCGCTTCTACGGCCCGGATACCGCCGTGGTCAACAGTCACGGCGACACCTACAAGGGCAAGCCCAAGCAGCTCACCAAGACCCAGACCTACACCATGGTCCGCCGCGGCGGCCGCTGGCTGATCGCCGCCTTCCAGAACACCAAACGCAACAAGCTGATGGAACGCATCACCTACCTGTCCACCCCCGCCGCCCGCCCCGCCACCGAGCGCTGAACCCCCACTGCCCCAAAGGATCCGCCATGAACGCCCCCGCACCCCGCAATCGCCGCCGCATCGTCTCCCGCGTCCTGGCCGCCACCGCCATCACCCTCGGTGTCGCCGCGGGCGGCGGTTACCTCTGGCTGGACCAGACCTCGGACGTGCACAACCTCGGCACGACCGCCTGCACCACCGTCACCACGCCTGCCCCGCAGTCGGCCCGGGAAATCTGCGATCTGCTCGACCAACTCACCGACGCCTGGGGTCGCGGCGATGCCGACGCCTACGGCGCTCTGTTCACCGAGGATGCCACCTACACCAGTTTCGTCGGCACCTACTACCAGGGGCGCGCCGATATCGTCGAGGGCCACCGCGCCTTGTTCAAGGGCTTCAAGAAGGGCACCGAGCTCACCGATTCGATTCTCGGCATCCGCTTCTACGGCCCGGATACCGCCGTCGTCACCAGTCGCGGCGATACCTACAAGGGCGACCCGAAACAACCCGAGGAGCTGTCGAAAACGCAGACCTACACCATGGTTCGCCAAGACGGTCGCTGGTTGATCGCCGCATTCCAGAACACGCAGCGCAAGAATGTCATGGAGCGGATCTCGTTTCTCTACCATCCGGCGACCAGGCCCGCCGCCGAGCGCTGAGGGGTCGCAGCCACGCTGTTTCGAAAGCCACCCACTCCGGTTGATACCGCGCTACGTTGGAGTATGCGTGACATATCGGGCATCGCGAGATCGTTTCGCGATGTCCGATGTCCGTGTGTTTCTCGGTCGCCGGTGACGCCGATTCGATGTGAATTCGAGGTGGTCACGTGAATCCACAGATGCGTTCGGGCAAGGCAAACGCCGAATCGACTTCGGCCGAATCGGACACACAGCGGCATGCGCCCATCGATATCGTCGACGAGCTGGAGGCAATGGGCCTGTCGGGTGCGGTCGAGATCGGCCGGGGCGGGTTCGGAGTGGTGTACCGCTGCGTCCAGTACGCATTGGACCGGGTGGTCGCGGTCAAGGTGCTCTCCTCGGAGATCGATGCCGAGAGCCGGGAACGGTTCCTGCGCGAGGAGCAGGCGATGGGCCGGTTGTCCGGCCATCCGAATATCGTCGACATCCTGCAGGTCGATGTCACCCCGACCGGCCAGCCGTTCATCGTGATGCCCTTCTGCACCCGGGGCTCGCTCGAACAGCTCATTCGGGAGCAGGGTCCGCTCACCTGGGCGGATTCCCTGCGGGCCGGGGTGAAGCTGGCGGGTGCGATCGAGAGCGCGCATCGGGCCCAGGTCCTGCATCGGGACGTCAAACCGGCGAACGTCCTGCTCAGCGCCTACGGCGAACCACAACTGACCGATTTCGGAATCGCCAGGATCCCGGGAGGTTTCCGCACCTCCAGCAGGCTGATCACGGGCTCACCCGCCTTCACCGCGCCCGAGGTGCTCAAGGGCGACGAGCCGACCGTGCTCTCCGATGTATACGGACTCGGCTCTACGCTGTTCGCCCTGCTGACCGGCCATGCCGCCTTCGAACGGCAATCGGGGGAGAAGGTGGTCGCGCAATTCCTGCGGATCACCACCCAGCCGGTGCCGGATCTGCACGGCAACGACATTCCCGACGATGTCGCCGATGCCATCCAGCATGCGATGGACACCGATCCAGGTAACCGGCCCGTGTCGGCCTTCGAGTTCGGTGAGATGCTGCGCACGGTGCAGCGCGAGCACGATCAGATGCCCGATGAGATGGCGCTGCTGGATACCTCGGAGGTGGCGCCGGATGAGACGGAACATCCGAACGCGGCCGAGGTGACGGTAACGCGACCGGCGGTGACCGCACGCCGTAGTTGGCCGTTGACATTGCGTCCCGCGGTCTCCCAGCATCCGGCCAACTCGACCTCGGTCGCGCCGACACTGCCCCCGACAGCGACGACGAAATTCCGCCCGCCGACCCCGGCCCGCGAGCCGGTGCCGCGCCCGCGCCTGCTGGACACGCTGCGCGCCGGTGGCCGCCGCCGACTCGCGGTCATCCACGCACCGGCCGGATTCGGCAAGAGCACGGTGGCCGCGCAGTGGCGCAATGAGCTGACCGATGGCGGGGTCCCGGTGGCCTGGCTCGGTGTAGACCGGGACGACGACAACGAGATCTGGTTCCTGGCCCACCTCATCCAGGCGATCCGCCGGGTTCGTCCGGATATCGGCGAGGGTTTGGACCAGGTGCTCGAGGAACGGCCCGCTGACGCGGTCGCCTATGTCATCTCCACGTTGATCGATGAGATCCACGCCAGCGGAACCACCGTCGTGGTGATCGTGGACGACTGGCACCGGGTCGGCGATGCGGGTGCGCGGCGGGCGATGGATGCGTTGCTGGACAACGGATGTCACCACTTGCGCTTCGTGGTGACCAGTCGGGAGCAGTCGGGTCTGCCGACCAGTCGGATGCGGGTGCACGACGAATTGGTCGAGATAGGCTCCTCGGCGTTGCGCCTGACCACCGAGGAGACCAAGGAAATCCTGGTGCAGCGCAACGGATTCGCGCTCACCGATGACCAGATCGAGGAAATCCATACGACCACCGACGGCTGGCCTGCCGCAGTCCAGCTGGTGAGTTTGTCGTTGCGCGGCAATGTCGATCCGGATCGATTGATCTCGAGTCTGGCCGAGGGCAGTCACGGCATCCGCGAGTATCTCGCCGAAAACGTCCTGGACACCCTCGAACCCAAGATGCTCGACTTCCTGACCTCGATCTCGATCACCGAGCGGGTCAGCGGTTCGCTGGCCTCGGCGCTTTCGGAGGACCCGGGCGGCGAATCGATGCTCGAGCAGGCCGAACAGCGCGAGTTGTTCGTCCGGCGCATCGCCCATGATCCCGAGTGGTTCCGGATGCAGCCGCTGTTCGCCGAACATCTGCGGGCGCGGTTGGAGCGGGCCGATCCGAGCAAGCTGCGGGCATTGCACCGCAAGGCATCTCGCTGGTACGCCGAACACAATTTGCTGCGCAAGTCGGTCGATCACGCGCTGGCGGCGACGGATCTGAAAATGGCGCTGGATCTGCTCGAGAGCGGCGGCATGGACCTCATCGATAAGTCCCGCCTCGCGACGCTGCTCGGGACGGTATCGAAACTGCCGGTGCAGCAGGTTGCTTCTCGATCCAAACTGCTGATGGCCGTGGCCAGGGCGAATGTGAATCTGCAGCAGCCCGCCGCGGCGCGCGCGGCCCTGGGCCGCTTGTCCAATGTGCTGGCGCGGGGGTCGTCCGCCGATGCCGATGTGAACCGGCAGCGCTGTCAGGCGGCGGTGCTCGCGGCTTCGGATCAGATCGCGCGCGACCACACCGAAGGCGTGCTCGACCGGGTGGCCGAGTGCCTGGAGAAGCCGGATGAGCTGCCCGCCTGGACCGTATCGACTGCCGCTAATCTGACCTCCTTCGTGCGCTTGTGCGAATTCGACTTCGACGGGGCGCGCGAAATCCAGGAATGGGCGGCGCCGTATCACGCTCGATCCAAGGATCCGCTCGGCGAAGTCTTCGGACTGTGCGGCAAGGGCGCTGCGGCCTATGAACAGCTCGATATCGCCACTGCCACAAGCTGTTTCCAGCAGGCGTGGGAGACCGCACGGCAGCGGTCGGGACCGCGCTCCGATGCGGTGCGGGTGGCCGCGGCGCTGCTCGGCGAAATGAGTTACCGCCGAGGCGATCTGGATACCGCCGATCGGCTGTTCGACGACAGTCATCAGCTGGTCACCCGGGTCGGGCCGGTGGACTTCCTGATCTCCACCTTCGTGGTCGGTGCCAGGGTCAAGGCCGCGCTCGGCGATCTGTACACCGCCACGGCTCGGCTGGACGAGGGCGATCGAATCGCGGCCGATAACAGACTGATCCGGCTCGCCGCGCATATTCGCGCCGAGCGGCTGCGCCTTGGACTGCTGACCGATACCGCGGCTCGGCGGGTCGCCGACGCCGCGACCGGATACGAATCGGATATCTCCGGAACCATCCACCAGGCCCATCGGATGACGGGCGCGGCGGCGCTGGCCGCCGAGGCGGAGGAGATCGCGGCGATCCGCGCGCTGCTGTCCGAACGTCAGCTGCGCGCCGACGATCGCGCGGTGCGCCGGGCCCGCGCGCTGCACGCTCGGATGGTCGAACAGCACCGTCCCCGTGCGGAATTGGATACCGCACTGCTGCTCGCTGAATCTCTGGCCGCCTCCGGCTGGGTCGGCGAGGCCACCGGACTGCTGCTGCCCGCAGCGGCCACCTGCGCCGAACACGGCTGGACCATGCCGCTTTTGGATGCGGGCCCCGGTGTGCTCGGCATTCTGCGCGTGCTGCGCACCGAAGCGCGTGCGACACCGGGACAATCCGGCGAAACGACGCTGCCCGCCCTATTCCTGGATGAACTCCTGGGTTAGGACGGGCAGTTTCGGTCGTTGCTTACGGCTGCCACCACGGACGCAGCGGCAGACCCGATTCGCCGTTCGGGCCGAGCTTGACGCCGAGCACCTGGTGCAGCTGAACCACATTGCGCTGGAAGCCGAGTCGGCAACCGGCCATGTACAGGCCCCACACCTTCGCGGTGCCCTCGCCGACCTCTTCGACGCAGGCATCCCAGTTGGCGACCAGATTCTTACACCACTCGTGCAGGGTGAGCGCGTAGTGCTCGCGCAGGTTCTCCTCGTGAATCACCTCGAGGCCGATGTTCTGGATCTCGGAGATGATCCGGCCGGAGCCGATCAGCTCGCCGTCCGGGAAGACGTAGCGGTCGATGAAGTCACCGGCCTTGGTGGTCCGGGTATTGTCCGGCCTGGTGATGCAGTGATTCAGGAACAGGCCACCGTCGCGCAGCTTGCTCTTGATGTATTCGAAGTAGAACGGGTAGTTGTGCACCCCGATGTGCTCGGTCAGGCCGATCGAGGAGACGGCGTCGAAGTCGACCTCCGGAATATCGCGGTAGTCGGAATGCCGCACTTCGGCGAGGTCGGACAGACCCTCTTCGGCGATCTTCTGCTGCGCCCATTCCGCCTGCTCCGCGGATAGGGTCGCGCCGATGACCTCGACGCCGCGCTTGGCCGCGTAGCGGACCATGCCGCCCCAGCCGCAGCCGATATCCAGCAGCCGGTCGCCCTCCTTCAGCCGCAGCTTGTCGAAGACCAAGCGGTACTTGTTCTCCTGGGCCTGCTCCAGCGTCCAGTTCTCGTCCCCGTAGGTCGCGCAGGTGTAGGTCATCGAGGGGCCGAGGACGTATTCGTAGAAGGTGTTGGAGACGTCGTAGTGGTGATGGATGGCCTCGGCATCGCGAGTCTTGGAGTGCCGCAGGCCCTCCAGCGCGATCCGGCGCCAGCGCGGCAGCGTCTCCTGCGGTGGCGGTGCGATCGGCTTGAGCCGCTCCCAGCCGAGCGAGCGGGCAATGGTGACCAGCGCGAGCGCCGACGGACGACGGAACTTCAGCCCGTCCATCGCCCGGAGAATGTCATACGGGTCGCCGGGGTGCACGCCGGTGGCCGTCATATCGCCTGCGATGTAGGCGCGGGCCATGCCGAGATCACCCGGCGCGGTGGCCAGGTAGTTGATCCCGCGCGGGGACTTGATCTCCAGGGTGTATTCCGAATCCTCCGGCCCGGTCGCGCTGCCGTCGTAGGCGGTCAGCCGAATCGGAACATCGCCGTCGATCAGCGTCTCGAAGATCTCGGCAATGCTGAGTTTTGTCCCGAGGTCCGCGAAGACATCGGAACGGTCCTTGAATGTAGTCATTTGCGTTGCACCGCCTTCGAATACAAATCCAGCAGTCGCTGGTCCGGGTCGTAGCGCTTCTTCAATTCGGTGTAGGTCTCGCCGCCGTACAGGGCCGCGAATTCATCCTTGCCGTAATACGAATCCGAGTACAGGGATTTGTGCCCGTCGAACTCGGTGACGGTCTGCTCGATCGCGCGGTTGGCCTTGCCTTCCTGCTGACCTGCGGCGGTCGGCACCGCAGACCAGAATCCGACATTGACGTAGGTACGGTTCGGCTGCAGCGGATACAGCGGCCATGGACGCCCCGTTGCCGATGCGTCGTCTTCGCGCAGTCGCAGCGGGCACAGCCAGATCGGTTCGATCGGAATTTCGCGCAGGAACCATTCGACGAAATCCGCGGTCCGCTCGACCGGAACCTCGATGTCCTGCACCACACGCTCGCGCGGCGGATTACCCTGGCGGGCCTCCAGTTTGTCGCCGATATCGTACTTGTGATCGAGTGCGATGAGCTTCCAATAGAAGCTGCTGCGCCGGTAGCGCTTCGGCCAGAAGCGGCGGATCTTCGGGTTCTGGGCGCCGAAGGCGCGTGAACACCAGAACCAGTCGGTGTCCCAGCGCCAGAGATAGTCGTGGATGCTCAGCCGGTCGCGTTTGGGCCGGTCGGAGTCGTGCTGGATGGACCGGTAGTAGATGTCCATGCCGGTGTAGTCGCTGACCGGGCCGGGCTCGTCGGTCTGTCGGCCGAGTGTCAGATAGCTCTCGTCGGCGGTGAAGACCACGCCGTCGAGGTAGTCGACGCGTTCGCCGTCGTAGGTCTTGTCCGTGACGATCCGGGCGAGGGTGGACTCGAGCTCGCGCAGGTCGTGGCAGCGGACGTGGCGCAGCGCCACATAGGGCTGGACGGTCTCCAGCTCGATCTTCAGGCGGACCGAATAGCCCAGGGTGCCGTAGGAGTTCGGAAAGCCGCGGAACAGGTCGGCGTGCTCGCCATCCGGTGTCGCGGTGATGATCTCGCCCGCTCCGGTCAGCACGTCCATCTCCAGCACCGACTCGTGCGGCAGACCGCTGCGGAACGAGCTGGATTCGATGCCGAGGCCGGTGACCGCGCCGCCGAGGGTGATCGTCTTGAGCTGCGGCACCACCAGCGGGGCCAGGCCGTAGGGCAGTGTGGCGGCGACCAGATCCTCGTAGGTGGTCATCCCGGCGACGTCGGCGGTTTTGGCTTCCGCGTCCACCGCGATGACCTTGGCGAGGCCGGAGACATCCAGGCCGGGCGCGGTGCTCTTGGCCCTGGCCCGGAACAGATTCGAGGTCTTCTTCGCCAGTCGCACGTTGGCGTTCGCGGGTATCGCGCGATAACTGGCCAACAGTCGGTCCACACCCGCTCGATGCGCGGCGAACCCTGATTCGTGTGCGGCCGATGCGGGCCCGGCCTTCCCCAACAGACTCACTGCCACTCCTCGACGCTAGTACGCACCGGTAACACAAGCCACTGCGAGGTCACCGACGAGGGATAAATGTCACGCATCTGTTGCATCGGGAATACCCAGGACTCGCCGTGTCAGTCCGGCGGTGGTCCGGGCGGTTTCGAACACCCGCTTCGCACGACATATTGCATGGATCCCCTCCGGCGCAATCTGATCGGGAAGCCTAACAGTGCAGACCGGTCGGCGCGCGGTGATCAACAGGACCGACCTGGTCGCCGCGCAGCGGCGGGGACAGGGCAGGATAGGGGCAAATCACTGCCCGGACAAGGAGCTCATCGTGGGACAGGTCAGCGCCAGCAGTTCGATCGCCGTCGCGGCGGATCCGCAGCGCGCACTCGAGGCCATCGCGGATTACGAGAAGGTGCGTCCGCGCATCCTCTCCGCGCACTACCGCGACTACAAGGTGGTCGAGGGCGGTCAGGGCGCGGGCACCGTCGCCGAATGGACCCTGCAGGCCACCGAGAAGCGGTCCCGCGACATCCACGCGGTCGTGTCGGTCTCGGATTCCATCGTGACCGAACGTGATTCGAATTCGACGCTGGTCAACACCTGGACGGTGACGCCGGACGGCACGGGTTCGCAGGTCACGCTGCGCACGTCGTGGAAGGGTGCGGGCGGTATCGCGGGAATCTTCGAGGGCATCTTCGCGCCGTTGGGGCTGAAGAAGATTCAGGCCGAGGTGCTCGCGAACCTGCAGCGCGAACTCTCCTGAGATAGCAGGGAAGGCCCGACACGCGTCGGGCCTTCTTCTCATCCGGCCGCGATATCGAAGAGATTGCCCTCCGGATCGGCCAGCGTCGCCCATTGCGTGCCGTACTCGTCGAAATCACCGATGTGCTTGGCGCCGAGGCCGATCGCGCGATCGATCTGATCGCGCCAGTCCGCGGCCTTCAGGTCCAGGTGGATCACATTCTTGCCGGGCGTCTTGTCCGGCACCTGGATGAACATCAGCACCGGCGCCACACCTTCGGCCATCCCGACCGTCGCGAACTCCGGGCTCGCGTTCTCGTCCAGCGGACGGTTCAACAGCTCGGACCAGAAACCGGCGAGCGTCGCGGCGTGGGCACAGTCGAAGGTGATATGCCCGATCGTGAGTGTCATTGCGGTTCTCCCTCTTTCAGAGCCGACCGATCGGCCAGCAGACTTCGGTGCGGTAGGCGTTTGGGTCGTCGATTTCGCCCGGACCGAGGACGTACAGCTCGCGGACGGGTTCGGCGAGCGAAGTGTCGTGTTCGGCGACATGGCTGCCGAGGGCGCCGTAGGTGCGGTCGAAATCGTCGAACGGGCCCGAGTGCACGGTGATCGCGAACCGGCGCGCTGGCAGTTCGATGATCGAGAGTTCGCTCGGTAGCGCAATCCGCGGGTCGGCGGCTGGAATCGGGATGAACGCGGCGACCTCGCCCGCGTCTTCCTCGAAGAATTCCATCGAATAGGTCGCGCCGTCGACACCGGCGGGCGCGATATTCGTCGCGGCCAACGTCTCGTGCAGCAGCGGAAATGCCGCGGCGCACCAGTCGCCGATCGCATCTCGGCCCACCGAATCGACGTATGCGAGCGCCGGAAATGCCGCGATCGACCGGTATTCGACGGCGATCGGCGCGGCCGGTGTGAGCAGTGAGCGCAGCGAAGCAACCACCGACTGCGTGCGCCGCAACTCCGCTTCCATGCGTTCGAGATGCGCCCGCAAGGCGGTATCCCGGGACTCGGCATCCGGCGCCGCCAGCACCGCCTTGATCTCCGGCAGCGGCATATCCAGCCCCCGCAGCCGACGGATCAGATGCGCTTTCGCGACCTGAGCGACCGAATACCGCCGATACCCCGACCCAGCATCGATCGCGACCGGTTCCAGCAACTCGACCTCGTGGTAGTACCGCAGCGTCTTCACACTGAGATACGTCAACCTCGCGAACTCCCCGATCGACACTGTCGCTGCCATATCTCACAGCGAACACCCTCCAGCTACAGGAGAGTCAAGGACCCGCGAATTTCGTGCCGGACACGGATCGCACCCATGCGAGATTGTGCGGTCGATCTCGGATGTGGCGCTGTCGCGATCGACGAGTCGTGGCGCGATTTCGACTGACCCACTCGACGCTCGCCGCTGATCATTTGTCCTTGATCGCCCTCGGCGTGCTGCGATCCCGCGGAGCCGCACCGATCGACGGGCCACTTCGGGCTGTACGAGGTGCGCGTCGTTTTCGGCGTCGACGGCGCGGTCGGGCGAGTTGGCTACGGTTTGATCGGCAGCGCGCCAACCGTTCGCTGACGTGGTCGCGCGGCTTCCTGAAGAACACGTGGGGCCGGGCCGGATTCCGGGGCCGAAGCGACGTGCCGCAGCGACTTCTTCGGGCCCCAGTACGCTGGCCGCGTGAGCTACGACCACGTCTTGTTGCCGTCCGGTGTCGCGATGACGATCGCGCAGGTCGACGCGTATCTGGCCACCCAGCAGGGGCGACCCGAGACGGAACCGGTCGTGGCGATGGCGGCGGAGCTGAACAGGCGCAATGCCGAACTACCCGAGCAGGATGGATTCCTGAGCACGGTTCCGGTCGGCGGCGCGGCGACCGGTGCGGTACTGCACGTACCGTGCCCGTACGACGCGATCGGATTCCTCCGGCAGTTGCTGTTCGAGATCGCGACACCGCTGAACTACGCCGTCTACGATCCGCAGCTGGCCTGGCTGATGGATCCGGCCGGACATGTGCCCGCGCTGGTCACCCACGGTGGCGCGGGCGAGTTCCCCTATTTGACGAAAGCCCTTGCCGACCAGTGGATTTCCGAGCTGGCCCCGCCGAATCCGTATCTGGTCGTCGAACGTGACGAGCAGGTCTACATTCAGACCTATCGCGACAAGTCCGGAACATTCACCCTCGAATATCGAGATGGCGCCCCGGAGAAGCACTTCGGCATCACTGTCACCGACCCGCAGACCGTCGCGGACCTGATCTGGGATTGGGCGATCGACGACCGCACCCGGCTGCAGGCGCTGCCCTGGAGTCGAATCACCGTCTGACGCTTACTGATTCTGGACCGCCAGCCGACCGGCCAGGGCAATGAACGAGACCCCGAATACCCGGCGCATCCAGGTGACCACGGCGGGCCGGGAAATCACCTGGTTGCGTACGGCGGCCGCGCAGGCGCCGTAGACCGCGAAGACCACGAAGGTGGCGAGCATGAACAGCCCGCTCAGTTCGAGCATGCGCGCCAACGCATTCGGCGCACTGGTCGGCACGAACTGGGGCAGGAAGGCGAAGAAGAAGATCGTCAGCTTCGGGTTGAGGATATTGAGCAGTACCGCCGAGGTGATCACCTGCCGGGCCGATGGCGTTGCGGTCTCTTCCTCGGGCACGGCCAGTGCCCCCTTGTCCCGGAACGTATTCCACGCCATGTACAGCAGGTAGGCGACACCGAGATACTTCAGCGTCTGGAAGGCGACGGCACTCGCATTGAGCAGTGCGGCCAGTCCGGTGACGGCCGCGATCATGTGCGGAATGATGCCGAGCGTGCAGCCGAAGGCCGCTATCACGCTGGCCTTCGTCCCCCGGGAAAGTCCGGCCGCCAGTGTGAACAGCACGCCGGTGCCGGGTGTGGCGACGATGACGAGCGTGGTCAGCAAGAACTCGATGCTCATCCCCGACACAGTAACCCGTGCCCGGCCGAACGCAAGCTACAGTGCCCGCCTACCTGATAGCGCACGGCCGAGAGTGAGTTCGTCGGCGAATTCGAGATCGCCGCCCATCGGCAGACCGGATGCCAGACGCGTCACCGACAAGCCCGGAAAATCGCGCAGCATCCGCACCAGGTAGGTGGCCGTTGCCTCGCCCTCGGTATTCGGGTCGGTCGCGATGATCACCTCGCTGACATCGACGCCGTCCTCCTGATTGCCGATGCGCGCCAACAGCTCTCGAATGCGCAGCTGATCCGGCCCGATGCCGCTGAGCGGATCGAGCGCGCCGCCGAGCACGTGATAGCGCCCGCGGAATTCGCGAGTGCGCTCGATGGCCTGCACATCTTTCGGCTCCTCGACCACGCAGATCATGGTGCGGTCGCGGCGCGGATCCGAACAGATGCGGCACATTTCGTTATCCGAGACCGTGCCGCAGACAATGCAGAACTGCACGCCGTCGCGCACCTTCTGCAAAGCGGCCTGCAGCCGGTCGATGTCGGGCGGCTCGACCTGGAGCAGATGAAATGCGATGCGCTGCGCGCTTTTCGGACCGACGCCGGGCAACTTGCCCAATTCGTCGATCAGATCCTGGACCGGGCCCTCGTACAAAGACGTCCCCGGATCAGAAGTCGGGCAGACCCGGCAGCGACCCGCCACCGGCCAGCGGGCCGAGCCGCTCGGCAGCGAGCTGCTGCGCGTTGGACATGGCGTCGTTGACCGCGCCGATCACCAGATCCTGCAGCCCCTCGACATCGTCGGGGTCTACGATCTTCGGATCGATGCTCAGGGCGACGACCTCGCCGGTCGCCTTGATGGTGACCTGAACCAGGCCGCCACCGGCCTGCCCCTGCACCTCGGTCGCCGCGATCTCGGCCTGGGCCTGCATCACCGCCTGCTGCATCTGCTGCGCCTGGGCGAGTAATTGCTGCATATCGAACTGACCACCGGGCTGCACGGCTTGTTCCTCTCTGCGGAAAGTGTCGTCGCCCAGCCTAGTGGGCGCGGCAACCGCGGTGCCCGCAGCCCCGAGCCGCCAGATAACAGTTCGATTTTCAATCAGATGTCTGCGAGGCCACCGTCTTACGATCGATACCGGGTCGGGGACCCGGGTGTGGTGAGTTCTGGAGACAGCAATGCGCGCAAACCGAGTTATTTTCATGGGCACCGCGGTGCTCACACTGGGATTTCCCAGTCTGTTCCTGGGGGCAGGCCTCGCCGCCGCCGACTCCGGCATCGTCGACCCCGAGGTTGCCGACACCGAGGTCGTCGACACGGCGGTGGACTATGGCGGCGGGTGCGTCCTGTATCCCGACAATCCGGCCGCCACCATCGACTCGCTGCGGTCGCGCTGCTCGGCCGAACAGCAGGACGCGATCTTTCGCAACGCTCCCCGCGGCGAGGTGCCGAGGGGAGTTACGAACGGCTGGGTGACCAGGCCGCCCATCATGGAGGTGGTGGCCCCGGCCTTGTGGATCGGTAAGACGTTCTACACCGGCCCCGACGGTGGCTTTCTGGTGAACCGGGTCACCCAGGCGGGCCTCGAGGCCTGGCAGGCCGATGTCTACACCGCACCCGCGATCACCGATGGCGGGCCGACTTGGGCGTTGAACTATGCCCCGTCACCGACCCCGCAGGTCTACGACGAGATCCGCGAGATCACGCCCAATGTCTGGTTCGGCTACTCCTGGTGGCGCGGTTACTTCCAGACCACCTTGCTGCTCACCTTCGCGTTGACCTACTAGTTCGGGCGGTGCGCGTGACATCCCGTGCGGCGCAGGCGCAGCCTCCGGCAATGTCACCGCAGTCGACGACGAACGCGTGCCGTGCGTGGGCGAGATCGATGCAGTCCGCATCGGTGCATTCGGTGGTGCGGCCGAGATGGACGATGAGGGTGCCGTGGCAGTGGTCGATGGCGGATTCGCAGGACGGACACGTCGGCGCGCGCATATGGCCTCCAGACGAGATCGGTTCGTGAATCGGTCATAGCACCCGCCTCGGACAGGTGGTGGGAGATCGGTCGCGTGTCGCGCGACGGCATCGGGATAGCGGCTGTCCGGAAACCGACTGTTCATGCTGCGTCTCCGCGGTGTGAGCGAGCGCAGCGAGCGAACCGTGCCACAGCGCGCATCGCGCACGCCGGAGCCGAGCGCCAGCGAGGCGCAGGCGTGAGCGACGGGCCCGGAGGCGGCAGCTTGCGTAACCACGGAGGGCCCCGGGAACACCGCAATTCGAATACAGCTGGCTCGGTTGTGATGAACTTGCTGCATGGGCATCAAGGTGTCGCTCGAACACCGGACCACCTACACCTTCGACCGGTCGGTGCAGGTCCACCCCCATGTAGTGCGTCTGCGGCCCGCGCCGCATTCGCGGACCAGGATCGAGGCGTACTCGATGCGGGTCGTCCCGGGCGATCACTTCTGCAACTGGCAGCAGGACGCGTTCGGGAATTTCCTTGCCAGGCTGGTCTTTCCGAATGCGGCGCGGGAGTTGTCCATCACCGTCGGGTTGATCGCCGATCTCGAGGTGATCAACCCGTTCGACTTCTTCATCGAGGATTACGCCGAGCACTTTCCGTTCGCCTACAGTCCGGAGTTGGTCGCGGATCTGGATCCGTATCTGCGTCCGGTCGATGAATCCGAGCCGGGTTCGGGACCTGGTGCGCTGGTTCGCGAATGGGTGCGCGCGTATACGCCGACCGATCGGCCGCGCACCATCGATTTCCTGGTCGCGGTCAATCAGGCGCTGCGCGATGACGTCGGGTACGCGATTCGGATGGAGCCCGGTGTGCAATCGCCGGACCACACCCTGCGTAGCGCGATCGGGTCGTGCCGCGATTCGGCGTGGTTGCTGGTGTCGATCCTGCGGGAATTCGGGCTGGCGGCGCGGTTCGTCTCCGGGTATCTGGTGCAGTTGGCGCAGGACGTGCCCGCACGCGACGGACCGTCGGGACCGCCCGCCGATTTCACCGATCTGCATGCCTGGACCGAGGTGTTCCTGCCCGGTGCGGGGTGGGTCGGCCTCGATCCGACCTCCGGACTATTCGCGGGCGAGGGGCATATACCGCTGGCCGCGACACCGCATCCGACCTCGTCGGCGCCGATCACCGGCACGACCGGCCGGACCGGGACGACCATGGATTTCGCCAATACCGTGCGGCGGGTCCATGAGGATCCGCGAACCACATTGCCCTACACCGCATCCCAGTGGGAGCGGATCACGGCCGCGGGTGCGGCGGTCGACGAGCGCATGGCCGATGTCGGGCTGACTATCGGTGGCGAGCCGACGTTCGTATCGATCGATGATCAGACCAGCCCGGAATGGACGACCGAGGCGGACGGGGCGCGCAAACGCGAACGCGCCGTCGATCTCGCCGATCGGTTGCGTCGCATCTATGCGCCGACCGGGTTGGCGCAGTATCGGCAGGGTAAGTGGTATCCGGGAGAACCGTTGCCGCGCTGGGAGATTGCGGTCGCGTGGCGCGCCGATGGTGACCCCGTCTGGACGCGTCAGGATCTGCTTGCTGATCCGTGGACGCCACCGCGGATGGTTGCCTCGGTGTCGGAGGGGGAGTCCGTCAGGGTGGAGCCGATGGCCGAGCACTCGGGGGATACGGCACGGCAGCAGTCGACTTCGGCTGATGGCGCGGTGTCGAGCGATGGCTCAGCGGTGGGCTTCTGGCCAGGTGATGGCGTCGGGAAACTTGCGGTGCTGGATCGCGGATCGATCGGTGGCCTCGGGAGTTCGTCAGGGCCGCAGTCTCATTCGAATGTTTCAGGCGGTGGATCCCCTCCCGCGATGACCGGCGATGGGTCGGCTCCGGGTACCGAATCAACTGTCCGTACGCCGTTGCCTGCACCCGCGGGTCTCGAATCCGCCCAGGCACTGATCGCACATATTGCTGCGGGTCTCGGCCTGCCGGACACCCAGGTGCGTCCGGCCTACGAGGACCCGCTGGCCCGGCTGGCGGGCAGTGTCCGTGCGCCCGAAGGTGATCCGGTAGATCCGGCCGATGATCTGGGACAGGATTCGGCGCAAGCGCGCAAGGAACTGTTGGCGCGGCTCGACACGGCCGTGACCGCGCCCGCGGCCTATCTGCTTTCGCTGTATCGCCGCGCGGACGGCGCCGGGTGGGCGAGTGCCGACTGGCGGATGCGGCGCGGTAAGTCGCCCGACCAGCCGGAGGGGCGAATCGTATTGTCGGAGGGCGATTCTCCGGCCGGTCTGCGCTTGCCGCTGGATGCTGTCTCGTGGCAGCCGCCGCGTCCGCGCCCGGACAGTGATCCGCTGTTCATGGGACCGCTACAGTTCCCGCGGACCGAACCACCCGCCATGGTGGAGGACTCGGATTGGGAGCCGACCACCGCGCTCGTCGGCGAGGTCCGCAATGGCAGACTGCACGTCTTCCTGCCACCGCTGGAAGAACTGGACGACTTCCTCGAGCTGATCCAGCGCGTCGAGGCGGCCGCGGCGGCGGTGGGTCAGCCGGTGGTGCTCGAGGGCTACGCCCCGCCCGTCGATGCCAGGCTGCGCACCCTCTCGGTCACACCGGATCCCGGCGTGATCGAGGTGAATGTGCAGCCGACCGCCTCCTTCGGCGAACAGGCCGAACTGCTTTCGACGCTCTACGAGCAGGCCGGACTGGCCCGGCTCGGCACCGAATCCTTCGATGTCGACGGGACGCACAGCGGAACCGGCGGCGGCAATCACATCACGCTCGGCGGCGTGACACCCGCGCGCTCACCGCTGCTGCGCCGTCCGGATCTGCTTGTCTCGATGCTGACCTACTGGCAGCGGCATCCGGCGCTGTCGTATCTGTTCGCCGGTCGCTTCGTCGGTCCGACCTCACAGGCGCCTCGGGTGGACGAGGGCCGCGAGGACGCGCTGTACGAATTGGAGATCGCTTTCGCCGAAGTCGCTCGGCTGAGCAGAGATTCGGATGCGCCGTGGCATATCGATCGGGCGCTGCGTCATTTGCTCACCGACCTCACCGGCAACACCCACCGCGCCGAATTCTGCATCGATAAGCTCTACAGTCCGGAAACGGCAAGGGGCCGACTGGGATTGGTGGAGCTGCGCGGCTTCGAGATGCCGCCGCATTTCCAGATGGCCATGGTGCAGTCGCTGCTGGTGCGCGGCCTGGTCGCCCGGTTCTGGGCGGAACCGTTGCAGGCCAAACTGATTCGGCACGGCGCTAATCTGCACGGCCGCTATCTGCTGCCGCATTTCCTGAAGACCGATATCGCGGAGGTGGCCGCCGACCTGCGTGCGCACGGCATCGAATTCGACCCCAGCTGGCTCGATCCTTTCACCGAATTCCGCTTCCCGCGCATCGGGACCGTGGTGCTCGGCGATGTCGAACTCGAACTGCGCGGCGCGATCGAGCCGTGGAATACCCTCGGCGAGCAGACCACGGCGAGCGGCACCGCCCGCTATGTCGACTCCTCGGTGGAGCGGTTGCAGGTCCGGGTGGTCGGTGCGGACCGCGAACGCCTCGTGGTGACCTGCAATGGGATGCCGGTGCCGCTGCTCGCCACCGGCAAGGCCGATGTGCAAGTGGCCGGAGTGCGCTATCACGCGTGGCAGCCGCCCAATTCGCTGCACCCGAGCATCACCGTCGACGCGCCGCTCGTATTCGATCTGATCGACGCCGAGACCGGGTTGTCCCGCGGCGGCTGCACCTATCACGTCGCGCACCCCGGCGGCATGGCCTATGACGAGCCGCCGGTCAATGCGGTGGCCGCGCAATCGCGCCGCAACCGGCGGTTCGAGGCGGCGGGCCACACCACTTCCCGGGTCGATCCAGGGGTGCTACGTGCGAAGATGGCAGCACAGTCCATCGACATCGGCGCGCCGGGCATCCTCGATCTGCGCCGGGCGCGCACGGTGTGGGGACTGGTCAGCGATCGGTAAGCGAGGGGCGGAGGTCGGCGCGGTGACTATGCGCGACGAAGCGCGCGGCTCGGGTGCTCGGGAATCCGAGACGACGCTGTCGAATGCCGGACGGCTGAGTGTTCGCGAGCAGGTCGCGGAACAGTTCGCCAGATATCGCGCCGAGGGCGCGGATACCGCGGGCTACGACGAATGCGGTCGGCCGACGGGCGGGTATTACGACGAGCTGGTCGATCCCGCGGGTGGTGTGCGGCGCATGTGGTCGGAGCTGTCCGCCGATTTCGTGGAATTGGGCACGACCGGGCTCGGGCGGCTGGACAGCCGGGTGCGCAGGCTCATCGATGACGACGGCATCTACTACACCGAGGTGGGCGCGGCGGGCGAACCGCCCATGCCGACCGCCTGGCGGCTGGATCCGATTCCGCTGCTGGTCTCCGCCGACGACTGGACCCGGCTGGAGGCCGGGCTGGTGCAGCGCTCGCGGGTGCTCGACGAGGTGCTCACCGATATCTACGGCGCGCGCCGCACCATCACCACCGGTCTGCTGCCGCCGGAGGTGGTGTTCGGCAATCGTGGATATGTGCGGGCCGCGCACGGCATCACGATTCCCGGGCGACACCAGTTGTTCCTGCACGCCTGCGATCTCAGCCGGTGGAGCGACGGACAATTCCGCGTGATCGCCGACTGGGCGCAGGCGCCGTCGGGTGCCGGATACGCGCTGGCGGATCGACGGGTGGTGTCGACGGCGATTCCCGAGGCCTTCGAACATTCCAATCCGCGTCCGCTCACGCCGTTCGCGCGGGCCATGCGATTGATGCTGATCGAATCCGCACCGATGGCCGATGACAATGATCCGGTCGTTGTGGTGCTCAGTCCCGGTGTGCATTCCGAAACCGCTTTCGATCAGGCCTATCTCGCATCGACGCTGGGTTTTCCGCTGGTGGAGAGCGCGGATCTGGTGGTGCGCGACGGTGCGCTGTGGATGCGCTCGCTCGGCAGGTTGAAGCGGGTCGATGTGGTGCTGCGCCGGGTGGACGCCGAATTCTCCGATCCGCTCGATCTGCGGCCGGATTCGCGGCTCGGAGTGGTCGGGCTGGTCGAAGTGCTGCGACGTGGTGCCGTGACCGTGGTGAATACGATCGGCAGCGGGTTGCTGGAGAATCCGGCGCTGGCCGGATTCCTGCCGCGGATCTCGCGGGCGCTGCTGGGAGAGGAGTTGGCGCTCGAGAGCGCGCCGACGTACTGGGGTGGCAACGACAGCGAACGGTCGCATCTGATCGCGAATCTGGATCGGCTGATCATCTGCTCGGCGGTCGACGGTGCGACGCTGTTCGGTCCGGAACTGTCGAATGCCGAACGCGCGGAACTAGCCGCTCGGATCGAGGACTGCGGCTGGCAGTGGGTCGGACAGGAACCCGCGCAGTTCTCGGTCGCGCCCGCGGTGCAGGGTTACGGCGGACTCGCCTCGGCGCCGGTCGGTATGCGGTTGTTCTCGCTCGCCCGACGCGGCGGCTATACCGCGATGGAGGGCGGCCTCGGCCAGCTGCGCCAACGCCTGCAACCTGAGCGGGTAGTCATAAAGGTTGCCGCTAAAGACATTTGGGTCCGCGCGGCCCCGGCCGCCGTCGCCGCCATCAGCACCGAACCCGCCCACGAGGAACGCGAACGCCGCGCCCCGGTAATCGAACCGGTCAGCTCCCCCCGCGTACTCAACGACCTGTTCTGGATGGGCCGCTACGGCGAACGCGCCGAAACCGTTGTGCGCCAACTGATCGCAACGCACAACTGCTACCAGGACTACCGCTACCGCCCCTGGCTGGATGGCGCCGACGCGCTACCCGTACTCATGGCCGCGCTGGCCCACACCACCGGCACGCTGGCTCCGCTCAGCGTGCTGCCCGGTGCCGAGTTAGAGAAGGTACCCGCTGAACCGAGTGCGACCGGGGCGAGCGGCGCGGCCACCGAGCCGGGATCGACTGGGGCGGAGCCGCGCCCGCCAACCGCACGGTCACAAACGCAGTCGCAAGCGGCGGGACCCGGTCCGCGTGCAGCAGGGGCGTCGGGTCCGGCCGGAGCGGAACCGCCTGCGTCGCCCTCGGCTGGCCACGGGCACCCGGCGACGGGAGCACCGTCTGGTTCCGGCGAGCCCGGGTTGGATGCGAATTCCGGTGCGCAGCTGCCAGGGTCCGGTCCGGCCGCATCGGAAGCGCCCGGATCGCGAACGCAGTCGCGGTCGGCCGGGCGGGGACCGGACATCAGGGGAGCGGCTTCAGGCTCCGATGAGCCGGGATCGTCGCAGTCGGGTGGGCAAGGGGCGAGTGCCGCGGGAGCGGCGTCGGGCTCCGCTGACCCCTCGAAGCCGATTGCGGCGATTACTGCGCGGTCGGCGGTGCCCGAGGAGGGGCGGGAGGGGCATGACTATTTGGTGGCGTTGACTGTTGATCGGGATATGCCGGGGTCGATGGCGTTTGCGATCAATCGGTACGGGTCGGCGGCGCGGGCGGTGCGCGATCAGTTGTCGGTGGATACCTGGATGATTCTGGGTGCGGTGGATCGGGCGCTGGAGGAGTATCGATTCACCGGTGACGATCAGGAGTCGGCGTTGTCGGCGGTGCATTCGCTGTCGTTGGCGGCGCTGCTCTCGCTGTCCGGTATCGGTGCCGAATCGCTGGTGCGCGATACCGGTTGGTACGTCATGGACATCGGCAAGCGCATCGAACGGGGGCTGTCGTTGACCGCATTGCTCGGGGCCGCGCTGACGACGGTCTATCCGGCGGAAGCCGAGCGGGTGGTCACCGAGACGGTGCTGAAGGCGACCGAGTCGTCGGTGAGTTACCGTCGGCGGCACCGGGATTCGGTGCGGGTATCGGCGGTGGCCGGACTGCTGCTCTTCGATGCCGGTAATCCGCGCTCGCTGGCCTATCAGCTCGATCAGCTCGATGCCGACTTCCAGGCGCTGCCGGGCGCGTCGGGATCCTCACGCCCGCAACGACTGCTCGCCGATGCCAAGCGCATGCTGCGCCGGGTGGATCCGGCCGATCTGGATATCACCGATGACGAGGGCCGACGTACCGAACTGGCCGAGTTGCTGGAGGGCGTGCATTTGCGGTTGCGCAAGATCTCCGAATCCTTCGAGACCACGAAACTGGCGCTGCCGGTCGGCATCCAGCCGCTGTGGGGTAGCACGAGGGTCGTTGGATGATCGCGCGCAACGCCGCCGCCCGGCGCTATCGGGTCGAGCATCGCACCACCTACAAGTATTCCGACGAGGTCACCAGCTCCTATGGGCGCGCCTATCTGACGCCGCGGGAGTTTCCCGGACAGCTCCTGCTCTCGCATGAGATCCATATCGATCCGACACCATCGGACCGCTCGATCGGCACCGACGTGTACGGCAACACCACCTCGTATTTCCATGTGACGGCCGAACATACGAAGCTCGTCGTCACTGGGGAATCCGTGGTCGAGGTCGACATAGCCGATGCGACCGCGGTGAGCGCCACCGGCAAGCCTTGGGAGCAGGCCCGCCCGTCCACCGCCAATGGCCCACTGGCGGTGGAATTCACCCTCGACCTGCATCCGCCCGAGATCACCCCCGAGGTCACCGCATACGCCGCCGAATCCTTGACGCCGGGCAGGCCGCTACTGGAAGCCGTAACCGAACTCAACACCCGCATCCACGACGACTTCACCTACAAATCCGGCTCGACGACGGTATCCACCAAGGTCGCCGACGTCTTCGCCGCACGCGCGGGCGTCTGCCAGGACTTCGCCAGGATCGGCGCGGCCTGCCTGCGCTCACACGGACTGGCCTCGCGCTATGTGTCCGGTTATCTGGCAACCGATCCGCCGCCGGGTAAGGAACGCATGGTCGGCGCGGACGCGACCCATGCCTGGTCCGCGGTATGGATCCCCGGCGATACCGCACACGACCGGACCGGCCACTGGATCGGTTTCGACCCCACCAACGACCAATTCGCCGACGAGCGGTACGTAACCGTCGCTTGGGGTCGCGATTACGCCGATGTGCCCCCGATGCGTGGCATCATCTACACCGACGCCAAGGAGAGCTCGATCACCGTATCCGTCGACGTGGCGCCGGTAGAGGTGTAGCGATATGCGCGATTTCACCTGTCCGAACTGCGGACAACAGTTGGCCTTCGAGAATTCGGTGTGCCTGTCCTGTTCCAGCCCACTGGGTTTCAGTCTGGCCGATCGCGCGCTGGTGGTGATCGGCGATCCGCCGGGCGATGCGGCGGTGGATCGGTCGAAGGGCGTTGTCGATCGCGACCGGTTCCGGCTCTGCGACAACTTGCATGTGGCGGAATGCAATTGGCTGGTGCCCGTGCTCGGTACCGAGGTCTCGGTCAGTGCGATCGTGCCGCCTCCCTCGGGTACGTCGGAAGATGCCTGGCAGATCACGGCGTCGCCCGCGGATGGCAATGACGGACCACGACTTTGCGAATCCTGCCGCCTGACCCGCACCCGCCCCAACGATCTCGACGCCGCTGGCCTGCAGGCGTTCGCCGAAGCCGAGGCCGCCAAGCGCCGACTGATCATGGAACTGGTCGAACTCGGTCTGCCGGTCGTCGGCCGCGACCGGAACCCGCGCACCGGCCTGGCCTTCGACCTGCTCTCCAGCGCCACCGACCGGGTCGTCACCGGCCACAAGAACGGTGTGATCACCGTGGATCTGGCCGAGGCCAACGACCCGCATCGCGAACAATTGCGCATCGAGATGGATGAACCGTACCGCACCCTGCTCGGCCATTTCCGCCACGAGATCGGCCACTACTACTTCTCGGTGCTGGTCGCCGATGACGATGTCGCGCAACGCTTCCGGAATCTGTTCGGTGATCCGGACGCCGACTACCGAGCGGCACTGGACAGCCACTACTCCGAGGGCGCACCCGCGGGTTGGGAAGCCAATTACGTCTCTTCTTACGCCACCATGCACGCCGCCGAGGACTGGGCCGAAACCTTCGCGCACTACTTGCACATCCGCGACACCCTCGACACCGCCGCCGCGTTCGGCATCGCCCCCGCCGGCGCGACCCTGGACCGTCCCCAAGTGGGCCGCGCCGGCTTCGACCGCATTATCGACCTCTGGTTGCCCCTCGCCTGGTCGCTCAATATGGTCAACCGCTCAATGGGCCACGACGACCTCTATCCCTTCGTCCTGCCCGATCCGGTCCTCGAGAAAATGCGCCTGGTACACGACCTCTGCACCACGCCGGAGCCGCGCTGACCTAGCCGACCCCGTTGGTCGCGATCACGTGGTCGGCCATGCCTTCCGGTCCCCACTGGTTCTGCGCCAGCGCCTCGTATACGCAGATCAGCAGTAAAATCCGGGCTCGCTGTCCGGCCGTCAATTCGGTATCCAGATACGAATCCTGCACACGCAGGCCGGCGCCGGATACCCGGCGCGGGCTCGGCTCTGACAGCAACCAGAACAACTCCGGACCGATCAAGGTCGATCGCCCGCCGGTTTCGGTGAACCACCGGGACGCGTATTCGATCATCAGATCGGTGAATGTTTCTCCGCTGCTGATCGATTCCGCGAACTGGTTCAACGCGCCCGAGCGATCGATGCCGCTCTGGATCACCGACGCTAGCCGGCCCGCGACCTCCCGGAATTGTTCTACGCCCTGGTCTTGCCAAACGGTAAAAGCCATCGCTTACTCCATCGACGTGTCCGATTGTGGCTGAAGCAGTTTCGAGTCAGAAGGGGTTGATCGTTGTCTTGCCGCCCGCGCCGTTGGTCGCGAATGTCGGAGTGATCCGCGGCGCGGCTGCTGTCCGAGGCAGTGCGCTGGCCAGCAGCTTTTTCGGAGCGACGGGCAGCGGGTCGGTATTCTCCAGGATCGCGGCGCCCCGCGGGGACACGACACGCTCTTCCTGGGGTGCCGAATCCCAATCGTCCTGCGCCGTGTCGTCCCAGTCGTCCTCCGCCGCGAGATCCCAATCCTGCTCTGCCGCTTCGCCGCGGACTTCCGGCATTACCGGTGCACGGTCCTCTGGCACTGCCGGTGCACGATCCTCCTGCGGCGCTGGGGCATGCTGCGTTGCTGGGGCATGCTGCGCGGTGCGTCCGCGCCCGAACAGCATCAGGGTGAGATGCACAGCGAAAAGCATGGTCAACGGCATACCGGCGTACAGCGACAAAGACACGGGGCTACCCCCGATTTCGCGCGCGTACTCGATATTTCCGGCCACCGACACCAGGGTCCAGAAGACGAACAGCGCGGTGGCGTACCACCAGGCCGAACTGCGTCGCTTGAAGGTGGCGGTGGCGATGATCGAACCGATGACCAGTCCGTCGATGGCGATCGGCACGTTCGCGGCAAGCGCCGGAGCCACCAGGTTTCGCACCGACAGGTCGTGCAATGCGGCAAAAGACATTTCGAATGAGGTGAGTGCGACGACGCCCGTGACGATTGCCGAAGCATGTAGCGGGCGCGGCCGCCATGCCCGTAGCCGGGTGACCAAGGACGGCCGACGATCCGTCGATGCCGACTGTTCCTCGAGCAGTTCCGATTCCGTAGATGTGATCGTCGCCATAGCGGGAGCGTATCGTGCATCACTCCGTATTCCGCCGAGGCACCCGGC
>NZ_BDBY01000332.1 GCF_001613225.1 Nocardia pseudovaccinii NBRC 100343
CGGGGCCGTGCATGTAGGTGCCGATGGTCGAGCCCTGGACCACGCCCTCGAGTCCGTCGCCCACACCGTTGCCGACGCCGCGGGTGACGTGCGCGAGCCCGGTGGCGTCACCGCCGAGTTTGGTTCCACCACGGTGGTTTTCGAAGCCGGTGAGGGCGGCGGTGAGGCCGGGGAGCAGCGGGGTGGTCGTCACCTCGCCGATGGCGCGCTTGGCCTGCGGGGAGGTGGTGACATCGATGAGGCCAACGCCGTCGACGCGCTCGCCGGTGGACGTCTCGTACCAGTGGCCGAGCACCTGGATGGCGGCGCAGATGGCAAGTACCGGAGCACCTTTCGCGGCGGCCTGCTGCAGGCCGGGATAGCGCTGCAGATGGCGGGTGGCCAGGCGCTGCGCCGAATCCTCCGCTCCGCCAAGGGTATAGATGTCGAGCGACTCGGGAACCGGGTCGGACAGGGTGATTTCGACGATCTCGGCGTCGTGGCCGCGCATACGCAGTCGCTGCCGCAGCACCAGCGCATTGCCGCCGTCGCCGTAGGTGCCCATCACATCGGGCAGGACCAAGCCGATTCGTACAGTTGACTCCGTCATGCCCGGTCCTCCAGATCGCGGTTGAGATCGCGAAACGCGGTGTAGTTGGCCAGCACCTCGACCCGTCCCGCCGGACAGGATGCGATGGCGCGCAACGGATCCGGCACCGTGGTGTGTTCGACTCCGGCATAGGTCAGGCGCACCGCGAGATCGGTGGCGCGCTCACCGGCGGCCACCACTTGAATGCCCTCGAAGTGCTCGAATCGCACATCCCACAGCCAGGACAGATCCTCGCCGTCGGGCACCTGCCCGTTCACGGCGATCACCAGACCGGCCGAATCGGGCTCGATCATCGACAGCGCCTCCTGCCAGCCCGCCGGATTCTTCGCCAGCAGCAGCCGGGCCGCGTGCTCGCCGACCTGCACCGTCCGATAGCGACCGGCGATCTCGCGCACCGTACCCGCCGCGGTCGTCGCCGCCGCCGGATCCGCGCCGAGGGCGACCGCCGCGGCGACCGCCTGCGCGGCATTGCCCTTGTTGGCCCGTCCGGGCAGCGCCAATTTCAGCGGCAGCCGGACACCGTCGGGTCCGACCAGCTCATCGCCGTCCAGCCACCAATCCGGTTCGGGCCGTTCGAAATCCGTGCCGGTGCTGCGCCAATGCGCACCCTCCCAGACGATCGGCTCACCGCTGCGCGGACAACTCGTCGCATCCATCGACCAACCGCTGCCCGCCGCGACCCACACCACATTCGGGTGGTCGTAGGCAATGGAGGTCACCAACACATCGTCGCAGTTCGCGATCACCACGGTCTGCGGATGCCGCGCCAGCCCGGCGCGCAGCTTGCGCTCGATCATATTGATCTCGCCGACCCGGTCCAGCTGATCGCGGCTGAGATTCAGCAGGACCACCACGGACGGATTCAGCGAATCGGTGACGTGCGGCAGATGCAGTTCATCCACCTCGATCGCGGCCAGCGGCGTCCCGCGGTGCGAACTCAGCGCGGCCACGATGCCCGCGTCCATATTCGCGCCGTCGGCCTGCGTGGCGACCTTGCCGAGGGTGCTCAGTGCGGCGGTGGTCATCCTGGTGGTGGTCGACTTGCCATTGGTGCCGGTCACCAGCACTGTGCGCCGCCCGCGGCCCAGCTGATCCATGATCGTCTTATCGATCTGCAGGGCGATCAGCCCGCCGATCATCGACCCCTTGCCGCGGCCCGCCTTCTGCGAGGCCCACGACGCTGCCGCCGCCGCCCGCAGCGCGAGTCGCCCACGCACCGTTATGTCTGCCACGCCGCGAGTCTATGTGTTCTGCCCGGCGGCGCATTCGCTGCGGCCCGCTCCCCCGCCTCCCCGGACCTTTTGCCGGTCGTCAGTGCGTTGAGCCTTGGTCACCGGGCCGACGGTTGAGAACGCGACAAGTTCTTGGCGTACCCGACGAGTTACCCATGTGCTGACGAAATCAGTTCTTACGTTTGTCTAATACAGCTTGGCGTTGTAGTTTTCCGGCGAGTAGTAGCGCTCCAGCTCCTCCACCGACTCCGTCACATTGGTCTGGACCTCTTTGACGAGCCGAGCCGCACTGGGCAGATTGTCGACCGGCCACTGCTCCGGTTCCCACAGGTGACTGCGGATGAACGCCTTGGCGCAGTGGAAGAAGATCTGCTCGACAGCGACCTCGATCGCCAGGATCGGCCGATGGCCCTTGACCACCATGTCGTCGAAATACGGTGCGTCGCGAACCAGGCGCGCCCGGCCGTTGATGCGCAGCGTTTCGCGGCGGCCCGGAATCATGAACAGCAGCCCGACGTGCGGATTGCTGAGGATATTCAGGTAGCCGTCGGCCCTGCGATTCCCCGGCCGTTCCGGAATGGCGATTGTGGTGTCGTCGAGCACCTTCACGAATCCGGCCGGATCGCCCTTCGGTGAGGTGTCGCAATTGCCGTCGGCATCGCTGGTACTCAGGGCGATGAACGGGGTGGCCGCGATCCAGTCGCGGTCGCGGGGATGCAGTGCGACGCGCTCCTTCGTCGCGGCTCGCGGCATCACCTCTCCGAGTAACTGCCGCAGCTCGGCCGGGTCGGTGATCTCATTTGTTTCGGTGATCTCGCCCATACGCTCCCCCGCCTCCCCGGAACTCTTGCCGGTCGTCGAGCACGTGGAGACTCCCGTTCCGGGCCGTCGGATCCGTGCTGGACGGCCTTTGGGCGTACCCGACGAGTTACCCATGTGCTCACGAAATCAGTGATTACGTTTGCACTCTATGGCAATCCGCGTCGGGATGTGACTCATATTCGCACGTCGAACAGGTTGGGCTGGCCCGCGGCATAGCGGTCGGCATCGATGCGGCGCAGCGGTTCCAGTTCGGTGGCACGGAAGAGGGTGAACTTGCGGCAGCGATCGGCATTCGAACCCGAAACGTCGAGAATGGCATTGACCGCGTCGCGCGCGGATTCGTTGGCGCCCTCCATGGTTGCCAGATCGACATTGGTGCGCACGTAATCGCCTGCCAGGAACAGATTTTCGAGCGCACCGTGGGCCTCCGGCCTGCACTCCCACGATCCGGCGGTATTGATCAGCAGCGGATCCGCATCGGCATTGCGCCGCTGGGATTCCTGCCAGCTGATGCCCGGATCGAGGAACCAGGAATGCAGATCGGCATCGCGCAACAGGTCGTCGCGGTCGTTCAGATGCGCCCGCAATTGCGCCCACACTTCGCGCGCGATCTCCTCGTGCGTGCACTCCTTGGCGGGCTTGCCGTACAGCATGCCGGGGGAGTTCCAATCGGAGATATCGACCGAAAGGCAGTCCTGCACTGTGCCGTCGCCGAATTCGGTGAGTTTGCGCGTCCACAGCTGATTCTGGGTGATCGAGGTGAGTGACCACGGGGCATCGATATAGGCGGTGTGACCGTGTGAGATGTCCATCGGCCTGCGCAGATAGAACTGGATTCCGTTCATCCAGTCGACGAAGAGGCGATCCATCGCGGCCAGTTCCGGGCGCACCTCGAGCACGTCGGGCGACCAGAGCGCGCGGGCCCGTTCGGCGGACAGCGCGACCACGAAATAGTCGGCGTCGATGCTGCGCTGTGCGCCGTTTTCATCGACGATGCGGGCCGAGGCGATCCGTCGATCGCGCATCTCGAGTCCGCGTACCTCGGCCCCGAGCGCGAATTGCACGCCGAGGTCGCGCAGTCGCTGCACCCATGGATCGATCCACACCGAATTGGTCGGCCCGTTGAGCACCCGGTCCAACGCGCCGTCGTTGCCGATTTCGAAGGGGTTGCCCAGGAACTGTTCGCCCATGGTGCCGATGGTGCGGACGCTGGCGACATCCTCCTTTGCGGCGACCATGATGCTGGTCAGCGTGCGCGAGAGCAGGGCGCGGAATTCGTGGGAGCGCTGGTGGCCGCCGACGAAATCGCGCCACGAGGTGTGCTCCCACTGTCCTAACCGCCGGGCGTCGCAGCTGGAGTTGAATACCAGCAGGCGATCGGCGAAGTAGGCGCCTTCCTCGGCGGGCATTTTCAGGGCGGTCGCGATCGCCGCGCCCATCGTTTCGCGGAACGCGTCCGGAGTGAAATTCGTGCGAGCCTTGGGGCCAAGGGGAAGCCGGAAATCATCGCCGCCGCGGCGGGCGAAACGTGCCTCCGGCACGCCGATCAGATTGTCCCAAACGCCATTCGGATTGCCCGCGAATGGAATTCGCCGCATGGTGTCCGGAATGTGTTGATAGAAGCCGGGAAAGAAGCGAAACCCGTGCTCACCGGGCAGATCCGGCCGTCCGCCGGACCCGCTGCCCGGCACCGGAATACTGCGCGCCTTGCCCCCGAGCGCACGTCTCTCGAATACAGTGACCTGGAATCCACGCTCGGCCAATTCATGTGCCGCGGTCAACCCCGCGACCCCGCCGCCGAGCACCGCGACCCGTCCGCCGCCGGGACCACCCGCGGCAGGCGCGGGTCTCAGTCCACCGGCCGTCAGCGCCCCCGCCGTTGCTGCCCCCATCGCAACCGTGCCGCGAAGCATCGTTCTTCGCGAAACGGTCCACTGTTGATGTGCCATGCGCTTCTTTGCTGCCCTAAGCCCTTGGACCGATCTCTACCGCCGCCAAACACTGTAAAGCGGCAGCTTGTGGGTGAGCCGACCCACCCCTACCGCCGGACCCGGTCGGCCTCGCATTCGACCAGGTCACGAATACAGCGGGGCAGACACTACCGGGCGGTGTGACCGGGTCGAGTTGGTTTCTGGAACCGGGGTTGTACGCAAACTTCGCAGGTCAGGGCGTCGTTATGGCGGTGTTGGCGAAAGGGGGCAGGTAAATCGCGTGCGGCCGGGCTGGGCTGACTATCGCAGACTGTGTTGGCGAGACGGAAATGGACCTGCACGATAGCTCTGGGCCGTTCGAACCGGGGTCGCTTGCCGAGGGTCGGCTCTGGCGCTGGGGCGCGGTCGGGATCGGTTGCACCGCTGTGGTGATTGCTTGGCGGTGGGCTCGGGCGTCCACCGATCGGGGTTGCTTGCCGAGGGTCGGCTCTGGTGCTGGGGCGCGGTCGGGATCGGTTGCACCGCTGTGGCGATTGCTTGGCGGTCGGCTCACGCGTCCACCAGTCGGGGTTGCTTGCCGAGGGTCGGCTCCGGTGCCGGGGTAGCGGGCGAAACCGGTTCCACCGCTGTGGTATTCGCATCGCGACGTCCCGCCTTCGTCGCCGCGAACGCGCCCGCGATCACGATGGCTCCGCCGAGCAGTGACAGCGGCGTCGGGTCCTCGCCGAAGGCGGTCCAGGCGGCGAGGATGCCGACTACAGGGACGAGCAGGGACATGGGGGCGACCGTGCTCGCCGGGTAACGGCTCATCAGGTAGGTCCACAGGCCTGAGCCCGCGATGGTGCCGAGCGCGACGATGTAGGCGAGGCCGAGCAGCGCGTGCCAACCGCCGGGGGACGTGACATCGGTCAGCGCATGCAGGCCGGTCGTCGGCCCTTCGATGAACGCGGACAGCGCGAACATCGGGATCGGCGGCACAACGGTCATCCACAGCGTCAGATGCAGTGGGTTGACCTCGCCGGAGGCCGTGGCCAAACGCGAGCCGATGTTGCCGAAGGCCCACCCGAGACCGCCCGCCAGCGTCAGCAGCACCGGCAACAGCGCCGCGTGCTGTGCGCGATCGAGCCCGATCACCACGATGCCCGCAACGGCGACGCCGATGCCGAGCGACTGTGTCACCCGCAACCGCTCCCGCAGGAACAGCGCACCCAGCACAACCGTGAACGGCGCAGAAGATTGCAGCACCAGCGAGGACAACCCGGTCGGCATGCCCGCGCGCATGGCGGTGAACAGGAACGCGAATTGCAGAATCCCGAACCCGATCCCATACAGCAGCAACCACCGCAGCGGCACCTTCGGTCGCGGCACGAACGCCAGCACCGGCACCGCGATCACCACGAACCGCAGCGCAGCGAAGAAGAACGGCGGAAAGTGGTCCAGCCCCACCCGAATAGCAATGAAGTTCAGCCCCCAGAGCAGGACAACGGTAAGCCCGAGCAAGCGGTCACGATTGGTCACGTTCCTTATCGTCGGTAATGAAACCAATAAGAACAATCGAATAAATATGCACTATCGATGTAGCATCGCTTAATGGTTTCCCGAAGGCCTCACGCCTGCACTCCGACGATTCGCGATCGGTGCCCGACATCAGCGACTGTGGGAACATCGCGGCGTCGGCACCCGCGACGGCCCTGATCACGGCACCGCAGTCCGCCGTGTCGGTGCATGCTGCGGGTGCGCGATCAGGCGGCGTACGAAAGGCAGCAACCGCAGCCTCGCTGCATGCTGCGAAGTCGGCGCGCGCCGTCAGGGCGCTGTCGGGCGGCGCGGAAACGGCAGGGCTCGCAGTCTCACCGCCGGGCGCAGGAGGGGCGCACGCTGTGGCGTCGCTGCCTGCGACTGCCCCGGTCGCAGCGTGGCCGTCGGCTGCGGTGTCGGCGCGTGCTGCCGGGGCATCATCGGGCGGTGCGGGAACGCCAGTGACCTCGGCCTCGCTGCAAGCTGTAGGACGGGCGCATGTTGCGAGGTCGGCGCACGCTGCCAGGGCGCTGTCGGGTGGTGCGGAAACGGCAGGGCTCGCAGTTTCACCGCCGGGTACAAGAGCGGTGCAGGTCGCGGCGTCGCCGCCAGCAACGGCACCGGTCGCAGCATCGTCCTTGTTGACTGTGTTTGCACATGCCGCAGGTGCGCGATCGGGCGCAGCGGGAATGCCAGCGGTCGCAGTCTTACAGTCGGGTGCGGGGGCGGTGTATGTCGCGGCATTGGCGTCAGCCATGGCGTTGGTCGCAGGGTTTCCTTCGGCGGCTGTATTGGTGCATGCTGCGGGTGCGCAATCGGGCGGCGCGGGAACCCCGGCGGTCGCAGCCTCGCTACCGGCTATAGGAGCGGCGCATGTCGCAGGCGCCTGAGAACGTGCGGGTCGGGCCGCCGATGGCGGTCGAGCGATTGCGGGTGCTGCGGGAATTCGCGGATCGCGGGACGATCGCCGCTGTGGCCGAGGCGCTTTCGATGACTCCTTCGGCGGTGTCCCAGCAGCTCAAGGTGCTTGCCAAGGAGGCTGGCGTCGCGTTGCTCGAGCCCGATGGGCGGCGGGTTCGGCTGACCGATGCGGGGCAGGCGCTTGTCGTGCGCGCTGACGAGGTGCTTGCCGCGATGGACCGTGCGGTGGCCGAGATGGCGCACTATCGCGGGTCCGCGCGTGGCCGGGTTCGAGTCGCGCTGTTCCCGTCCGGTGCGGCGCTGCTGCTGCCGCGGGTGCTGCCCGCGCTGGCCGACAGCGGTGTCGAGGTCGTCGCCCGTGACGAGGACCTGCCGCCGAGTGCAGTGCCGCGGCTGCTCGCCGACTACGACATCGTCCTCACCCACCGCGACGAGCGCTCGCCGGGCATCGCGGGCCCTCGCGTCAGCACCACGGTCATCATGCGCGAACCCACCGATGTCGTTGTCGCACCGACCCATCCGCTCGCGACCCGCACCGAGGTGACCCCGGCCGAACTCGCCGAGGAGACCTGGCTCAGCGTCCGCGGCGGCTTCCCGGTCGACGACGTGCTGCGCTCCATCGCGACCATGACCGGCGTGCAACCCCGTATTGCCCAGCGCCTCAACGACTTCCGCGTCATCGAAACCCTCGTGGCCGCGAACTACGGCGTCGCCCTCATGCCCCGCTGGGCCGTCGCACACCCGAACCTCGCCGTACTACGCCTGTCCGGCGTGCGCGCCGCCCGCCTGTACGAACTCGCCACCCGCCCCCACGCCGCCACCCGCCCCGCCATAGCCACCGTCATGCAGGCCTTCCACACCGCCGCCGCCGAAATCGCCGCCGAATAGCCCACCCCGGGCAGCCTGCTGTCGCACACGTGATCACCACCTCGCAGAGGCTGCACCGTATGTGCCGCCTCACTACCTGTGCGCCAGCCGGACTTCGGGGAGGTCCGCTGATCACGGCGGCAATGTTGTGCCCGCGCGGTGGAATCTGTTGGCGCACACCGTGTGGCGCTGTCACAGAGGCTGCAACTTGCGCGAGGGTTCCAGCCGCTATGCGACAGCTGAATTCCGGGTACGGCAGCAGATTTCGGACCCGGATGCGGCCCCGGCAAGTGCTCGGGGCCGCAAGGGTTTCGAAAGCTAGTGGTGCCTGTGCGGGCCGGGCCGGTACTGCTGGGAGCCGATGTAGCCGAAATCGTCGGCGACCATGGCGGCCAGTTCCAGGAGGGCACGCCGGGTCGGCTTGCTCACCAGTTCCAGATCGATCTCCGCGCCCTCGGCGAGGTGGTCGTCGAAGGGCACCACCTGGACCGCGCGGGTGCGGTCGAGGAACAGTTTGCGTAGCTGGTCCAGGTCGACGGTGGAGGCGCCGCGGCGAGATGCGTTGACCACCACCACCGTTCGCTCGACCAACTTGCCGTAGCCGTGGTGGTCCAGCCAGTCCAGGGTGGCCGAGGCACTGCGGGCGCCGTCGATGGCAGGTGAGGTCACGAGCACCAGCGAGCTGGCCATATCGAGCACACCGGCCATGGCCGAATGCATCAGGCCGGTGCCGCAGTCGGTGAGGATGATGTTGTAAAACGACTGCAGGATGCCGATGGCCTGGCGGTAATCGGCCTCGCTGAAGGCCTCGGAAACCGCCGGATCCTGTTCGCTGGCAAGCACTTCCAGTCGGCTCGGTGCCTGGGACGTATGCGCCCGGACATCGGAGTACCTGGTGATGTGGTGATCCTCGAGCAGGTTGCGCACGGTGGAGCGGGTCTGCCGCGGCACCCGATGCGCCAGCGTGCCGAGGTCGGGATTGGCGTCGATCGCGATGACCCGGTCACCACGCAGCGAGGAGAACGTCGATCCGAGCCCGACGGTTGTCGTGGTCTTGCCGACGCCGCCCTTCAGCGACAGGATCGCGATCCGATAGTCCCCGCGCACCGGCTGATTCACCCGGTCGACGAGATCGCGGTAGACGACATCCGCCGCGGACTCACCCGGATTGATCATGCCGCCGGAGGCCTTGTGCACCGCGCGTCGCCAACCACTGCGCGGCGCTTTGCGTGCCCGCTTGAGCAGGTTCAGGTCATTGACCGAGTGTCCCGGCTGACCCGGCTGCGGAACATGCTGCGGCTGGAACGGCTGCTGCGTATTCGGCGGGCCGCCTTGCCATCCCGGCGGCGGCCCCTGTTCGGTATACGGCACCATCCCGGTGCCCGGCCCTTGCTCGCCATACGGCATCAGACCGGTGCCCGGCCCCTGTTCGGCATACGGCAGCGGTTGCTGCCCCATGGGCGGCTGCCCCATCGGGGGCTGTTGCATGGGCGGTTGCTGATACATCGGCGGCTGCTGCACCGGCGGAGGCGGCGCCCAGCTGTAAATGGGCGGCTCGGCCTGGCTTTCCACCGGGACCCGCCGGACCAGCCCATCGGGCCCGATCTCCTGGCGATATTCGCCATAGGACGGCTCGGGCTGCACCGGATGGTTACCGCTCTGGCCGGGACCCGGCTGATACGGCTGCGCGAATTGACCTGTGTTGTACGGCGTTCCGGGCGGCGCGAAACCTTCGGGCGGTCCGTACTGCTGCTGCGGAACTCCGGCCTGCGGGTAGCTGTTCTGATCCGTTGGGCCGCCTGGATATCCGGTGAACTGTCCCGGCTCCGACTGTTCGGACTCATCAGACTGTTCGGTGACCTCGGCGGTCTCGTGCTCGTCGGTCGCGGGCTCCGCGTCCACGGGTACGGATTCGGCTGTTTCGTCCGGCGCCGAGGAGTCGGTGGTGACCTCGGCCGTGTCCACCGAATGACTCTGCAGCCAGGGCGGAGAAGTCGGGTTGTGGTCGTTAGTTGTCACAGTTCCCCCATCTGCTCGGGAATTCGAGCAGAGAGCTCGGCGCTTGAAGTGCGAATCAACGCTAGCACGGGGTACTCGGCCCCGCGCCGTGGTATACACGGCCGCCACGCCGCATAAAGCACGGCGACCAGCCGTAACTCGAAAACGCTGTCCAACAGCAAGATCGAGAGCCGGGCGCCCGGGTCGGCAACAAAATGTCACCGCTGGGCGCCCGATTCCCACCGTACTCTCCGGCCTGAGCCGAAGTACTCGGATCGACTCGAGCGCTCAGTGCGCCCGGTTCACCGCCGACACCACTGCCCGCAGCGACGCGGTGGTAATCGAGGTGGCGATGCCGACACCCCACACCACCTTGTCGCCGATCGCGCACTCCACATACGCCGCGGCCTGCGCGTCGTCACCCGCGGACATCGCGTGCTCGGAGTAATCCAGCACTCGCACATCGAATCCGACCGTCGCGATCGCGTCGACGAATGCGGCGAGCGGTCCATTGCCCGCGCCGGTGACTTCCTGCTCGACGCCGTCGACCTTGACCACCGCGGCGATCGAGTCCACGCCGCCGTCGGTCTCCGATGCGGTGACCTTCTGGCGCATCCGCTCCAGCGGCCGGATCGGGCTCAGGTACTCGTCGGCGAAGACATCCCACATCTCCTTGGGCGAAACCTCGCCGCCCTCACCATCGGTGATCTTCTGGATCGCCTGGGAGAACTCGATCTGCAGTCGGCGCGGCAGCACCAGCCCGTGGTCGGTCTTCATGATGTAGGCGACGCCGCCCTTGCCGGACTGCGAGTTGACCCGGATGACGGCCTCGTAGGTGCGGCCCACATCCTTCGGGTCGATCGGCAGGTACGGCACCTCCCAGACGATGTCGTCGACATCGGATTCGGCGGCGTCGGCCGCGGCCTTCATCGCGTCCAGGCCCTTGTTGATCGCGTCCTGATGCGAACCGGAGAACGCGGTGTAGACCAGGTCGCCGCCGTAGGGGTGGCGTTCGTGCACCGGCAGCTGGTTGCAGTATTCGACGGTCCGGCGGATCTCGTCGATATCGGAAAAGTTGATCTGCGAATCCACGCCGCGGGAGAACAGATTCATCCCCAGCGTCACCAGGCAGACATTGCCGGTGCGCTCACCGTTGCCGAACAGGCAGCCCTCGATGCGATCCGCACCGGCCTGGTAGCCCAGCTCGGCGGCGGCCACCGCGGTGCCCCGGTCGTTGTGCGGATGCAGCGACAGCACGATCGAATCGCGGCGAGCCAGGTTGCGGCTCATCCACTCGATCGAATCGGCGTACACATTCGGGGTCGCCATCTCGACGGTCGCGGGCAGGTTGATGATCATCGGCTTGTCGGGGGTGGGCGCGATGATCTCGGTGACCGCGTCGCACACCTCCTTGGCGTAGGACAGTTCGGTGCCGGTGTAGGACTCCGGGCTGTACTCGTAGCGCCAGTTGGTGTCCGGGTAGCGCTGCTCGACCTCCAGGCACAGCGTCGCGGCATCGGTCGCGATCTTCTTCACCGCCGCCTGGTCCGCGCGGAACACCACACGCCGCTGCAGGACCGAGGTCGAGTTGTAGAAGTGGACGATCACATTGGCCGCACCGGCGCACGCCTCGAAGGTGCGCTCGATCAGTTCGGCGCGACACTGGGTCAGCACCTGGATGGTGACGTCGTCGGGAATCGCCCCGTCCTCGATGATCTCGCGGACGAAGTCGAAATCGGTCTGGCTGGCCGACGGGAAGCCGACCTCGATCTCCTTGTAACCCATCCGCACCAGCAGGTCGAACATGCGGCGCTTGCGGGCCGGGCTCATCGGGTCGATCAGGGCTTGGTTGCCGTCGCGCAGGTCGACGGCGCACCAGCCGGGCGCGCGGTCGATGATCTTGTCCGGCCAGGTGCGGTCGGGCAGCGTGATCGGCTCGACCTCCTCCGCGAAGGGCCGGTAGCGGAACGTTGGCATGGAGGAGTTCTTCTGCCGGTTCCAGGCGGGCTGGTCGGCAGGGGCGGGCTTGCTCGGTGCCGTAATGGTGCGCGAGCCGGATACAAAGGCGTCAGCAGGGGACATGCGATTTTCTCCAGGGTGTGGTGGATCCCAGTTATCGGGTCGACCGGCACGGCAGAACCCCGCGACGGGAGGCCAGTCCGATCAGACCCCGTCGCGGCGGCCGAGAAGAAGTGCCCGCTGCATGATGTCGGCGAGTTTACCGTGCCCCGGCGCACTGCCGAAAGCCCGGTCCCCATCGTCCGGTCATCCGACGTAACGATTAGCGTTCCGACCGGCTGGAGGTAGGTTCAAATGACTTGGCTGGAACAACTGGCGGTCTTCGGCGCGGGCATCGCGGCGGGCGGCATCAACACGATTGTGGGCTCGGGCACCCTGATCACCTTCCCGGCGCTGCTCGCCTTCGGGATTCCGCCGGTCACGGCGAACGTGTCGAACACCATCGGTCTGGTCCCCGGTGGCGTCAGCGGGGCGTACGGCTATCGGCGCGAACTCGAGGGCCAGCGGGCCAGGTTGGTCCGGCTGGGCAGCGCGTCCCTGCTCGGCGGCACCACCGGCGCGATCCTGCTGCTCATTCTGCCTGCCGCGGCCTTCAAGGCGATC
Source organism: Nocardia pseudovaccinii NBRC 100343 (assembly GCF_001613225.1). Classification (GTDB taxonomy): domain Bacteria; phylum Actinomycetota; class Actinomycetes; order Mycobacteriales; family Mycobacteriaceae; genus Nocardia; species Nocardia pseudovaccinii. The sequence goes on from NZ_BDBY01000332.1 coordinate 12,501, forward strand.
GTGCCGGTGCTGATCATCGCGGCGCTGATCCTGGTCGTGGTCCAACCGCGGTTGGCGCGCTGGGTGAAGCAGCGCCGCGCGGCCGATGCGGGTCCGGCGCCGGAACACGGTGGCCTGATCCTGTACGTCGCGATATTTCTGTGCGGCATCTACGGCGGCTATTTCGGCGCGGCCCAGGGTGTGTTGTTGATCGGGTTGCTCGGGGTGTTCGTGCACGAGGACATCCAGCGGCTCAACGGGGTCAAGAATGTGCTCGGTCTGCTGGTGAACGCGGTTTCCGCAGTGGTGTTCACGATGATCGCCGATGTCGACTGGCGGGTCGCCGCGCTGATCGCGGTCGGTTCGATCATCGGCGGTCAGCTCGGCGCGAAGATGGGCAGGCGGATGCCGCCCACCGCATTGCGCGCGGTGATCGTCGTGGTGGGCAGCATTGCCGTCGTCCGACTGCTGATGACGTAGACGAAGGATGTACGTGGCACTCGAGATGCGAAACCCCTAGTGCGGTCGCACTTGTCGCGCAGCGGGATTGGTCCCAAAGGAGGACGACGGCGGTCGGGTCCGCAACGCAGGATGATCGTTATGCGCGGGTGGAAGATCGTCGGATTGGCACTGGCGGCCGTATTGGTGCCGTCATTGGTTTCGTGCTCTCGGCACAGTGCCGCGGTTACGCAGGTCGCCGAACTGGTCGCGCAGGCCGATGCGGCGCCGACTCCGAAACTCGATTGGGCGCAGTGCCCCGAAACGGAGTTGAGCAAGTATCAGTGCGCGACGGCCGCGGTCCCGATCGACTACGCGCAGCCCAACGGTGCCACGCTGTCGCTGGCCGTCGTCAAACAACCGGCCGCGGATAAGGACCGCCGCATCGGCACCCTGTTCAGCGCGGTCGGCGGACCCGGCGGCTCGGGCTTGAAATGGGCGAGTCACGGTGAGTTGTCAGCCGGTGAGGTGGCCCGCCGATTCGATGTGATCACCTTCGATCAGCGCGGCATCGGCCGCAGCGGTCAGGTGCGCTGTTTCGCGAATTCCGAAGAGCAGCACCGGTTCTGGTCCGGCATACTGCTCCCGCCTGCGAATGCCGAACAGGAGGCCGCCGCCGCGCGCAACGCCCGCGAACTGGCCGCCGGTTGCGCCGCGCACAGCCCGGAGCTGCTGGCGCACCTCACCACCGTCGATGCCGCGCGCGATCTGGATCTGCTGCGCCGCGCGGTCGGCGAGGCGACCATGACTTACACGGGCGGTTCCTACGCGAGCTATCTGGGCGAGGTTTACGGCGCGTTGTTCGGCGACCGGGTCCGCGCACTGCAACTCGGCTCGATGATCGACCCGGACGCCTACACCAACGATTCGCGCGCCCAGATCGCCGACTCCGCGGCGGGCACCGAGGAGGTACTCGCGGAGTTCCTGCGGCTGTGTGCCGAGGCGGGACAGCCGCGCTGTGTGTTCGCGGGCCCGGCCAAAACCGATGCCGCCGCACTGCGCGTCCGCAACGACGCCGTGCTGGACCGCCTGCACCAGGGTCCCATCGTGGTCGGCCAGGGTGAGCACACCCGCGCGGTAACGCTCACCGAGGTGCTGCCCGCACACGCCACCATGCTTTACGACATCAAGGAGGGCTGGCCCGCGCTGGCCGAACTTCTCACCGAACTGGAGCGCGGCCCGGCGGGCAATCCCGATGTCGTACAACAGATTCTTGATGCGGGCGGGTTCACCGAAGATTTCCTCGACTCCTTCATCGCAATTACCTGCGCGGACAACAGCTTTGGCCGCGAACCCGAGCACTGGCCCGCCATGGCAGCCGAACTTTCCAGTGTCGCACCGCATTACGGTGCCATGTGGTTGTACCTGAGACAGGCTTGCGGTGCCTGGCCCGCATCGGCCGGGGGGTATCCGCAGCGCATCACCGGTCCGTGGATTCTGCGTTCGGATAAGCCAGCTCTGCTGTTCAACAACCGCTTCGATCCGGTCACCCCGTTGACGGCCGCCCGCCGGGCGCAGCAGGAGTTGGTCAATGCCAGGCTGGTGATCGTCGAGGGCGGTTACGGGCACCTGGTGGTGAGCGACTGCGCGGGCAGACTCCAGGAGCACTACCTCGTGGACCTGCAACTCCCCGCGCCCGGCGCAACCTGCAAGCCGGACGAGGCCCCGTTCGCCGACTGAAACGCCAGTACCGGAAACCGCTCGACCAAGATCGCCCGCATTCCTGCCGCCGCCACTGTTCAGGACTCCCGAATCCCGGTAGTCTGCGCTCGGCCATGCGTGATGAGGGAGGTGGCCAGGGTGCACAGACGTGCCTTTTTCAAGGCAGCCGGTGCGGCCGCGATGCTGGGTGTCGCGGGAACCGTACTTGGCAGGGCGACAGCCGATGCCGCAGATCCGATGTGGGACAACCTTTTCCGCATGTGGGTCCCGGAAATCTTTGCGCCGCTTCCCGATCCGCCCGAGCATTCGCCCGCGATCGTCATCGGCTCCGGCTTCGGCGCTTCGGTCACCGCACTGCGATTGGCCGAGGCCGGCATCGCCAATACCGTGCTGGAGCGCGGTTCGCGCTGGCCGAACGATCCGTGGCGCGAGATCTTCACCGGTGACGATCTGCCCGACGGCCGCGGCTTCTGGCATCGCACCAACTTCACCGGTGTCACCAAGGTGCCGACGCATTTCGCCAACTTCGGCGGGGTGCTCGATTGCACCCAGTACCCGGGCATCGATGTGTGGCGGGCGGCGGCGGTCGGCGGCGGTTCGGTCATCTTCTCCGGTGCGATGGTCGCGCCCGAGCGCCGCTTCTTCGACCATGTCTTCGGCGGCACCGTCGATTACGGCGAAATGGAGCGCGTCTATTACCCGCGCGTGCGGGAGATGTTGCGGCTCAGCCCTATTCCGGCGGACCTGTACGCCGCTTCACCGTTCGCGCATTCGCGGGCCTGGGACGAGCAGGTGCGCAGGGCGGGCTATCAGCCGGTCGCCAATGACTCGATCTTCAACTGGGATGTGCTTCGCGGCGAAATCGCCGGTACCACAAGGCCTTCCGCGACGGTGGCGCGCAGTAATCTCGGCAACTCCAACGGCGCGAAGTTCGACCTGAACCAGAACTACCTGCGCTACGCCGAGGACACCGGAAAGTCCGCCATCTATCCGGGGCACCGCGTCGACGCCATCGCGCAGGAATCCGGCGGCCGCTATTCGGTGACCGTGACAAAACTTTCGCCGACCGGCGACGTGATCGGCACCCGCACCATCACCTGCGACCGCCTGTTCCTCGGCGCGGGTTCGGTCGGTACCTCGGAGCTGCTGGTGCGGGCCCAGGCCACCGGCGCACTGCCGAACCTCAACGAGCACATCGGCGACGGCTGGGGCACCAACGGCGATGTGGTGCTGGCTCGCGGCGCCAGCGAGCTGGCCGGTTTCGGTCAGGGCGTGCCGAGCGCGAGCCGGATCCTCGACGAATCCGCGGTGCCGCTCACGCTGGAAAATTGGTACATCCCCGGCATTCCGTTCGAGACCGGCGCGCTCGCCTCATTGGGCATGGTGCTCGATCCGGCTCGCGCGCGCTTCGGCTACGACCGTGCCCGCAATACGGTCGGACTGTCCTGGTCGACCGGGAACCGCGACGATATCGTGGCCGCCGCCCGCGCGGTCGATCATCGGATCGCCGAACGTTCCAATGCCCTCGTCGAATACGGCGCACTCGGTTACGACGCGAACGCGCTGTTCACCGCGCACCCACTGGGTGGTGCGGTGCTCGGGCGGGCAACCGATGGCAACGGTCGCGTGCACGGTCATCCGGGCCTGTACGTGATGGACGGTGCGGCCATCCCGGGCAGCACCGGCACGGTCAACCCCTCGCTCACCATTACCGCACTGGCCGAACGCAATATCGGGGCGATCATCCGCGCTGGGAAGTAGCCCGGCGCGGCGCGTATTACTGTCGGCGGGACCGTTCGGCGTCGAAGGGATCCTCACGTGGCAACACCGACCAGGCCGACCACGCCCGGCCTCGACGACGGACCGAAGCTGGATTTTCCACGCAAGCCGCCCGCGCTGTGGTCAGATCTGGTGATGCTGGCGCTGGCGATCGTCTCGGTCGTGCTGGTCACCTGGGTCAGCTTCTTCGAGGTCTCCACGCACACCTACCGCGTGATCGTGGTCCTCGACTACTCGGTCTGCGCGATATTCGCCGCCGAATTCCTCTGGCGCTGGCGCCGCGCGGGCTGGCCGTGGACGTTCCCGTTCGTCTATTGGTACGAAGTGCTCGGCATGATCCCGGTGACCAGCCCGTTCTTCCGCGGGTTCCGGTTACTGCGGATCGTGGTGATCGCGGTCCGGCTCGGCCGGGTCGCCGATCGGGCCCTCGGCGATCGCGTGACCGCCGCGGTGGTGAACCGGTTCGTGACGACCATCGTCGATGTCATCAAGCGCCCCATGACCATCGCCATCATGGACGAGGTCGCGCAGGTGCTGCGCACGGGCCACTACACCCGCAATATCGCGGCGGCGCTGGAGGAGAACCGCGCCGAAATGGACGAGATGATCCTCGAACTCATCAAGAACGATCCGCAGGCCGGTCGGGTCCGCTACATCCCGTTCCACGACGAGATCATCCGGCTCGTCGCCGACACCACATTCCGGATCGTCTTCCAGGTGCTGGCGGATCCGCGCACGGACGAACTGGTCTCGGACATGATCCGCGAGAACGTGGATCAGATCCGAGACGCCGTGCACGCCGGGGTGCGCGTCGCGCCGTCCAATTACGGCCCGACGCCGCACGAACAGACCGTGCGCTACCACCTCAGCCGTGTGCCGCGTGCCTGATCTCGTCGCGCGGCGCCGCGTAACGCATTGTCTCCCAGACGATCAGCAGCACCAGCACACCGCACAGCAGTCCCAGTGAGGCCAGCGCGGGTAGCGCGCAGGCCGCCGGAGTCAGCGCGAGCAGCAGTCCGGCGGCCACCAGGCGCGGCACCGTGACGTTCCCGGTCGCGTACTGCTTGAACCCGACCAATGCGATCAGATACAGCACCACACCGCCGTACAGCGCGAACAGCGGTATCCCGGACAGCGCGTCCTTCAGGCTGTGCGCCGATTCGTCGCCGACGTAGTAGAGCACCTTCTTCAGTCCGAGCGAGAGACCGATGATCCCGGCGATCATCGGGAAATGCCAGAAGGTGTAGGAGTTTCGGGCGATCTTGATCTGCCGCTCGCCCTCGGCGTGCTGCAACTCGTGCTCCACCGACAACGCCGCCACATCGAAGTACGCCCACCACAGCAGACCCGAAACCGCGAGTCCGAGCAGGGATCCGACCGCGATCGGCCACGAAATGGGCAGTCCGGCAACGCCGATGCCGATCGAGACGATCGATTCACCCAGCGCCACAATGACGATCAGCCCGTAGCGTTCGGAGAAATGGCGGGCTGAATTCAATCGCCAGTCCTCGCCTGCGAGCAGGGTCCACCCCATATCGCCGACGATCGCGGCGATCCACAGCACGATCTGCGTCGTCCCGGAGGTCATCGCGGCGATGACGAGCAGTGTGGTGCCGATGGTGATGGAGCCCAGACTCCAGCGCAGCACCTGGTTGCGCAGTTGCGAATCCTCGGCGCTGGCCAGTAAGAACATGCCCAGGTGCACCAGGCGCACGATCAGATACGCGATCGCGAAGACCAGCGGGCCGAACCAGCCGCCGCGCAGATCCTCGAATGCTTCCGGAATGGTGAGTGCCGCAAGGAAACCGCCGCCCATCGCGATGAACATGCCGACGCGCGCGATGCCCTCGTCCGCGCGCACCACATTGCCCAGCCAGGAGTAGGCGATCCACAGCCACCACATGACGGCGAGTACCAGCACCGCCCGCAGCATGTTCTTGGCGCTGGTGTCGTGTGCGACCAGGCCGGTGACCATGGTGAACGCGAAGACGAGCACCAGGTCGAAGAACAACTCGAGCTGAGTTACCGACGCATCCTCGGCCGTTGGCAGCAGGCGTGCCCGTTTGGAACCGATCATGGTTCACATCGTCGCATCCGAATGCGACAGGTGCGTTCCTACACGGCCTGATAGTTCTCGTTCTCGGTGAAGCCCTCAGCGAACTCGATGAAGTTCTGCACGACCGCCTCGTTCGAGCGACGCATGGTCCGGCTCACCAGCATGCCCGGCACGGGGATCGGGATGTAGAGCTCGACGTGGTACCAGACGTCGGCGCCCTGCTCGCCCTCGGTGACCTCGAACCAGCCGCCGCCCTTCACCCCTCGGGTGCTGTCGGCCACCTCCCAGGACGAGCGAGTCTCGGTCCATTCGTACTCCAGGACCTGCAGATCCGAGCCGCCCATCAGCTCCGCTTTGACGAATACCCGGCGCGGTCGCAGGTTGTCGTCGCGGCTCGCGACCCGGGCGTCGCTGTAGGAGGTCGACCACTCCGGGAGCATCTCGACCGCGGCCAGTGCATCCATTACCTGCTCGGGATCGGCGTCGACGACGAAACGGATATCGGTCTTTGTACGCATTCCATACCTCCGCCCCCGCCCAACTACATCGGCAAATTGTGCCCAGCGACACATTCGCAAGTCAACTGAGCGGGCAGTGCCCGAAGCCACATCGGCCGCATATCTCGGGGGGATCACGGTCGATTATGTACGGCGAGAACAAGTTACGGTTCAGTATTTTCGAACGAATCGCGATATCGCCGGTCCAGTGGACTTGCCGTAGGAGCTGACGGGGCGTAAGTCGATCGTGCGCAAGGTATTCGCATCTGCGGCCGCGCAGGGGGTAACGGGCCCGCGGCGAGCGGGCCCGTTGGGTGCGGCGGCTCAGTGCGGCGTTGGTTCGATGATCGCGTCCGGGCCCGGGTAGACGAGCGATTCGTGCCCGTCATCGAATCGCACCACATACGGCGGTGCGCCCTGAGGCCCGCGGACTTCGACGATTTCGCCGTGGCGATCACTCTGTCCCACAACGTGGCCGTGTACGAGGAGCCGGTCTCCGACATTCGCCATCATCGCCCCATTATCGAATGACGGTGACGCGCGTCACAAGGGTTCCCAGTACTACGCGGCGTTTCACTCGTTGCCGACGAGTCGATCGACCGCGGCCTCGATCAGCTCCTGGCTCTGTGTCTCGGTGAAGATTCCCGGCAGCGTCAGCCGGTCCACGATCAGCCAATTCAGCGCCAGATACAGCAGGATCACCGAGTTTTCGTCGCCGGGCAGTTCGGCTTCGAGATGGTTTCGCACATTGAAATCGAGATCCGCGCGCACTGCCTCGGTCATGACCGCCCGCAACTCCGGTCGCCGCGTCGCCTCCAGGCGCAGCTCGAGCATGGCCAGGTAGCCGGTGCGGAAGGCCTCGATGCGACTGACCGTCTCGCGCATCAGCTCGGTGATATGCGCTCGCGTCTTCGGGCCCGTCGCGAGGTCGGCCATGGTCGCCGCGCTCGGCGTCAACCGTTCGTAGAACCGCCCGCCCACCTGGGTCAACAGGTCGTCACGATTGGCGAAGTAGTTCGACGCCGTACCCGCGGGCACCCCGGCCTCCTTGTCTACCGCTCGAAAGGTGAGCCCGCGCGCCCCCTCCTTCGCCAACACCTCGATCGCCGCATCCAGCAGCGCTTGCCGCCGCTCCGGATTCGTCCGCACTTGACACCACTCCATCTGTAGTACTACCTTCAAACCACTTCAGTTAGAGTACAACGGATCAGGCGGTATTGATATGCGAAAACTCGTCTACTACGTGGCCGTCTCGCTCGACGGCTATATCGCCGGTCCGGCAGGGGAGTTCGACTTCTATCCGCTCGACGCCGAGATGGCGACCTGGATCACGGGGCAGTATCCGGACTTCGTGCCGCGCCAGGTGCGGGCACACGTCGGGATGGCGGTGGACGAACCGAGTAAGCGGTTCGACACCGTGCTGATGGGCCGCGCGACCTATGAGCCCGCGCTGTCCGAGGGGGTCACCAGTCCGTACGCGCATATGCGGCAGTACGTCATTTCGAGCACCCTCGGCCCGATCGATGATCCGCGGGTCGAGGTGGTCGCGGGCGATCCGGTCGGGCTGGTGCGACGGTTGAAAGCCGAAGCGGGCGGCGATATCTGGCTGTGCGGCGGCGGCAAGCTGGCCGGGGCGCTGCTCGACGAACTCGACGAGATGATCGTCAAGAGCTATCCGGTCGTCGCGGGCGGCGGCATATCCGCCTTCTCGGGTGCCTTCAACCCGACCCTGTTCAGGCCGACCGAGCGCCGGGAGTTCGGCAACGGCGCCCAGGTCACCTGGTTCTCCCGGGCCTGACGATCCTGCACCACGAAAGAGGTATTCATATGCGAAAACTCGTCTACTACGTCGGCATGTCCCTCGACGGCTATATCGCGGGGCCCGGCGACGACATCAGCTTCTATCCGGTGGACGACATGTGGGACTGGATCAAAGCGGAGTACCCGGAGACCCTGCCGACCCATGTGCGCCCGCATATCGGGCTGGCGGTGGATGCGGCGAATCAGAGGTTCGACACCTTGGTCATGGGTCGAGGCACCTATGCTCCGGCCCAGGCCATAGGCGTGACCAGCCCATATGCGCATATGCGCCAGTACATCGTGTCGAGTTCCCTCGGCCGGATCGATGACCCGACTGTCGAACTTGTCGAGGGCGATCCGGTCGGCCTGGTACGTCGCCTGAAACAGGAGGACGGCCTGGATATCTGGCTGGCGGGTGGCGGCAAGCTCGCCGCACAGCTACTCGGCGAGATCGATGAGCTCGTCATCAAGAGTTATCCAGTGGTGGCTGGAACCGGAACCCAGGCCTTCGCGGGCGAATTCGACCCCACCTTGTTCACACCCACCAAACGCACCGAATTCGGCAGCGGTGCGCAGGTCACCTGGCTCACCAGAGCCTGTGGTCCGAAATTGGACAGCTGATCACCATGTATCGGCGCTGCTGGTCTCGAGTCGGCCGATGCTGCCGAGAACGCATGGTGATCGTCTGCCCAGTGGTAGGGGCTAGCCGCGTAGAAATGACAGGCGCACTTGGCGGTCCGGGTTATCGACATTGAGGTCGACCATCGCGATTGATTGCCAGGTGCCCAGGGTCAGTGCGCCGCCGATGACGGGCACGGTGGCGAAGGGCGGGATCAGCGCGGGCATGACGTGGGAGCGGCCGTGCCCGCGGGAGCCGTGGGCATGCCGCCAGCGATCGTCGGCGGGCAGCAGGTCGCGCAATGCGGCGAGCAGGTCGTCATCGCTGCGCGCGCCGAGTTCCATGATCGCGATCCCGGCCGTGGCATGCGGCACGAAGATGTGCAGCAGCCCGTCCTCGCCCGCCTCGCGTGCGAACGACGCGCACTGCGGCGTGATGTCGTACACGACCTCGGATCGTCCCGTGGTCACCTCGATCACCGTGCTCTTCATGGGCTCATCGTCCTCCTCGCTGTCGCTTTCCTACAGCAGCGCTGTCACCTTTCGTGCAGCCGGTGGAACTGAGCGCCGCCCCGACTCCCGCGCAAGCACCTCATGGTGCGGTGCTCGAGCCGATTCGCGGAGACGAGAGAGGCTCGGATGGGTGAGCGCGATCAGGGTGGTCGTGCTCGAGTGCGGAGAGTTCGGATCGAGCGGTTGATGCATCAACATAGTATGTCCGACGCCGCGATACTGTGCCGCGCTCGTGGCCGCTCGGCTGGTAGGGATCACCGAAGGCAGGAGGCGTTTTCGGTCAAGATCGATTCGCGAACTGCCCCTTCGATACTCGCGGGCTGAGGAGGTAGGAAGGGATCCGCTGGACCTCGGCCGGTACGCTGGGGTGCTGTTAGCAGCTGATTGTCGATCTTGGAGGACCCTGTCGTGGCTCTCGTTGTTCAGAAGTACGGAGGATCCTCGGTAGCGACCGCCGAGCGTATCCGGCGCGTCGCTGAACGGATCGTCGAGACGAAGAAGCAGGGCCACGACGTGGTCGTCGTCTGCTCGGCCATGGGCGATACCACCGACGAGTTGCTGGATCTGGCGCAGCAGGTGGCGCCTGCGCCGCCCGCCCGCGAAATGGATATGTTGCTCACCTCTGGCGAGCGCATCTCCAACGCGCTGGTCGCCATGGCCATCCACTCGTTGGGCGCCGAGGCTCGCTCGTTCACCGGCTCGCAGGCGGGTGTGATCACCACCGGATCGCACGGTAACGCCAAGATCATCGACGTCACCCCGGGCCGGGTGCGCGCCGCGCTGGACGAAGGTCTGGTCGTGCTGGTCGCCGGTTTCCAGGGCGTCAGCCAGGACAGCCGTGACGTCACCACGCTCGGCCGCGGCGGCTCCGACACCACGGCGGTCGCGCTGGCCGCGGCGCTGGAGGCCGACGTCTGCGAGATCTACACCGATGTGGACGGCGTCTTCACCGCCGACCCGCGGATCGTGCCCGACGCGCAGCAGCTCGAGCAGGTCTCCTATGAGGAGATGCTCGAGCTCGCCGCCTGCGGCGCGAAGGTACTCATGCTGCGCTGTGTGGAATACGCGCGCCGCTACAACGTTCCGGTGCATGTGCGCTCGTCCTACACCGACAAGCCCGGCACCTACGTCTATGGATCGATGGAGGACATCCCCTTGGAGCAAGCAATCCTCACGGGCGTCGCGCACGACCGCAGCGAGGCCAAGGTGACCGTGGTCGGCCTGCCGGACGAACCTGGCTACGCCGCCAAGGTATTCCGCGCGATCGCCGACGCGGAGATCAATATCGATATGGTCCTGCAGAACATTTCCAAGGTCGAGACGGGTAAGACCGATATCACCTTCACCCTGCCCAAGACCGAGGGCGCGCGTGCGGTGGAGATGCTGACCAAGCGTCAGGACGAGATCGGTTTCTCGCAGGTGCTCTACGACGACCACATCGGCAAGGTCTCCCTCGTCGGCGCGGGTATGAAGAGCCACCCCGGCGTCACCGCGACCTTCTGCGAGGCGCTGGCGAACGCGGGCGTGAATATCGACCTCATCTCCACCTCCGAGATCCGGATCTCGGTGCTGGTCAAGGACACCGAACTGGACGAGGCCGTGCAGGTGCTGCACAAGGCCTTCGATCTGGGCGGCGACGAGGTCGCCGTCGTCCACGCGGGAACAGGACGATAAGCATGGGTGTACGGGTAGGAGTCGTCGGCGCGACCGGACAGGTCGGCGCCGTCATGCGAAAACTGCTGGAGGAGCGCAACTTCCCGGCCGACGAGGTGCGTTTCTTCGCCTCGGCCCGCTCGGCGGGTAAGACCCTCCCGTGGCGCGGCGGCGAAATCGTGGTCGAGGACACCGAGACCGCCGATCCCACCGGCCTGGATATCGCGCTGTTCTCCGCGGGCGCCACCATGTCGCGCGTGCAGGCCCCGCGTTTCGCGGCGGCCGGTGTCACGGTGATCGACAACTCGTCGGCTTGGCGTAAGGATCCCGAGGTCCCGCTGGTCGTGAGCGAGGTGAATCCGGAGCAGACCCGCAATCTGGTCAAGGGCATCATCGCCAACCCGAACTGCACCACCATGGCCGCGATGCCGGTGCTCAAGCCGCTGCACGATGTGGCGGGTCTGCGGCGCCTGGTCATCTCGAGCTACCAGGCGGTCTCCGGCAGCGGCCTGGCCGGTGTCGAGGAGCTGGTCTCCCAGGTGCGCGCCGTGGTCGACGATGCCGAAAAGCTGGTGCACGACGGCAATTCGGTGCAGTTCCCGGCCCCGAACAAGTACGTCGCGCCGATTGCCTTCGATGTGATCCCGCTCGCCGGTTCGCTGGTCGACGACGGCTCCTTCGAAACCGACGAAGACCAGAAGCTGCGCAACGAGAGTCGCAAGATCCTCGGCCTGCCCGACCTGCTGGTCAGCGGCACCTGCGTGCGTGTCCCGGTCTTCACCGGCCACTCGCTGTCGGTGAATGCCGAATTCGCCGAACCGATTTCGGTCGAGCGCGCCAAGGAAATCCTCGCCAAGGCGCCCGGCGTCGAGCTCACCGACGTGCCGACCCCCTTGGCCGCGGCGGGCAAGGACGACTCCCTCGTCGGCCGCATCCGCCATGATCCGGGCGTCCCCGAAGGCCGCGGTTTGGCGCTGTTCATCTCCGGGGACAACCTCCGAAAAGGCGCCGCCCTCAACACCATTCAAATCGCCGAAGTCCTGTTGGCCCAGCGCTGACATTGACCGAACGGGCCGTTCCGATCGTGAGATCCGAACGGCCCGTTTGCTTTTCGGTCATCTGAAATCGAATGTCACCGACGAGTTGAGCAGTGCCGTCAGTGACAGCCCGAAGGTGCGCCGGAAGGTTTCGCTCAGGTGTGACGGGGAGGCGAATCCGGCATCGGCGGCACAGCGGGTGAGGTCGTGTCCGGCGGCCAGGCTCGCGAAAACCATTCGGAGCCGCGCCCATTGGCGGTAGCGGCGGAATGTGGTGCCGGTGTGTGCGGCGAAGGTTCGTAGGAAGTGGGTTTCCGACATCCCGGCGGCATCGGCCGCGTGCTCGGCGCGGATGTGCGCGGTCGGGTCGTCACGAATGTCGCGGACAATGGCATCGATTCGGGGGTCCATGGCCGATTCCCGAACCGATATCAGGCGCTCCAGCTCGGCGACACCGGTTCGGGCGGCGGTGATGAGGACGGCTTCCGCGCTCGGATCGACAGCCGCGGACTCGACATTGCTAGCCGAAACGGTGGTGACCCCAGCGATCATCGCGATGCCGGGTTCGGCGAACAGCAATGCGATCCGGCCCTCCGAGACGATCCGGGCTGGTACCCGAGCCGGTATGAACACGCTGCGGGTGATGATCGCCTCATCCGCGGCCGTCTCCACCGCGAACGGTCCGTCCAAGCTCAGGCCGAGATACCCGATCGACGTGGCATGCATCCCGACGCCCAGTTCCGGGCCGAGATATCCGACATGTGCGGGCCGCATCCACAGCACCGGCGCACCGCAGGTTTGTGAAAGCGCGGTCCCGGTCATGTTCGTCAGGCTAATCGGTGCCCGGCGCAATCAGCCGATGCGAGCCGCGACGACAGGAGATGAACGGATATGGCAACCCAGGGAGTTACCGTGAAGCCGAGCTGGCAGACCAGGGCTATCACCGCGCTGTTGGCATCGCGCGGCCAGAAGCAGATGCTCGGCAGCGCGGAAGGGATTCATGCGGCGCTGGAAAAGCGCGACCGTCGCGTCGAAGAGGTCCGGCCCCCGGCGTTCCTGCGCAAGGCGGCGACCGTCACCCGGGATGATCTCGACGGTTGGCCCGTATTCCGGGTCACGCCGACCGCCGGACCCACCGACGTCAGCGTGGTTTTCCTGCACGGCGGCGGCTTTTTCGCCGAGATCGTGCGCCCGCACTGGAGTTTCGTCCGCGAACTCGGCGCTGCCATTCCGGCGGAGGTCGTGGTCCCCATCTATCCGCTGATCCCACATGGCAGCGCCGCAAACATGGTCGCCACCACCGCCGCGATACTCGCCCGCACGATCGAGCAGCGCGGCTCCGGTAAGACCGTGGTGATGGGCAATTCGGCGGGCGGCCTGCTGGCACTGGCGGCAGCACATGTCCTGCGCGATCAGGGTGGGCCGCAACCATCTCGGGTCGTGCTGATCTCCGCATGGCTCGACGCCACCCTTTCCGACCCGGCAGTGGCCGAGCTCGAACAGGTCGATCCGTTGCATCAGCGGCCCGGAATGGCCGAGGTGGCGCGCATCTACGCCGACGGCCTCGACCTGCGCGACCCGCGCGTCAGCCCCCTGTTCGGCCCCGTCGAAGGACTACCGCCCCTGACCATCTTTTCCGGCACCCACGAAATGGTCCTGCCCGACGCCCGAACCCTCACCCGCCGCGCCGAAGCTGCCGGGGTACGGGTCGACTACCACGAGGGCCAGGGGCTGCCGCACAACTACGCGCTCATGCCCAGCCCTGAAGGTCGTGCGGCTCGCAAGATCATCATCGACGCCTGCCGCGCGCCACGTCACGATATGTCGCCAGTCGACTAGGACAGCGCGAGTCGATAACGGTCCTGCTCACCGCGCCTTGCCCGCCCGGTTCGGTCAGTGGGGCCGTAGTCCGTCGAAGACGATCGCGAAGGTGCGGCGGCGTTGTTCCGCGGTGGTGTTGGTGGCGTTGGCGGCCAAGAAGGTGCCCTTGACGACGCGCATGAGGTCGTCGATATCGATATCGCGTCGTACGTCCCCGGATTGTTGTGCACGGGTGAGTAATTGGGCGATGGCGCCCCTCAGATCGTGGGCGGGTCTGCGACTTTCGGGGGCGTCGGCGCCCACCGCTTCGGCCAGGTCGCGTTTGACGGTGCCCTCGGCGACCATGCGGTCGAGGAAGTCGAAGAAGACTTTGCCGGGGTCGGGGGCGGTGGCGAGTTCGCGGGCATAGGTGATCATTCGCTCGACGCGGTCGACGATCGCGGCTTCGAAAAGGGCTTCTTTGGTGGGGAAGTGGCGGTAGACGGTGCCCGCGCCGACGCCCGCGCGGCGGGCGATTTCGTCGAGCGGGACCGCAATGCCCTCGGCGGCGAAGGCCTCCTGTGCGGCGGCGAGTACGCGGTCGCGATTGCGGCGCGCGTCGGCGCGTAGCGGGCGCGGTTCCTCGCGATAGGTCATGAGGGCTGAGTTTACTGGAGGCATTGACAAGCGGGGCGATCGTTCCGGATGATAAGCGGGGTCAACGTTCCGCTTATTTGAAGCAGGTGTTTTCATGGTGGAGACTTCGGTGGAAAGCCCTCGTGAACTGGTCGAACGGCTGTTCCGGGAGCTGCCAGCGCGCGATGCCGACGCATTCGTCGAACTGCTCGCCCCGGATGCGGTGTTCGAGATCCCCTTCGTGATTCCCGGAATGCCGAACCGGCTGGTCGGGCGCGAGGAGATACGCGCGCATCTCGCGCAGCGCTGGTCCGGAATTTCGCGAATCGAGGTGCACGGGATCTATCCACAGGTGTACGAAACAGCCGATCCCGAGGTGGTTTTCGTGGAGAACGAGGTGGATATGACGGTGCCCGGCGCCGAGCGGGCGCGAGTTCGCACCTCCGTCAATGTCGTACGGGTCCGCGACGGCAAGATCACGCTGTTCCGCGACTACATGGATACGGCGCGTTTCGCCCGGCTTGTGGAGAACTGACCCGGCAGGCCCGGGTGGGCCGAAATTCCCCTCGCTCCGCCCGGGTGCCCACTGCTAGCCTGCGCCGATGGCGAATCCTTATCCACAGGTGTACTTCGGCGACCGGCTCATCGACGCGGAACAGGCGTCGGTCGCGGTCGCATCGTCAGCAGTGTTGTACGGGCTCAGCGTGTACACAGTGTTCCCAGTGCTTGTGGATGGATCGGCACGCACCGCATTTCGGCTCGACGACCATTTCCGGCGACTCGAGGAATCCTGCAAGATCATCGGCATCGACCGGTTCGCCGCCGAATGGGACTTCGCCCGATTCCGCACGGCGATCATCGACCTGGCAGCGGCCAATGCGCCGATCGAGGACGTATTCGTCCGCGCGACAGTGCATGTCGTCGAATCGATTCCGGGCACCCGGGTGCGCGGCTGCGCCATCCAGGTCAGCATTTTCGTCTACGACGCGGTGCCGATCGTGCCCCAGGACGGTATGCGGCTGAAATCCAGTCCATGGCGGCGCATTCCGGACAATGCGATTCCCTCGCGGGCGAAAGTCAATGGCGCGTACGTCAATTCGGTACTCGCCAAACAGGACGCGATCGACAGCGGCTACGACGACTGCATCTTCCTCGACGGCAACGGCCACGTGTGCGAACTCAGCGCCGCCAATATCTTCCTCGTCCGCAACGGCACCCTGATCACGCCGGACGTGTCCTGCGACATCCTCGACGGCATCAACCGCCGCACCATCCTCACCCTCGCCGCGGAAGACGGCATGCCGATCGTCGAACGCACCATCGACCTCACCGAGCTCTATATAGCCGACGAAGTCTTCGTCACCGGCACCTCATCCGGCACCTCCCCGGTCGCCGAAGTCGACGGCCGTCTGATCGCCGACGGCCGCCCCGGCCCCCTCACTCAAACCCTCCGCAAACGCCACACCACCCCCCTCTGACGCTCCCGCAGAAGCCGTCACTACCTCGCACAACGTCTATACCGTGTGCGAGGTGGTCGCCTGCTGTGCGACGCGCTCAATTCCATTGCGTTGAGCGGGATTCCTTCCGCACAGGGCAGCTCGGTGTGTGATCCCGGCGCTGCCGTGGCTACCTCACGCAGCGTTACCGTGTGCGAGGTCGGCGCGATGCGAGGTGCGCGATCCTGGCAGTGCGGGATTCCCTGGCGGGTCCAAGGGCGGGATCGGAGGCATCACAAGCGTTCGAGGGCGGCGATGGTGCCGAGGAACAGTTCCACGTTGTCGTGCACGAATTCGTCGCGGGGGTAGGGCAGCGCCTGCTGGATCCAGGCGGTGACAGTGTCGCCGAACGCGCCGACCAGAAAGCGTGCGGTGAGGTCGATGGCGGGATCGTCCGGAGCGCGGTCGGGAACCAGCTGCGCCAGGATTCCGCGGAACGCACGCGACACATCCTCCGAGCGCGCCAGCCGCCGCTCGGCCACGGCCGGATGCCCATATGCCTTGGTGGACAGGATCTTTCCCTTGGCGGGCGCGGCCAGGAAGAAATCGACCATGGCGTCGACCACCGCGTCGACCTGTGCCCGACGGTCCGGTGCCGCGCTCGCGGCGGCCGCACCGACGGCGCTCGAGAACTGGCGAAAAGCCAGCTCGAATGCGGCCCCGATCAGATCGTCGAGATCGGTGAAACTCTCGTACACGAACCGGGTGGACAGTCCGGCGGCTTTGGCGACCGTGCGGATCGTCAGTCCGGCCGCGCCCTCGGTCGCCATTACCTCGAAGGCGGCCTCCAAGAGCTGGTCACGACGGGTCGCGCGTCGCTGATCGGCCGATATCCCGCCGTAGGTGCGCGCCGTGGATGCCATCCGCCAATCTTGACACATTTGTTTCCTGAATCTAGCTTGATTCGAGAGACAACTGGTTCCCAATTGAGGGTGAGCATGACCGGACTCGCCGAAGCGTCCGATCTGAACGCATCGCACGCCGACCTACCCGGCCTGAGCAGGGACTCGCTGACCGCCCGCCTCGCCGCACACCGGCGGTTGATCATGCTCGCCCCGAGCGCATTGTTGCTGCAGGTAGCGCATCCGGTAATCGGCTCGGGCGTGGCCGAACACTCGATCTTCAAGACCGATCCGATCGGCCGATTCGACCGCTCGTACTGGCCGACTCTCGCCCTGGCCTTCTACTGCGACGACTCCGCCGCCTACGGCCGCGACATCCGTGCCATGCACAAGGGCATCGACGGTGTCGATCACGCGGGTCGGCGCTATCACGTCTGGGAACCCGAGGCCTACTTCTTCGTCCTGGCCACCGCACATTGGGCCACCGAAATCGTCGCGACTCGTTTCGGTTCCGGACTCACCGAGTCGCAGCGCGCCGACCTGTACGACGGCTGGCGGCACACCGCATTGCTGGCGGGACTCCCGGAACGCGCTGTGCCCGAGGATCTTTCCGCCTTCGAGGCATGGTTCGACCGGGTTGTGCGCGAGCGGCTCGAATATCACCCGAGCGTCGGCGATGTGCTGGAGAAGATGTCTCGACCGCGGGTGCACGCGCCGATCCCGGTTTGGCTGTGGAAGCTCGTCATGTGGCGAATCGTCGGACCGCTGGCGGTCTGGGTGAATACCGGTGTGCTGCCGCCGATCCTGCGTGAGCGGCTCGGCCTCGAATGGACCGCGCGCGACGAGCGGTGGTTGCGCCGCTACGCCGTCGTGATCCGTGGCGTAGATCGAGTGCTGCCAGGACCGGTCCGCACCATCACCCGCGTCGTCGCGCTGTGGCGGAAAGATCAGATCATGAACAAACATTCGACGTGCGGCGGAGTCGGCGTGAGCAACACTGCGGAAAGCAGCATTGTGCGCCTGCCGAATCCCCTGAACAGCCCCATGCCCGACGGTCCGCTGCCGCCACATGTGGACGGCTGCTTCGGCTGTGGACCACGGAATCCGGCGGCCGTTGGCATCGCACTGAACCTCGAAAATGACCGCATCATCGGCCATTTCACCCTTGATGAACGCCACCAGGGCGCTCCGGGCGTCGCACATGGCGGTGTCATCGCGGCCGTACTCGACGAGGCGTCCGGCACGGTGCCGACAGCCATGTGCGTCCCAGCGGTCACCGCCAAGCTCGAGGTGAACTATGTGCGCCCCGCACCGCTGCATCGTCCGATGATCGTGACCGCGATCCTCGATCGGCGCGAAGGCGAGCGCAAACTGCATATCCACGCCCGCCTCGAACACGGCGGTGAACTCGTCGCCGAGGGTAATGCCCTGTTCATCGCGGTCTCGCCGGATCATTTCTTCGCGCAGGGTGCTGAGGAAGGCGATATCCCTTTCTTCGGCGTGTGATTCAGCGGATGCCCGGCGTGCGCGGATCCGGACCGAGGCAGACCAGAATGGCGCACCCGGGTGCGGTATCGGCGAACGGTGGCGCCAATGGATAGTTCAGGCAGCTGAAGACATTGCAGTCCGGATATGCCGCAGGTCCGATGCCGAAGACCGCGAGCAGCAGATTCGTATCCACGAACCGCCTCGGATCCAGACGCAGCGGCGGCTCCACATACGGACCCGGATCGGGCACCGGACGGACTTCGAAGGCACCGAACAGCCGACGGAAGAATTCGTACGGCAGCTCCTCGGTGTTCTGCACGATCCCCGAAATACCCTCGTTGCTGACATTTCCGAAGACTCCGGTCCACACCACCGTCAAATCCAGGCTCGGCATGATGAAGACGTTCTGCATGCCGAGCCCCGACATCGAGTAGATGTCGGCGGGCAGGTAGGCGGCGGTCTCGGCGCATCCCGGTCCGACCCAGAACAGATAGCCGTAGCAATCGTTCGCCGCTGACGGTTGGCGTGCCTTGCGCAGATACGTCTCGGAGACGATTTGCTGCCTGCCCCAGCTGCCGTTATTGCTCACCAGCAGTCCGAGCTTGGCGAAATCGTTCGGCGGGATCATCAGATGCGCGTATCCGTAGGTGTGCCCGGCGCGGTCGCGCGCCCAGTAGTAATCGCCGCGTTCGATGCCGAGCGGATCGAAAAGCTCACGCTGCGCGAACTGCTGCAGTGGTTCCCCGACGGCCAATTCGATGACGTAGGCGAGCAGATCGACATTGCGCTGGCTGTAGCTGAATGCCACGCCCGGCGGATTGTCCAACGGCACTCCGAGCGCCTGCACGGCACTATTCGGATCGATCGGAATCACCCCGGTGACGCCCTCGGTGAGCACGCCCACCTTCATGCCGGAGGTTTCGGTCAGCAGATTCTCCACGGTGATCGACCGATGTC
>NZ_BDBY01000333.1 GCF_001613225.1 Nocardia pseudovaccinii NBRC 100343
AACTCGCGGTACCGCCCGCACCATCTTTCGCGATGGTGCGGGCGGATTCGGCTGTGGCGGGATTATTCGGAGAACGGCGCGAACCGGATCACTTGACGGAAGCCCGTCCGCAAGAGCCATCGAATTCGTCCGTCCGGCATCGCGGCCGCCTCGTTCGTCAGCGCTTGCGTCACATGCTGTTTGAAGTTGTGCCGAGGATGGCGGCGCAGCAGTTCCTCGACCCAGCTCGGATCGAGATCGGACATCCGTGCCCCGAAGACGTCCACGGACGCGCCTGCGGAGACGAAGCCGAGATCGTCGACCTCATCGGCGACTCCGACGGTGAGGTGCGCCGCGATCGCGGCACCGACGGTGTGTGCCTGTTCCGGTGTCGCACCCGCACCGGTGACGAATTCGACGGCCCGCTCCGCGCCCGTCACCGCGAAACACCTTCCGGGCGTTGGATGTTCGAGATGCAAATCATGCAGCAGGCAGGAAACGTAGGCCAACTCGTCGTCGTATCGCGTGCCATCGACTGCAGCGAGCGCACGCCCGAAGAAGTAACTCCGATACGAGTGCTCCAACACGTGCACCGAAAGACATTCCCGCGCTTCCTCTTCCGTGGCCTTGGCCAGCTTCGAATCGGGCAGTTTCAGTTCCGCGAAATCCACCCGCCCGTTCCCGCGTCGACCGAGCGCCATCGCAATCTGCCCCGCAACGAGCCGGGGCAATCCCGCAACGAGCTCAGCAGTCAGCTGCCTCCGCTGACGACCGGAAAGCGCCCCGCTCGTACGCGTCGCCCATTCCCAATCCATCCCAGCAGGCGCACCCACGTCGATCTCCTTCTCCTCGAACAGTCTCGCTCTCAGTGAAGCCCCCGAGGCGGCCACCGACGAGTGGCGCGAATGTCAGTAACCCTCGGATTCTCGCCAATCGTACGCCCCACCAGCAAAAAGTTCGGGCTGGACAGGCGATCGGTCAGCGGAAATCGAGAGCGTGATCTTGTGCCCACTGGGCGAAGGTGTGGGCGGGGCGGCCGGTGAGGTCTTCGACGATCGTCGATACCTGCGGTGGTTCGGTGACGCCGGCCTTCCATCCGGCCAGGACGGCCTCGACGCCGATCTCCGGCATGGTCTTGCCCAGCTCCACGCGGGCCTGTTCATCGGAAATCACTTCGAAAGCGATCTCGCGATCGATGGCCGCACCGATCTGCCGCACCTGCTCGCGCAGGGTCAGTGACTCGGCGCCCCATACGGTGTAGGCCTGGCCTCGGTGACCGGGCTCGGTCAGCGCGGTCACCGCGAGTGCTGCCAGATCCTTTTCGTGGATGGGTGCGGTCCTGGCTTCGGGATATGGCAGCCGGACGGCGCCCTCGTCACGGATGGAATGCTGCCACCACCAGAGCGCGTTCGTGGCGAACATACCGGGGCGGATGAAGGTCCAATTCAGACCGGACTTCTCGATCGCGGACTCGATGACGCTGTGCATCAAGGCAATCGGATTGCTCGACGCATTGCTGTGCAGCACGGCGCCCGACGATAGGAACACCACGTGCTGGACTCCGGCGGCCTCGGCGGCTGCCACGAAACCGTCGATCCCCTCGGGCTTGGCGTATAGGAATACGCGCTGCGCCCCTTCGAGTGCCGCGGGCAGCGTTTCGGGCTGCTCGAGATCGGCCGCGACGACCTCCGCGCCCGGTGGGAAGCCCGCGGTGGCGGGTTCCCTGCTCGTCGAACGGACTTGTTCCCCTCTCGAAATCAGGCCCTCCACCACGTGGCGACCGACATTGCCTCTGGCTCCGAAAACAACTGTGACCATGGCGGCAGCGTAGGCCGCAAGGCTTACCCATGGTAAGGACATACCTTCAGGTAAGCTCCAGAAATGGCGGTACGTTCGCAGGTCCAGCCCACTACCTGGCAGGGCATGAGTGACGCATTCAACAGTGAGTGTCCGGCACGCGAGGTGCTCGACCACATCACGAGCCGCTGGGGCATGCTGATCCTGACCGCGCTGACCGACGGGCCGCTACGGTTCTCCGAGCTGCACGCCAAAATCGGTGGTATCAGCGAGAAAATGCTGTCGCAGACATTGCGCACGCTGGGGCGCGACGGGCTGATCGCGCGCACCGTCGAGCCCACTACGCCACCGCGGGTCAGCTACGAACTCACCGAACTGGGCCAGGGGCTCACCGTGTCGCTGCACCAGTTCCTCGGTTGGATCCGTCAGCACACGGTCGAGGTCATGACCGCCCAGCGCCGCCACGACCGCCAGCACCAGTAACCTCTCGGTGCTGTCCAAATACCATGCATCGCATAGTGTTCGGCATTTTGCGCGCAGGGTACGCGTTGTGCGCGAAAGCCAGCGCCTGTTGCGTCGGCCGAGGCGCCGGGGCATCTGATCAACAGGTGCACGAGGCGGGTGCCTCACCCTCGCGGTGCGCAGCTGATGGCAGGGATTCCGGTCATGCTCGGATTCATGCCACACTGAGGATGTGCAGCAGGTAGTCGCGCTGGCGCTGGACGGCGTCATGACCTACGACCTGGCCTGCGCGGTCCAGGCATTCCGCCACGGGCCGGGCAAGACCGGGGAATCGGTGGGGTTCGAGATGCGGACCTGTGGAGTCCGGCCGGGTCCGGTGTGGACCCCGAACGGTTTCGAACTCCGGGTCGACGAGGGGCTCGAGGCGTTGGCCAGCGCCGACATCGTGGTGGTTCCGGGAATCGGATTGCCAACGCTGCCGCCTGCCGACGAGGTGCTCGATGCGCTGCGAGCCGCATCGGAGCGCGGCGCGACCATGGTGAGCATTTGCGTCGGCGCGTTCATCCTGGCGCGGGCCGGACTTCTGGACGGGCGGGCCGCCACCACCCACTGGGCGTATTGCGATGAATTCGCCGCACTGTTCCCAGCGGTAAAGCTGGACCCCGCCGCGCTTTACGTGGACGACGGTGATGTGCTCACCTCGGCGGGATTGTCCGCGGGAATGGACCTGTGCCTGCATATCGTGCGTCGAGAGCTGGGCGCGGGTCCGGCCGCCGATTTGGCCCGCTGGAATGTGACACCACCGCACCGCGAGGGCGGTCAGGCGCAATACATTCCGGATGCCTTGGGTGGCAATGACTTCCCCGGCGCCCTGGCCGCGACTATGGCCTGGGCGGCGGCGAATCCGGCTGCGGCGCCGGATGTTTCGGCGCTTGCCGGACATGCGCTGATGAGCGAACGCACGTTCATCCGCCGATTCAAAGCCGAGGTGGGCACCACGCCTCGGCGCTGGTTGGAGGCGCAGCGCACCGTACGTGCCAGAGAGTTGCTGGAGACTACCGAACTGCCCGTCGAAGTTGTTGCGGCACAGTCCGGATTCGGTAGCGTCACCGCGCTGCGGGTGCATCTGCGCGCGGCCACCGGTACGACGCCCGCCGGTTATCGCCGGTCGCTGCGTCGCTAGCAAATCTCGTCGGCGAACGCGCGTACCAGGCGGTATCGATTGGTCGATGTTCTCGGATCGTCGAATCTGAAGCCGTCGGTGCGCTACGGTTGATTTGCCCGGACGTGCTTCGTATTAATAAGAAGCCGGTCCGGGAGAGGCCTATGCTTCGCGTGTTTTCCGTCTCGTGACCTGACGGTTCGATTGCCAATCATTAACTGTATGACTTAGATCGACTGAACTACTTCCCTTTCGACTCGCGAATCCGCACCTTGCGGCCAGCGATGAGAGCGACGCATGAGAGGTGGTTGGAACATGACCGATCTGGAAATCGGCCCGCTGGCGGTGCCGCAGATCGAGCCGTCGACCGCGAGCACACCGCTGCGGCGCGCTGCCGGACGTTTGCAGGATGCGCTGCCTTCGGGTTGGCAGGTCGAAATCGTCGACGCCGGTGCGCCGAGCATCGTCGACGCACCGGGCCGTCAGCCGGTAGTCCGGGTGGTTATGCCGGGGGCTTGACTACCCCGTCCATCCCATCGGCATCAGCAGGGACTTCTGCTCGCAGAATGCGTCCAGACCCTCTGGTCCGTTCTCCCGGCCGAGGCCGGAGTTCTTGTAACCGCCGAACGGCGAGCTCGGGTCGAATGCGTACCAATTGATCGCGTAGGTTCCGGTGCGCACCCGCGCCGCGATTTCCGCGCCGTGCTCGATATCGGCGGTCCAGACCGAGCCGGCCAGGCCGTACACGGAATCGTTCGCGATGGCCACCGCTTCGTCCTCGGTCTCGTATGGGATGACCGACAGGACCGGGCCGAAAATCTCCTCCTGCGCGATCGTCGACTTGTTGTCGACATCGGCGAAGATGGTCGGCTCGACGAACCAGCCCCGGTCCACATTTGCCGGGCGGCCGCCGCCGAGCACCAGTCGCGCGCCCTCCTCCTTGCCCTTGGCTATATAGCCCTCGACACGGTCGCGCTGACGTTCGGAGATCAGTGGTCCGAAGGTCGTCGCCGGATCGGTGGGATCGCCGGTCACCAGCGTCCGCACGTGCTCGACCAGCGCGTCGAGGATCTCGTCGTAGCGGCTGCGCGGCGCGAGAATGCGGGTCTGCGCGACGCAACCCTGGCCGCTGTTCATCAGACCGGAGAAGGCGAGCACCGGGATATTGGCGATATCCATATCCGGCAACAGGATTGCCGCCGATTTGCCGCCGAGCTCGAGCGAGACGCTCTTGAGCTGTCCGGTAGCAATGGCGCCGATCTTGCGACCGACCGCGGTGCTGCCGGTGAAGGTGACCTTGTCGACGCCCGGATGCGAGACCAGATACTCCGCGGCATCCGCCTCCGCGGGCAGGATCGACAGCACGCCCTCGGGCAGGCCCGCCTCGGTGAATATTTCCCCGATCTTGTTGGCGGTCAACGGAGTCAGCGGTGCGGGCTTGAGCACCACCGTGCATCCGGCGAGCAATGCGGGCGCGAGCTTATTGGCGGCGAGGAACAGCGGGACATTCCAGGCCGTGACGGCCGCGACCACACCGCGCGGTTCCCGCGAGACCCGCGCGGTACCGAACAGGCCGGTGCGGGTTTCGCGCCAGGGGAAGGACTCGGCCAGTCCGGCGTACGCGTCGAGCGCGGCCACCGCCGGAATCTGGTTGAGCGTCATCGCGATCATCTGCGGTGCGCCCATTTCCGCGGTGAGCGTGGCAAGCAGATCGGCCGAACGCTCCTCGATCAGGCGCGCGGCACGCGTCAGCACCTGGGCGCGCTCCGCGGGCGGTGTGGACGGCCACGGACCGTTGTCGAAGGCGTGCCGGGCGGCGGCTACGGCGGCGTCGACGTCGGCGCGACCGACCACCGGGACGCTGCCCACCGGCTCGACCGTCGCGGGCGAGATGACCTGGAGGCGCTCGGTGGCGGCGGGCGCGGTCCAGCGGCCGCCGATGAACAGGCTGTCGTAATGCATGAGAACACGTTACAGTTTTGTGGCCCGATTGTCTGTAACGTGTTCCAGTTTTTCATCCGGCCAGCGGTCTGAACTGCGCGAATTCCAACCTGTCGGTTCGCTTTTCAGAGAACGCACTATTGCGTTCTATTGCTGCACCGGTCATGCTGTAGCTACTGATCAGCTCGCTCGATTCATGAACCGATTACGCAATTGGGGAGTCAGAGTCATGGCGGTGCAAGTGATCGGTCGGTCGCTGATGACCAGCGACCAGACCGAGCATCAAGCTAAAAGTGTCGGCGCAGGTGGGTGGGTAGTTTCCTTCCTACCGGGCCGGACGCTGACCATCGAGCAGGCAACCGCCGCGATGCAGGCCGCCGAGGCGGTCGCCGTCGTCGGAATGCTGGCTGATCAGGTCGGTCTGACCACCCTGGAGACGGTCGGTTTGGCCATTCAGGAATCGCCATGGGCGGCCACGATCAACGCGTGCGGGCGCAGGAGCTGGCGCCGGGGCTGGCTGGAGAAGTAGCACTAGGGCTTGGTGGCCACTACCACCAGATTGCTCACCAGTAACTCTCGCAACACGGGTACGCGAACCACCCACCAGGCCCAACGCGGGTGGTAGCGGGGGAAAACGATGCGCACATCTGCGGAAGTGCTTGCCGCCCAACGCAACCCGTCGGCGGCGCCGACCGCGAACAGCGACTTGCCGAAGCGGTTCTTCGGTTCCCGGCCGGTCTTTCGACGGTATCGGCGCGCGGCGTACTCGCCACCGAGGTAGTGCCACGGCCCTGTTTCGTGGCCGCCGAACGGGCCGTGCCACACCGTGTACGAGAGCACGATCAAGCCGCCCGGACGGGTCACGCGGACCATTTCGTCAGCCATGACCCACGGCTGCGGCACATGCTCGGCGACATTCGAGGAGAAGCAGATGTCGACCGCGTTGTCCCGGAACGGCAGTGCCATCCCGGACCCGCGGACCGCGCCCGCTACCGAGAGTCCGGCGGCGTGCATCTCCGATGGGTCGGGCTCGACGGGGATGTAGCGCGCACCCGTCTTGACGAATTCGTCGGCGAAGTAGCCGGGGCCGCCACCGACATCCAGGATGGTCGCGCCATCGAGGCCGTGTCCGGTGACATCTGTGTAGAAATCGCCGAGCATCGCAGCGCTGTCGGCGGCCAGACCGCCGTAGAACAGTGCGGGATCGGTCTGCTCGAATCGGAAGCTGCCGAGCAGCCGCAGCGACCGGCGCAAGGTCGCCCGCCGCGCGAACCGGGACACGGCTCGTCCGCGCCGTGGGGCATGCGTCGCCACGGCCTCGGCTGGCTCGGTTTCAGCAGTCGGCACGGCGCAGAGTCTCGCATAGTGCGGGCAACCCGTCGCAGTGCCGCCCACCTGGGCTGGGAATTCTCGCGGGCGTCGGTTGTTGTTCATGCGGTGCGCGATTGCTGGTAAGGGCGCGGTGGAGGCTGGTCGGGCGGGTGCGCGGGTTAGGGTGTACGGCGATATCCGTGACCTGCTGACCGAGAGAAGCTCCACCGTGCGCGAAGTCCTCCTGCTGTGCTGGCGTGACACCGGGCACCCGCAGGGCGGCGGCAGCGAACGATACCTGGAACAGGTCGGCGCGCAGCTCGCCGCGCGCGGGGTCAAGGTAACGCTGCGCACCGCGCGCTATCCGGGCGCACCGAAGCGGGAGCGGATCGACGGCATCGATATCAGCCGGGCGGGCGGGCGGTTCTCCGTCTATCCGCGGGCGCTGGCCGCGATCGCGTTCGGGCGACTCGGCATCGGGCCGCTGCGCGGTCTGCGGCCCGATGCGGTGATCGATACGCAGAACGGGATCCCGTTCTTCGCGGGTGCGGCGACCAAGGCGCCGTCGGTGGTGCTGGTGCATCACGGGCATCGGGAGCAGTGGCCGGTCGCCGGACGGTTCGTCGGGCGGATCGGCTGGTGGATCGAATCGCGGCTCTCGCCGCGGGTGCATCGGCACAACCAATACCTGACCGTTTCGCTGCCCTCGGCCGAGGAACTGGCCACGCTGGGGGTGGATGGTTCCCGGATCGCGGTGGTCCGCAACGGCGCCGAACCCGTTCCAGTGGACGCACCGACCGGCTGTGCGGAGACCCGCACCGAAGAGCCGCGCATCGTGGTGCTCTCGCGGTTGGTGCCGCACAAGCAGATCGAAGACGCGCTGGCGGTTGTCGCACGACTACGGAGTCGGATTCCCGGCCTGCGACTCGATGTGATCGGCGACGGCTGGTGGGCGGACAACCTGAAGGCCGACGCCCGCCACCTCGGCATCGCCGACGCGGTCACCTTCCACGGCCACGTCGACGAGCGGCGCAAACACGAATTGCTCGCGCGCGCTTGGGTACACGTGCTGCCCTCGCGCAAAGAGGGCTGGGGCCTCGCGGTCATCGAGGCGGCGCAACACGGTGTACCGACGATCGGCTACCGCAGTTCACGCGGACTCACCGACTCCATTGTCGACGGGGTTACCGGGGTGCTCGTCGACGATGTGAGCCAGCTCTCCGAGTCCGTCGGTGAGCTCGTCGACGACACCGAGGCGCGCGCTGTCATGGGGGAGAAGGCGCGTGCCCGTGCGCGTGAATTCTCTTGGGAGCAAACCGGGAACGGTGTGTACGAGGTGCTCGCGGCCGCGGCTCGAGGTGAGCACAGCTCGGGGCTTATCCCGCCTGGACCCTGATCGACCGCGCTCGCGCGACCGATTTGTCGGTGACGTGTGCGGGCGATGTCGTGGCCTGCGTATCCGACCCCGCAGAGCCGGTGCGTAGTGCGCCGACTCGGCTGCGGTCCTACCGCAATCGCATATCCAGGAAGTGCCGAGCAAAGCTCGGTCGGGTATGTGGGCCGTCATCGGTTTCACGTGGTTGGGCGTGGGCGCAATATGGCCGCGAGCAGCAGTCCACCGACCAGTAGGGCGGCCCAGAGAATGTGGGCGGCGTAGGCGATCACGCGGTGCGCGGACTGTGATTCTGCGAAATGGCCGGTGGCGCCGGGGACTCGGTACAGCGCCAGTTGGGAGTCGGCGTAGACCGAGTCCAGCTGGGCGAGTGTGGTTTTCGACTCGCCGAGCGGTCCGGGCGTGGTGCGTTCGACGAGGACCCAGCCGACCCCGAGCTCACCCAACCGCCGCGCCGAATCACCTTGCAGCAGTGCGGTTTCCACCTCCCGGGCCCGGGTGCCCTCACCGGCCACGGTGCGCCCGTGCACCGGAAGCTCGCCGGTCTGCAACACATCGCGCGGCAACATTCGTGGCGCCGGATCCAATACCGCCACTTTGCCGCTGTACGGGAACTTCCGAAACATCCCGCCGGGCAACACCGCAACATCCCCAGGCCCATCGATCTGTTCCGCAACCCGCTGCCAGCCGACCGGATAATGCACCGGCTTCAGCGCCCCACCCACACCCCAGGCCAAATCGAACAATGGCGGCACCAGCAGCGCGATGAATACCATTGCGGTCAAGGCCATCCAGGGCGGGCGGGCGGCCTCCTTCGTCGCGGCACTCTTCGCTGCGAAGCGCAGCGCGACCGCTCGACACCCAGCGGCGGCGCACAGCACGTACGCAGGCATGGCTAGCGCCACATACTTCTGCGTATCCCGCAACAACCCCGCACCGGGCACATGACCGACAAGCCACTCCATGCCGCTCATGCCCCAGGACGTCGCCCCCAATGCGGGCAGTAGGACGGCGAGAGCCGCAAGTAGCAGCAATGCGCGACGGACTCGCAAGCTCTCCCGATCGATGCCGCGAGCGGCGATTGTCGCGGCCTCGGGGTGCGTCGAATTTGTGGCGTCGTCGCCTACCGGGGTCGCGCTGGCGTCGGCCGCCTCGCGATTCGAACCCGCGTCGCCTGTGCCGGAATCGACGTCATCTGCTCGGCGAGGGGAGATTGTGGAATCGCCGGACATTTCGGCAGCAGAAGCTGGCGGATGGGTTGTGGCGGTGTCGGATTCATCGGCAAGTGAAGTGCTCGTCGAGGGGGTGGACCGACGAGCGGTACGGCCGTTTGTAGTGCCCGTCTTGATACCCGCGGTGGCGCGGATGCCGAGCGCTAAGAGGGCCAGGAGTAGTGCGGTGGCGATCAGGGCGAGGGGGGTGGTGCGGGAGCCGGGGACCGAGTCGGCGTTCCATATTCCGCCGAGTCCGGCCAGCGAGCCGAAGGTACCGAGGGCGGGTTCGGCGCGGGCGGCGAAGGCGGCGATTCCCGCGGGGTCGGAGGGTTCGGAGCCTGCGCCGGACAGTGCCGTCGCGGTCAACCAGGGTGCGGACGTGGCCAGCAGCAGCGCAAGCGTTCCAAGTAGATTTCGGCGTCCGACCAGGACCATCGCGGTGCAGCCCGCCAGCAGCGCACCCGTCGGGGTCAGTCCCGCGGCCGCGAAGCATCCCGCCAGAGCCGCCCACGAACTCACGGCACTCCTGCGCGAAGCGGACTTTCCGCTTCGGCTCAGGGCCGTCTCGAGTGGCGGCTTCCTGGGGTCTGGGTTGCTCGAACAGCGGATTCGGTACGCGGCCGATGCGGTCCAGGGCAGGGCCGCATATCCGGTCAGGAGGCTCCAGTGGCCTTGTAGGAGACGTTCGGCGACGTATGGGTTCCACATGGCCACCGTGACGGCCACCAGTTGGGGGCCGGTCGATACCCGGAGCAGTTCGCGGGACAGGACCGCGGCGCCGAATCCGGCTGCCCACAATGCGACTAGCAGTATTGCCTTGACGATCGAACCGCCGTCGATGAGCGGTGCGAGCGCTGCCAGCAGCGCATCCTGGGGGACTGCGCGTGGGGCCGCGTCGCCGAGACCGAGCGCGGAGTCCGTGAGGTAGGAACGCGGCGTGCTCACTGCGTCGCGCAGCAGCAGATAGCCCGGCCCGAGCAGTGGGCCTGCGATGAGCAGTGCCAGCAGGCCGCTGTAACCGGCGGGGACGAACCTTGCCCACCGGGTGCGTCGAGCCGGGCCGCTGCCACTCACGCCTGTGCACCTTACGTACCGTCGAGCAAGCCGCCACCTTCCGGTACCGAGCGCCTGTCATGGGCATCACCCGCCGGGCGACTCAATGCCGTTCTTGCAGAGCCGCCCGCCGTTCGACCGCCCGCACCGCGGGAAAGTCGGCGGCGAAGCCGCGCAACAGTTGCAGCGTCTCGTCCACGGGTCGTCCCGTGGTCGCCGTGTCGATCGCGCCGTACAAGCGCTCTTCCACGAGCGCCACCTCGGCGGCGAGCCGGCGTCCGGCGGATGTGAGGCCGAGGGTGATCTGGCGTCGGTCGACGGACCCGGCCTGCTTATCGATCAGGTCCATGGCGACGAGTCGGTCGACAAGTCGGCTCGGGCTGCCACCGGTCTCGCAAACCAGCAGGTCGCCGAGCCCGGCCAAGGTCAGCGGCTGATGGTCGGCAAGTACGCGCAGGACCTCGGCCTGGGATGGAGTCAGTCCCAGTGGTCGTAACTCGGACGACAGTTTTCGGTTGCCCTCCCGCTGAATGGCGAGGATGAGATAGCGCAGTTCCTCAGCTGGCCGCACGGGTTCGCACCTGCCGAGCGCCGTCGAATGAGCGGGTGGACGTCATGGGTTACCACTTTAGATGTCGTGTAACGGGCTGACGCGCGGCAGCCCGCTGCTGAGCTCCTCGTCACGTAGGAACGCGGCGATGGCGTTCGCGTAGGTGTGCGGGTGGGAGAAGCGGAACATGTGGCCGGTGCGTTCCAGGACGACTTCCCTGGCGTCC
>NZ_BDBY01000334.1 GCF_001613225.1 Nocardia pseudovaccinii NBRC 100343
GGCTGTCGGCCTTGCTCCACGGGACCTGCCCCTCGTGATCATGCGGCGAGGCCAGATTGTGGGCGTGAGCGCGCAGGGCCACCTGACGGTAGAGACTGCCGCGCATCCGCCCCATGGCCCGCATCGCGGTTTTCAGAACGGGCGAAGAGATCGGATCGGCGGCGAATCCGCCCGACAGCACCAGGCCTTTCAGGCCGCGCGGTCGGCGGACGGCCAGCGCGAGCGCGACATTCGCGCCGAAGGAATCGCCGATCAGTACGAACTCCCGCAGATCCGCGACCACTTCGGCCACGGCATCGGCATAGGTCTCCATGTCGGCGACGGCTTCGGGGAGCCGCATTGTGCGCATGGAATGGGCGGCCAGTGGCGTGAGTTGCTCGATATCCCACGGGGCGCCGGAGAAGCAGGGAACAAGGACGAGAGTCGGTTCGGTCATGGATTTAGATTACACGACATACATGTCGTGTAATCTAAATAGTGATTCAGGTCACGGCGATTCAGATGGTGGGCGCGTGCGGGGCGCGGGGTGGTGGGGTGGGACGATTGCCGCGTGCCCGCCGTCCGTCGTCTCCCCGTTGTGGCGGATCTGACGTTGGTAACGGCGGGGGCGATGACGGCCAATGTGGCGGGATATCTGCTGCAGATGCTGGCCAGCCGGTGGTTGGGGGTCACCGGATACAGCGAATTCGCCAGTCTGCTCGCGGTGCAGCTCTTGTGCGCGGTACCCGCCCTTGCACTCCAGAACGTGGTTGCCAGGGAACTGGTGCGCGGGTCGAGCGTGGCCGCACTGCGCGGGTTGCAGTGGCGGTGTGCGGTGATCGTCGCTGTAGCCGCCGCGGTGCTGGTACCGGTTGTGACGGCCGTACTGAATGTCGGCGTACTCGCCGGTGCAGCCGCCCTCGGCGCGGCCCCCGCCTTGGTCCTGCTATCCGGTGAACAGGGAATCCTGCAGGGCAGCAGACGTTTCCGAGCCCTGGCCGTAGTCCTGGGCGCGGCCGGGGTAGCGCGTGTGGTCCCGGCGTTGGTGGTCCTCGCGGCGGGTGGCGGCACAGCTCCCGCGCTGTGTGCCGCCGCCGCGGGAATCGTCGTCGCCGCCGCGTTCGCCCGCTCCACCGCAGGCTCGCCCCCGGTACGCACTCGCCCCGCTGTCGCCCCCGCGACGGAACGGTCGCCGGACGTTATCTCCGAAGGCGCTGCCGCCGAAGGACCGATGCCCGGATTCACAGCTCAAGTTGTGCGTTCCGCCGGAGTACTGCCGGTGTTGCGGGCGGCGCAGGTGCAGGCGGCGTTGATGGCATTGTCGTCGGCGGATTTGATCGTTGCGCGAATAGTTTTGGCCGAGGCGGATGCGAGCCGGTACGCGCTGGGGGCGATCGCGGCGAAAATCGCGTTCTGGCTGCCGCAGGCCGTGGGAGTCGTGCTGTATCCGCGGATGGCGCAGCCGACGCATTCGGCGCGTGCGATCCGGGATGCACTGGCGGTGCTGTCGGGCATCGGAATCGTGGCGGTATCGGGCGCTGCCCTGGCGGCACCGCTCGCGCCATTGTTCGCGGGTCAGGATTACGCGCCGATCCAAGGCTTGCTGTGGTTGTTCGCCCTACAGGGAGCCGTACTGGCGGTGCTGCAGGGTGCACTGCTTTCGGCGATCGCGGTGGACCGCACCGCCCTCGCCGCGGTGACCTGGCTCGGCCTGCTGGTCGAGGTGGTCCTCATGGCCTGCTTCGCCCGCTCGGTACCGACGCTGATCACCACCGCGGTCTGTGTCGCGGCCGCTACCACAACGCTCGTGGCGGTGATCGTGTTGCGTACTGCCGACCGCTCCGGGACCGCCGGACCGCCGGACGCATCCAGCTGATCACGCGCTAGCCGAGCGCCGGGCCGACCATACGCGCGTCGTAGAGCCGTCGACTCGCCTAGCATCACCAGCATGATCACCGCTGTGCACACGTTGGTTTACGCGGAGGATCCGGACGCGGCCCGCGCCTTCTTCCGTGACGTTCTCGGCTGGCCGAATGTCGACGCCCACGACGGGTGGCTCATATTCGGGGCGGGGCCGAGTGAGCTCGGGGTGCATCCGGCGGATGGGCCGCCGCGTCACGAGATTTCGTTGATGTGCGATGACCTCGAGCAGACGATGGCGGAATTGGGCGGGCGTGGGGCGGAATTCGTGGGTGAGATCGCCGAGCGGGGTTTCGGGCGCTGTATCGATATGAAGATTCCCGGCGCGGGAGTGCTGCTGCTGTATCAGCCGTCGCATCCCGTTGCCTATCCGCTGGGTCCGTCCGCGCCCTGAATCGACCTACGCGAAAACGAACTCGGCTCCCCGGCATAACGCCGGGGAGCCGAGTGGTCGGACTGACGATCAGAGATTCTTCTGGATCCTGATCTGCTCGGTCGGAGCATCATCCCTGCCGCGACCCGGCCCACGCCGACCCGCACCGTCCCCGCCGCGGATCCCGAGGAACACACCGCCGACCACGGCGGCGACGCCGAGCACACCGAGCACGATCGGCATGATCCGGCCGTACAGCGACAGCTTGTCGATGTTCTCCTTGGCCACCGAGATCTGCGATTCGATGGTGTTCTCGTCGAAGACGAGGTGCGACTTCAGCGCGGTGACGTCCGGGTGGTCGCCGCTGCGCGCGTAGTACAGGTGGATCTGCTCGCCACCCTTGATCACGGTGCCGGTCTGCGGCTCGACCCACAGGTCGCGGGTGTCGGTGTAGAAGCGGGTCATGGTGACCGGGTCATCGCCCTCGAGGCCCCACTTCGAGGCGGGCAGGCTCAGCTTGTTGGACGGCGACTGGATCACGTCCCACAAGTTGGTGGCCGGGACCGACATCTGGAAGTGGTAGACCTTCATGTCGTTGATCTCGGACTCTTCGATGAACTTGGCGTCGTAGGACTTACGCGCATTGACATCGAAGTACGGGTAGGTCTTCTTCTCGGTGCCGATCGGGAAGCGGTACTGCAGACCGGTGTGCTGGACCGGGTCGGCGATGCTCTGCATGTCCTTGTTCACCGTGACGGCGATGGAGCCGTTGGGGTCCTTGGCCACCGGCGCGCCGGTCTTGCGGTCGATGGTGACCCGGTCGACGGTCGCGGTGAGCAGGCCGGTGTCGCCCTGCTTATCGATGCGCCGCAGGGTCTGACCGGCCTGGACGGTCATCTGGGTGGCATCGGAGGGCTCTTCGACGGTGAGGAACCGCTGCGAGATCAGCGGCACATTCGTGTCGATCTTGGCCGCGCCCTCCGGTGCGGTGAGCGACTTGGCGTCCAGGACCAGGCTGTCCTCGCCCGGCTGGTTCGTCGCGATCGTGGTGATCTCGAGATCGAGTGGAGTTTTCGCCAGTTTGCTGACGGTGTAGGTCGGGATCATCACCGCGGCGACGATCAGCAACGCACCCAGACCCACGAGCAGGCAGGCCACCGTCCTTCTGGTTCCGGCACTCAGTGCCATGCAAACTCTCCTCGTCGTAGAACACAGGTCTGTCGGCGAGTACTGCGGGCACGCCGCGGCACTCGTGAGCCCCGACACTAACAGCCCGATGTCGTACCATGCGGTGCCGAGGCCGGATTCGACCCAGAAATCGCCCGAGTCTAACGCGAAATCTGAAACGTGGGGTTACCAGCTGGTAGGACATCCTGCAGACTGGAGTCCGATGACCGCCACTCTTTCCGCGCCGACCACCGACGCACCCGCGCGTACCCGCGGTTTCGTGCCTGCCTTGGAAGGTATGCGCGGCATGGCCGCACTCGGTGTGCTGCTGACGCACGTCGCATTCCAGACCGGCGCCGCGAATACGCCTGTGCTCGGGCGGATTTGGGAACGGTTCGATATGGCGGTCGCGGTGTTCTTCGCGCTGTCCGGATTCCTGCTGTGGCGTCCGCATGCGGCAGTCGCGCGCGGACTGGGCACCGCGCCGTCGGTCGGCCATTATTTGCGGCATCGGGCGGCGCGCATTCTGCCCGCGTATTGGGTGGTCGTCGCCGCGGTGCTGATCCTGGTGCCGAGTGCGGCCGATACCGCAGGCCTGCGGGTATGGGCTTCGAATCTGGCGTTGACGCAGGTATTCGTGCCGCTCACGCTCACCGATGGACTCACCCAGATGTGGAGTCTGTCCGTCGAAGTGGCCTTCTATGTCGCGCTGCCGCTGCTGGCATTCGCGGCGGTGCGGTTGCGTGGCGATGCCGCGCGCTGGCGCATCCCCGTGATTCTCGCGCTCGCGGTGGTGAGCCTGGGCTGGAACTTCATTCCGGTGCCGACTCCCGACGCCATTCACGCCGATAATTGGCTGCCCGGATATCTGCCGTGGTTCGCGGGCGGCATGTTGCTCGCCGAACTGGTCGACAATAGGGATCAGCTATCACCGCGGCTTCGGCTGCTCGCCAATCAGCCGATGATGTGGAGCATCGCGCTGGTCGCGTTCCTGATCTCCGCCACCGACCTGGGCGGTCCCGCCGGGCTGACGCGGGCCGAGCCCTGGCAGTACGCGGCGAAGATGGGTTTCGGCGCGATCATCGGTTTCGCGCTGCTCGCTCCGCTGGTGCTGCGCCCGCCCGGCGCGCGTCCGCATCGCTGTTTGGAATCCGGGGTCGCCGCGATGATCGGGCGCTGGTCCTACGGCATCTTCCTCTGGCATCTCGCGGTGCTCTCGGTGGTCTTCCCGATTTTCGGAATCCTGCCGTTCGGCGGCAACTTCGGCAAGGTGCTCATCCTGACGATCGCGATCACCCTCCCGATCGCCGCGGCCAGCTATGCCCTCATCGAGGAACCGGCGCGCCGGTTCGCGCGTGATCGCGATCGTGCGAAGGCCGCGCGCTCGGCTGCGACCGCGGCGGAAGCGCGCGACCAGACGGCTGGCTGACCGGATTCGGGCCTGAGTGAATTGCTCACGCCCGGTGACTGTGAGCTGGTTGCCGCAGGACTCGGCGTCGCTGGATCGGCGGTTGTGATCAGCTGTCGAGCTGGCGACGGATGTCGAGCAGATGGTGCCGGAGCTCGTGCAGCGTGTGCAGAGCGAGCCAACGCAGTGGACGTTCCTGGCGCTGCGGGAAGTTGTAGATGATGGTCCGGTCCCAGTCGGCGCGTGTCAGCCGATCGAGGACGTTGGCAAAGAGCAGGGCCGCATCGTCGAGTTGGCGGGCGACATCGGCCGGGTGCTGCTCGTTGTACCCGTCGTGCTCGACGCGTTCATCGCGACCCATCGGCTCGAGCGCGGGAGTATCGACCCGGCGCGCGAGCAACACCCGTTCCCGTTGTGCGAGCAGGACATCCCGCACATGGCAGGCATACTCCAACGGCGACCACACATCCGGCGCGGTGCGCTGCCGAAGTACCCGACCGTCACCGGCGAGCAGTGCCGCATATTCCGCTGCGTGGCCCCTGGTCAGCGCCGACACCTCGGGAACCAAGGCAGGGGCGTACTCGAATCCGCACTCGGCGCAGTCCGTCACCTGTTCGAGGCTATTCCCTCAACGATGTGCACGCCGGGCGGGCAGAGCGGCGATGCCGACGGCGATCACGGCGAGCAGTGCGGGTACTTGCACCCACAGCGAGCCGCCCATGTACCCGCCTGCGGCGCGCCATGGTCCGGTGGACAGGGCTGCCGCCGCGGTGGCGGTGCCCAGGCCCGCGACGGCGGTGAGGACTTTCGGCGTCACCCGTGCGGAGAACCGAGTGGCGGCGAGCGCGACAACGGTCAGCGCGGTGCCGACCGGCCCGGCGATGACTGTTGCGGCAGCGGCGATTCCGAGCGCGCCGAGAATGCGATTGCCCCAGGTGGTCGGGGGTGACGCGCCGTCGGCGGTGTGATCGGCTGCGTGCACGTTGGAGTCGGCACGGCTGCGCTTGCCAGGCGGATTCCGAGTGGCGTCTGTGCCCGCGGGTGCATTCGGCTCCGGGCCAACGGTTGCCGGGGTCCGGCGCTTGCGGGGGATGGCGATCAGGATCAGCGGGATGAGCAGCAGCAGGCCGCCGAAGATGCTGAGGCGGTACCAGCGGTCGATGGGGAATGAGACGGTGACGGGACTCGAGTAGTTGTCCGGGAGCAGCCAGCCTTGCTGCCAGCCGTTGACCACGACCGGCTCGAGTTCTTTGCCGTCGGCGGTGCGCGCCTGCCAACCGGCATTGGTACTGAGCGGCAGGACGAGGAGCTGTCCCGATGTCGCAGTGGGCGCAACGGCGAAATCGGTGCGGTTCAGGCGAAGTCGGTCGACGAAGAAAAGATCCGTCGGTGCGACCGTCACGTCCGCTCGCCCCGCGGCCAACGCGATCGAGTCGGTGGATTCGAGACCGGTGTCGGCCGCATCCGGTGTGCGAGCTGTATTCGGGCCATTTCCGGGTGCGGGACGGGCATTCCCGGTGTTCGCCAACTCGGGCGGAAGTTCCGAATCCGCGCAAACACGAGCGGGAACCGGTGCACCAGAGCGCAATTCATCAGCGGTCGCGGTGACGGATGTATGCACGAATCGTCCACCGAATGCAATCGTCGGCCCCTGCGCACACGGGACGGTGATCAGCCGATCCCCCGGGGCGGGCGCGGGGTAGTCGGGGCCGAGTACCGATACCTCGGCGAGACCGGGCGGCTGCGTCTGGGCGAACCCGAGGGCGGTGCGGTCGAGTACCGGCCGCCAGGTCTGGATGCTCAGTTCGATGCGGTCGGTCACGGTGGGCTGCAATGAGACTCGGGTCGATTCGCCCGGTTCGATCTCGCGAACCTGTGGGCCGTTGCCGAGATTCACGACTATCGAAAGCGGTGCGGCGGGCAGTTCGCCGAGTGACGGTGTCACGTCCAACCCTGTCACCAGCGCGGGTTCGGGCAATTCCAGTGTGAGTGTCGGTTTGCCGCCCGCCAGATTCCGTACGGAATCCTCCGGCGCGGTCCAACTCGTGCGCGGATCCCCATCGGTGGCCGCGAAGGCGGAACCACGAAGGTCGCCGACGTCTGCCTTACCGCGGGCGACGGGACGCGTGTGGTCGGTGAGCAATGCCTCGAGTGCTGGACCCTGTCGAGTCCGCACGGTCAACTGCGGCGTCACACTGACTGGTTCTGGTACCGACAAGGTGCGTTCGAAGGCGCCGGGTTCCTCCGGTGCCAGGGCGAGTCCCTTGCTGCACCGCACCCGGTCCGGCGCATCGAAGCACGCACTGCGCCCGGGAAATTCCTGACCGAGATCCCAGGCCCGCACCTGCGCGCCCGCCGGGGTGGGCGGCAGCACGGTCCGATGCCGAATATCGACCCGCACCGGCGCACTTCGGTCGGTGTAGTCGTCCAGAGTCAGCTCGCTGATTCCGAATTGCCCACCGCGCGTACCGTCCTCGGTGCGGATGGCGGTGATGGTGAGCCAGTCGGTCTTGCCCGCTGGCAGCGAAATCGACACCGGCATGCCAGGTTCGGGAATCCGCGCGGACACACTCCCGTTGGCGGTCCGCACCTCGACCCACTTCACCGGATCGCCGATCGCCGCCGCGCTGGTGGTCAGCTCGAGTAGTCCGGAGCTGATCGGATGGTCGAGATCGAGCCGAAGCCATTGTCCCAGCGCGTGTTCGGCGCCATTGCTGATCCACGCGGTCGACGGATCACCGTCGACAACCGCGGCCGTCGAACTGCCCGGCGCGGAGCCGCCCAACTGCGTGGCGTCGGCGGCGGAACTCGATGCGGTGACCGTCGCACCCGACCATTCCCCGCGCACCAATTCCGCACCGGGAACGGCATAGTCGGGCACAAGGTTGTGCGTGCGGCGCGCATCGTCGGGAGCGCGCAGCGCCGAATTGTGATTGTCGACCCGACCGAAGTCGGCCTCGCGGTCCATCGGCGTATCCGTCACAGTCAACGGCCCGATCGGCAATCCGGCCGCCGCCGCATCGGATGCGAGAAGTGTCGGCGCGGTTCCGGGATCGCGACGCAACCGTTCGAGCACTTCCGGCCCGCCCTGAACCGTCCCGACCGAGGTCATGGGCACCGTGTAGGCACCGGGGAATGATGTCGGCGCGCCTGTGCCGCTCTTGATCTCGATCGGCGTGCCCACCGGCGCTGCCTCGACGCGATAGATCTCGACCGCCCGATACGCGGGGCGCAGATCACCATCGGCGACCAGACCATCGGGTCTGACAGTCGCGATCGGGTTGCCGAATTCGGCCACCTTGCGTATCCCCGGCGACCCGTCGATCGCCTGATGCGCCAGCATCGGCCGGGTCGAACGCGACGTCTCCGGATCGAGATCGTTGCGCAACACCAGAATTCCGATGCCCTGCTCGACCAGCGTCGCGGCGAGACCCGTCGACGGCCTACCGTCGGCGATCAACCGCTGCACCGAATCCATGGCCCGGATGGTGCCCGGCGGATTCAGCGGCACCGCATCCCGGATAGCCCACGGCGAACTCGCGAGCGCCTGCAGCGGTTCGTCGCGGGTGAGGCCCCACACCTGACTGCCGAAGGGTGCGCCGGGCACAACCAGCGCTCGGGTATCGGAGGCATTGTGGGACAACCACCGCGCCGTCTGCTTCCAGTACTCGGGCACTTCGTCGTAGGCGCCGCGCGGCGCGAGCTTCGCGGTCCAGGCCAATGAGGTGGACAGCGCGAGCGCGGTGAGGATCAAGGCGGCGACGGCGACCGACCTATCGCGTTCGGGATGTGCGAAGGCGCTGCGCCACACCGGCATCGGGACGGACGCGGGCAACGGCACCTTGCTCAACAGATGAGCGAGACCGAGCACCAACGGAATTCGGATCAGCGGTTCCAGCTTGTGCACATTGCGCAGCGGCGCGCCCCCGGCATCCAGGAATACCCGCACCGAATCCGCGAACGGCCCGCTCAACTCACCGACAAATCCGGCACAGATCCCGACCAGCCCGACCAGCAGAATCAGCGCGAGCCGCCCGCGATACGGCATGGACCGCATCGCCAATCCGGCCATACCCGCCGCCGCGAGCAGTCCGGTGGCCAGCACCGCGGCGGGCTGGGTCACCAGCACCGCGCCCGCGATCCGCTCCGGCGAGACGAACGGCGTCCAACTGTCGGTGCCGCGCAGCACTTCACCGAGCGAGGCCCACTGCGTGGTCACCCCTG
This sequence comes from Nocardia pseudovaccinii NBRC 100343, assembly GCF_001613225.1. Taxonomy (GTDB): domain Bacteria; phylum Actinomycetota; class Actinomycetes; order Mycobacteriales; family Mycobacteriaceae; genus Nocardia; species Nocardia pseudovaccinii. The sequence goes on from NZ_BDBY01000334.1 coordinate 9,072, forward strand.
ACGATTCGATGTAGTCCAGGAACGGCGGACTCACCTTGCCGAGCAACAGCAACGGCACCGCCCACCAGAATGTGGCCAGCACCAGCAGCGGAATCCAGGCCCGGGTGAACCGCCACCACTTCCGGTTCGGTCGATACGACGCCCACCACAGCAGCGCGGGCAGAAATGCGGCGACCGTCGCCACCGCATTGACCGCACCCATCAACGCCAAGGCCAGCGCACTACCTGCGGGCGAGGACGCACCGCCGCGCCGGTTCCGGTAGGCGGTGCCCAGCGCGGCGGGCGCGAGCAGCACCCACGGCGCGAGCACCATCGGCAGTGTCTCCGAGGAGATCGAACCGAGCGTGGTCAGCACCCGCGGTGACAGTGCGAATGCGGCCGCCGCCACGATCCGCGATCCGCGTGCGCCGATGCCGAGCGCTTCGCAGAGCCGCACGATGCCCCAGAACCCGGCGAGCAGCAGCAACGCCCACCAGATCCGCTGCGTCACCCAGGCGGGCAGACCGAGTACATGTCCGGCCGAGAAGAACGCGCCGTGGGGGAAGAAATATCCGTAGGCCTGGTTCTGCACCTGCCCCATCGGGGCCTGACTGCTCCACAGGTGCGCGGCACGTTCGAGGAAACCCAGCGGATTCTGCGCCAGGTCGTATTTGGTGTCGGCGACCGTCAGGCCGGGCGCCTGGAGAAAGGTGAGCAGGAACGCCGCGACCACGGTCCCGACGAACCAGCCTCGGCCCAGCGGGGCGCTGTCGTGTCGCCGCGCCGCGCCGCAGGAACCGAACGAGTCGGTAGGCGAAGCAGCAGGCTGTGCCGAATCTGCGGCGCTCA
>NZ_BDBY01000335.1 GCF_001613225.1 Nocardia pseudovaccinii NBRC 100343
TGTTCTGCTGCACTGCCATCGTGATGACGAATACCGCGATCACGCCCAACACGGCGCCCGCGACCGCACTCGCAACACCAGGGACAGCAAACTTCATCGCGGCACTCCAATACATCGATGCAGGCACATTCTGGGCCAACCTAGCAGGGCCGCGCGCGATCACCTACGTTCAGGCCATTGATAGCTGAACCAAATAGCGGGCGCGGGTCGCTCAGCTCGGGATGGCGCAGTGCAAACTGCCGAGCAATGTGCGCAGTTTGGCGGTGGTCTCGTCCAACTCGGCGTGCGGATCCGAAGCGGCCACGATGCCGCCGCCCGCGAAGGCACGGATCGAGCGCCCGTCGGCGGCGATTTCCGCGCTGCGAATCGCGACCACCCATTCGCCGTCACCGTACGCGTCGCACCAGCCGACCGCGCCGCCGTAGAAGCCGCGTTCCTCTTCTATGTGCGCGATGGTGTCGAGGGCGAGATCGGTCGGCGTGCCACAGACCGCGGGGGTGGGGTGCAAGCGGATCGCCAGGTCGAGCGCGGTCGTCGCGGGATCGCGTAGGCGACCGGTGATCGGAGTGGCCAGATGCCAGACCTCGTGGGTATTGATCAGCTGCGGGCCGTCCGGAATGGTGAGTTCCGCGCAGACCGGCGCGAGCACCTCCCGAATCCACTCGATGACGAACGCATGCTCATCACGATTCTTGGTGCTGGCCAACAACTCTCGCGCCTGCGCGGCATCGTCGTCCGGATCGGCGAGGCGCGGCGATGTCCCCGCGAGCGGATGCAGCGTGACGGTCGCGCCATGCCGTGCGACCAGTACCTCCGGGGTGGCGCCGACCAGCGTCGCACCCGGGCGGCCCGCGGCCGTCAGGTCGACCGCGAAAACATTCGCATGCGGATGCCTGGTCAGCAGATGTCCCGCGACCAGCTCCGGTTCCAGCGCGCTGTCGGCTTCGGCCAGCACCGATCGAGCGGCCACGACCTTGCGCAGCGGCTGCGCCGGATCGTTCAGTTGCTCGACCAGTTTCGTCACCCGCGCGACATGCTCTGCCGGACTCGGTATTTCGGTGATGACCCGAACGGCGGGCAGGTCCGGCAGAGCCGCTGGCCGCCATGGCCCGACCGTGCGCTGTGCCTGCTCGGGCACGCAAAGCGCGGCCGAATTCCGGGGATCGAACGGCAGGGCGCCGACGATCAGCTCGGCGGTTCCGTCCCGCAGCGCCGCCACCGCCCGCGCCGCCTCGTCGAAGGTGACCCGGGTCCCCGACGCGCGGATCACCCCACCGGGCTGAGCGAGCAAGAATCCGTTCATGATCCCTCGACCCTAATGGGAGTTGATCGGCGAGCCTACGACTGGGAGTGATCGGTCGGGGTGAGGCTGATCAACCGAGCCGCCGACCGGTGAGCACTGCTCGACCCTGGAGCGATGTCCGATTCCTAGGGTTAGATCGTGCCCCGGCCGGTCGGTGAGGCTGCCTATAGCGCTGATGGGATGTCGTGCCGGTCGAGCACTGATCCATTAGGTCGCCGCCAGGTTGCCTTGGGCTCGAACACATTTCCGCTGATCGGCACGAGAAGGGGTGATCCATTGATCTTCGTCGGCGATGACTGGGCCGAAGATCACCACGACGTCCACATCATGAACGTAGACGGCAAACGGCTGGCCTCCCGTCGCCTCCCCGAGGGATTGGCGGGCATCAGCATGTTCCATGACCTGGTGGCCGCCCATGCAACCGATCCGGGCGAGGTCGTGATCGGCATCGAAACCGACCGCGGTTTATGGGTCGACGCGCTGGCCACCAGCGACTACCAGGTGTATGCGGTCAATCCGCTCGCGGTCGCCCGCTACCGCGACCGCCATCACGTCTCCGGGGCGAAATCCGATGCCGGGGACGCGAAACTGCTGGCCGATCTGGTGCGCACCGACCGGCACAACCATCGGCGGATCGCCGGTGACAGCCCGCACGCCGAGGCGATCAAGGTCCTCGCTCGTGGACACCAGAACCTGATCTGGGCCCGCAACCGCCACACCAACGCGCTGCGCTCAGCGCTGCGCGAGTACTACCCCGCCGCCCTGGACGCTTTCGATGACCTGGCCTGCCGCGACGCACTCGCCGTGCTCGGGCGCGCACCCAGCCCGGCCGAAGGCACCCGACTGAGCATGTCCGCGATCCAGGCCACACTCAAACGTGCTGGGCGCCAACGCAATATCGAACAACGTGCCCAGCAGATCCAGGCCGCACTACGCACCGGCCACCTCATCGCAACTGACGCGGTCACCACAGCGTTCGCCACCACCACCCGCGCCGCGGTCGGCATCATCGCCGAGATCAACACCCAGATCAGCGAACTCGAAGCCGGCCTGGCGACCCATTTTGAGGCACACCCGGACGCCGACATCTACCTTTCCCTGCCAGGACTCGGTGTCATCCTCGGCGCCCGGGTGCTCGGTGAGTTCGGGGACGACCCGAACCGTTACAGCACCGCCAAGTCTCGCAAGAACTACGCCGGAACCTCACCATTGACCATCGCGTCCGGGCGAAAACACGCCGTGCTGGCCCGACACGTCCGCAACCGACGCCTCTACGACGCCATCGACGCCTGGGCGTTCTGCGCCCTCACCCGCAGCCCCGGCGCCCGCGCCTACTACGACCAGCACCGCACCGCCGGAGACCTACACCACCAAGCCCTACGCGCCCTGGGCAACCGCCTCGTAGGCATCCTCCACGGATGCCTACGCCACCACACCCTCTACAACGAAGAAACCGCCTGGGCACACCGACAAACCAACCAAACCACCAAAGCCGCTTGACACCTACGGTCCTGGGATGTCTAACCCCGCAAACCTGGAGCAGAGCCACTCGAGCGATCCAAATCTCAGCGGCGCGGTTCCTTACCCGGCGGCACCATGAGCACCGGACGGTGGCAATGCTTGAGTACGGCGTCGGCGACGCTGCTGTGCATCAGCGCTCGAATGCCGGTGGCGCCGCGCGTCCCTGCCACGATGATGTCGACGTCGAGGTCGTCGGCGGTTTCGACGATGGCGTTCCAGATCGTCGATGTGCACTCCGCGGTGCGCGCCTCGGCGTTGAGACCGGCGAGTTTGGCCAGGCGGACGCCCTCGATATTGGTATTGCGGGCATCGACGTAGGCGACGTCCTCGATCTCCTCGTCGGGCACCCATTCCGGCTGCATCACACCGGAGAGTCCGGACAGCCGAGCGGCCTGGCGCACCATGGGTTCCCAGGCGGTGAGCACCACCGCTCTGTTCGCCGCGAGGAACCGTCCGGCGTATTCGATGGCCCGCTTGGCATTTTCGGAACCGTCATAGGCAATGAGCATGAGATCGCACGGCACGATGACCTCCAGGTAGGAGTCATTTGGCTACGTCACAACATTACTCCCGACAACCCCGTCACGAGGTATTGCGGCGCGCGGATAATCTGCTGCGGGAACGGATTGAACGGCGAAAAAACCGACTGGGCGACACGGACCAGGAGCGGATATGTCCGATGCGAACGAACTGGTGTTCTTCGGCAGGCACGAGATCGACCCCCGGACCCTGCTGTTCTATGAATGGCGGCAGCGGCTCGAATCGGGCTATCCGGTGGCCGAGTTCGAGTCCGAGGTGCGCGCGCTCGTCGCCGTAGATCATGTCGAACCGGCCGAATGCTGGACGGTTTTCGATCGGTTGGAAAGCACCGAACGCGATCCCGAATGGGGTTATGACGAATCCGAAACCGCGGCACCGCAGTCGGTAATCCGGCCGGTCGCGCCGATACCCGAGCTGTTCGAGCGGATGCACGGCGGTTGGCTCGGGCGCTGCGTCGGCTGCACGCTCGGCAAGCCGCTGGAAAACGGATTCGTCTGGACGCCCGCGCGAATCCGCGCCTATCTCGAGCGTGCCGGTGCCTATCCGCTGATCGACTATGTCCCCGCATTATTGCCGCCGTCGCCGGAATATCCGTTGAACCCGACGTGGCCGGTATCGGCAAAAGGCCGCATCGACGGTGCACCGCGCGATGACGATGTCGATTACACCGTGCTGGGATTGCACCTATTGGAAACATGCGGAACGAATTTCACGCAATCCGATGTCGCGGATGCCTGGTTGGCACATCTGCCATTTCTGCAGACCTACACCGCGGAGCGGGTCGCTTACCGCAATCTGATCGCCGGTCGGAAACCGCCGGAGGTGGCCAGGTATCGAAATCCGTACCGCGAGTGGATAGGCGCGATGATCCGCGCGGATATCTACGGTTACGTCAACCCGGGTAAACCGGCGCGCGCCGCCGAACTCGCCGCCCGCGATGCCGGGCTTTCGCATACCGGCAACGGTGTGTACGCGGCGATGTGGGCTGCCGCATTGGTAGCTGCGGCTTTCACTGCCGAAGGCGTACCGGAGGCGCTTTCGGTTGCCCAGCAATGCATTCCGGACCGTTCCAGGTTGCACGTCGCGGTTGCCCAAGTGATCGCGGACCATGACAGGGGCATGTCATGGGAGCGGGCCCTCGAAGCCATCCACCGCCGCCACGATCACTACAACTGGGTGCACGCCATTCCGAACGCCTGCCTGGTCACCGCCGGTTTACTCTGGGGCGCAGGCGATTTCACCCGCACCATCGCGCTTACCGTGCAGGGCGGCTGCGATACCGACTCCAATGGCGCGACGGCGGGTTCGGTCGCCGGAATCCGCGCCGGTGCCCGCGGAATCCCGGCCCACTGGACCGATCCGTTCCACGACCGACTGCACAGCGCGGTCTTCGGCCACGACGGCAGCCGAATCTCCGACCTGGCCCGCCGGACGCTGCGACTGGCCGCTAGCCATACCTGAGTCGGACCGTCCGGAGCACGCCGATTACCGTGGACTTATGCGGAAGACGCCTCTCGTTCTGCTCGCAATCCTGGCCGCCGTCGCGACGGCGTGCTCGAACGGCGACTCCAGTCCCGCGCCGTCGAAATCCGCGATTCCCGCCGTGACGGCCGGTTCCGCGGCTCCCGCCACCACCACCGCCAAACGTGACTGCGGTGCCGACTACCTCGCGAAACTCACCCTGCGCGAGAAACTGGGGCAACTGCTGACGGTCGGTGTCACCGGTGCCGACGACGCCACGAATGTGGTGCGCAATTCGCAGGTCGGTGGCATTTTCGTCGGCGGCTGGACCGATAAGTCGCTGCTGGGCGACGGCCTGATCAAACAGGTCAAGGCGGCCGCCAAGGTGCCGCTGATGGTGACCATCGATGAGGAGGGCGGCCGCGTCTCCCGGGCCAAGGATCTGATCGGGGTCGCCCCATCGGCCCGGGTGACCGCCCAGACCATGACCGCCGATCAGTTCCATGACACCACCGTGACCCGCGGCCGCGCACTGAAGGATCTGGGCGTCACGGTGGACTTCGCCCCGGACGTCGATGTGAGCAGTCAGCCCGACGACTCCGTCATCGGTGACCGGTCCTTCTCCGACGATCCCGCGGTGGTCACCGAATACGCAGCCGCCTACATCCGCGCCATGAACGAGGTCGGCGTCGGCACGGTGATGAAGCACTTCCCTGGCCACGGCTCCGGATCGGGCGATTCGCACACCGGCGCCGTCCGCACCCCGCCGTTGACGCAGTTGCAGAGTGTCGATCTCGTGCCGTTCCGCAATCTGGTCGACTCCGGCGCCGCCGCCATGGTCGGCCACCTCGACGTACCCGGCCTGACCACCCCCGATGTCCCCGCCAGCATCAGCCCGGAGGCCATGGCGCTGCTGCGCGACGGCACCGGCTATGGCGCGGCGCCGTTCCAGGGGCCGATCTTCACCGACGACCTCGGCGGCATGGCCGCCATCACGAGCCGGATGAGCATCGAGGACGCGGTCGAGGCGGCGCTGATCGCCGGTGCCGACAATGCCCTGTGGATCACCACCGATGCGGTGCCGCAGGTGCTGGATCGCCTCGAGCAGGCGGTATCGAGTGGGCGCTTGTCCGCCGAGCGGGTCGACGCCTCGGTGCTGCGGATGGCTCGATTCAAGGGCGCGCTGCAGTCCTGCTGACGGTTGGCCTTTCCCGCGACCCGCAAGCAGTCGCTGGTGGCTGTCGTATGTTGTACAGCCGCCTTATCGCCGTACACCCGTAGTATTCCTCTGCTGGACAGCTGAACAGCTGCGCCTGCGAATCCAAGGACATCGCGGTCCGAAGGATGGGAGCCGAGTGCCGATAGTTCGCCGAACTTACGAACGCGCAATCCGACCCGCCGAACTTACCTTGGAGTAATATAAGAGATTCACCATGTGGTAGGAGAGTGATGGCGGGCGGAACGAAGCGACTTCCTCGGGCGGTTCGTGAGCAGCAGATGCTCGACGCCGCGGTCGAGGTTTTCTCGCGTAGGGGGTTCCACGACACCTCGATGGACGCGATCGCCGCCGAGGCGAAAATCTCGAAGCCGATGCTCTACCTCTACTACGGCTCCAAGGATGAATTGTTCCGCGCCTGCATCCAGCGCGAGGGGCTGCGCTTCATCGAATCGGTGGCACCGGCGGGCAATCCGCAACTGTCCCCACATGAACAAGTGCGCACGGCGCTCGAGGGTTTCCTCGGATTCGTCGACCGCAATCGCAACTCTTGGCAGGTGCTCTACCGCCAGGCGATCGGCCAGCAGGCCTTCGCCTCGGAAATCGAAAACGCCCGCGAACGCGTCATCGAACTGACCGCCAAACTGCTCGAATCCAGCGCCAAGCACGCTGAACCCGGCACCAACTTCGATGTAGTCGCCGTGGCCGTCATCGGCGCGGGCGAAGCCATCGCCGACCGCGTAGCCACCGGCCGCATCGAAGTCTCCGAGGCCGTCGACCTCCTCGACGACCTCGCCTGGCGCGGCCTCGCAGGCCGCAAAAAGGCGGAATAGCCCTCCTGCTCGCGCCGAGGGTAGTCGAATGGTTGCTCAACGCACCGAACCCGACCACCATCTGGCTACCCTCGGCAATGAACGCTCGGGCAGGTGACCACAGCCCGTCCCCGGGATGTCGGTGCAGGACAACAGGACCCACCGCGGTGACCGGGGTCGGACTGCGGCAGCTGACAAGCACCGCCGGGCTTGCGGCGGCGTTGACGGACTGCCAGAGTGCGGGAGATCAAGAGAGTGGACCGGCGCAATGGCCGGGGAACGGGGCGGAATTGTTCGGGATGTTGCGGCCGTGTTCGCATGGGGCCGAGAAGTACGGAATCGATGCGAGCACGTGGCGGGCGCATATGTGTGGGCTGTGTCTGGGGCTGCGGGATGGACACGGGCAGTTGGCGCGGGCGGCGACCAATACCGATGCGATCGTCCTGAGCGTGCTGACCGAGGCACAGATGTCCGGCTCGATCGGGCGGACCACGGCGGCCCCGTGCGCGCTGCGGGGGATGCGTCGCGCCGAGGTGGCGAGTGCGGATTCGCCGGGCGTACTGCTGGCTGCCACCGCGTCACTGTTGCTGGGATCGGCCAAGATTCGCGATCATGTCGACGATGGTGACGGGTCCGTCCTCACTCGGCATCCGATGACGAAGGTGTCGAGCCGCTGGGCCGACCGTGCGCGCTCGCAGGCATCCATGATCGGCCTCGATGTGGAACCGCTTGTCGCCGCGATCAATTCGCAGTCGCACCTGGAAGCCCTCGCCTCGGTGGGTGCCAACCGCCGCACCGGTTCCGCGGCGGGTACGTCGGAAAACGCGTCTCGCACAATCTCTCTCGACGAGCTGACCGCACCGACACAGATCTGCGCGGCGGAATTCTTCGCGCACACCGCGGTGCTGGCCGACCGCCCCGATAACGTCGCCGCTTTGCGTGTGGCGGGCCGGAATTTCGGACGGATAGCGCATCTCGCCGATGCCGTCGCAGACTTCGACGACGACCGGACCCGCGGTCGCTTCAACCCGCTCGCCGCCACCGGAACCACCATGCCCGAGGCATACGATCTGCTGCGGCAATCGGATTCGCACCTGCGCAAGGCCGTCGCGGAGGCGAAACTCGACCAGGTCCCGACCATCCGCTGGATGCTGCTCGACCCGCTGCACGCCTTGGTGCGCAGAGTCGGCCGCGGTCTCGGCGTAACCGCCCACGCCTGCAGCACATCTCGGCACAGCGCGGCAATGCAGTACCCGATGCCGCCGGGAACGGGATTCGAAAAGCCGCCGCGTCGGCCCGGGATCGGCGAGGCGCTGGCATTGGTCTTCGGCGTCTACTGCACCGGCTACGCCTGCTGCGCCGACCACACCAACCCCTGCGACGGCAAGCGCAAGGACGCCTGGATCAAGAACTGCGACTGCGGCGATTGTTGTGACTGCGGCGATTGCAGCTGTAATTGCTGTGGCAACTGCTGCGACTGTGACGGCTGCTGCTGCGACGGTTGCGGCTGCGACTGCTGAAACTCGGCCCAGAAACGGCGAAGCCGCACTCCGAAACCAGGAGTGCGGCTTCGCCGTCGGGTCAGCGCAGGGTGGCCGTCAGATGCGGATACCCCTTCTTCGGGTTCAGCATCGCCAGGTCCCAACCGCCGTCGACCTGATCGGCGTACACATTCACCGTGGACGGCAGCAGGATCGGCTTGCCGAATTTGACCGCGTAGCCAGCCTTTTCGGGAATCCGCCCCTCCACATTCGAGAGGATGTTCGCGGCCGACCACATGCCGTGCGCGATCGCCTTCGGGAAGCCGAATGCCTTGGCGCCCAATGCCGAAGTGTGGATCGGGTTGTGGTCACCGGAGGCGGCCGCGTAGCGGGTGATCGTCTTCTGATCCACCCGAACGGTGCGCATCGGCGGCGGCGGAACCTCTTCCGGCTTCGGCTCACCCTTCGGCTCGCCCGAGAGCGAGGTGCGCTGCTGGTGCAGGAACGTGGTGACCTGACGCCACACCAGCTCCCGGCCGACATTCACCTCGGTGATCGCATCCACCAGCAGCCCCTTCGGGTGCTCGCGCAGATTCTCGATGTGCGTGGTGAAGTCGAGCGGTTCGCTCACCGAGATCTCGCGACCGCGCTCGATCAGATTCTGCGCGTGCACCGCACCCACCGCGACGAACGGAAAGTCCCGTGCCACAACCAGTTGCATCGCCAGCGGGAAGCTGAGGATGAACGGGTAGGTCAGCGGCAGCGAGTCGCCGAACCGCAGTCCGGTCGCCCGGCAGTACGCGGCCAGGTGATCCGGATCCACGCGCAGGCCCTCCAGCCGGACGACGCGGTCGGGCAGTGTCGCTTTGCGCCCCGAGACCAGCGGCACCGGCACCGCACCGAGCGCGGCCTTGACGAAAAGGCCGCTGTTCTTGGGAGGTTCGGTGAGCGTGATCGTCTCGGTCATCATGCTCCGATCAGGCTCTGACCGCAGACCCGAACCACATTGCCGCT
>NZ_BDBY01000336.1 GCF_001613225.1 Nocardia pseudovaccinii NBRC 100343
ATGAAACCGGGCGCGACCGCGTTGATGGTGATGCCCTTCTCGGCCAGCTTGGGCGCCTCGGCGTTGACCATGCCGATGACACCGGCCTTGGACGCGCCGTAGTTGGTCTGACCGCGGTTACCGGCGATGCCCGCGATGGAGGACACGTCGATCACCCGACCGCCCTCCTTCAGTGCGCCACGCGCCACCAGGCCCTCGGTAATGCGGTGCGGCGCGGCGAGATTCACGTTGATGACCGACTTCCAGCGGCCCTCGTCCATATTGGCGAGCAGCTTGTCGCGGGTGATACCGGCGTTGTGCACGACGATATCGATGCCGCCGAAACGTTCAGTGGCGAATTCGGCCAGCTTCTCGGCGGCATCGGGTGCGGTGACATCGAGTGCGAGCGCGGTGCCGCCGACCTTGTTGGCGGTGGCCGAGAGGGCCTCACCGGCGGCCGGGATATCGGCGACGATCACGGTCGCGCCGTCACGGGCGAAAACCTCGGCGATGGTCGCGCCGATGCCGCGCGCGGCGCCGGTGACCACGGCGACCTTGCCGTCGAGCGGCTTGTCCCAGGCGGCCGGGGCCACCGAATCGGCCGAGCCGACCCGGATGACCTGACCGTCGACGAAGGCCGACTTGGCCGAAAGCAGGAAGCGCAGTGTGGATTCCAGGCCGGACGCGGTGGCGGATGCCTCCGGGTGCAGGTAGACCAGCTGGGCGGTGGCACCGCGCAGCAGCTCCTTGGCGACGCTGCGGGTGAAGCCCTCCAGCGCGCGCTGGGCGATCTGCTCGTCCACGCCCGCGGTCAGCTCGGGGGTGGTGCCGATGACGACGATGCGCCCCGACGCCGCGACGCTGCGCATGGCGGGCTGGAAGAATTCGAACAGCTGCGAGAGATCCTCCACCGTGCCGATGCCGGTCGCGTCGAAGACCAGCGCGCCGTACTTCTGACCCGAGGCGGGCGCGTCGGCGAAGGTGTAGTCCGAGAGCAGCGTCCGCACCGGTTCGGCGACGCGGCCCTTGCCGCCGAGCAGCACCGGACCGGGCAGCGGCGGCTCACCGGCCTGGTAGCGGCGCAAGTTCTGCGGCTGCGGCAGGCCCAACTTGCTCGCCAGGAATTGGCCGGGAGCGGAGTGTACGAACGATCCGTAGAGGTTGGGAGCACCCTTGCTCTTGCTGGCTGCCACTGTTTCTCCCTTTTCTCGTGTGTCGTGGTTTCGGCGCGCCGGTGGCTGCGTTGCCGAATGGTCTGCATGCCCCGGCGCGAATTTACGCAGACTTGCGGGGTACGGTGTCGACAACAAACTTACTCCAGAGTAAGTTTAAAGTAAACCAACCGCGACGGGGCGCCGATCTGCGCGGACACGTCCGTGTCGAACGGCCCACCGGGCACCCGACGAGACCTTGGAGACTCGAGTGACAACCAAAGCCCGTTCAGCGAAGAGCACGGCAAAGAAGGGCCCACGCCCGGTTGCGATCGTGGGCGGCAACCGGATTCCGTTCGCCCGCTCCGATAAGGCCTATGCCCACGCCTCCAACCAGGACATGTTCACCGCCGCGCTGGACGGTCTGGTGAGCCGGTTCGGCCTGCAGGGTGAACGCCTCGGCATGGTCGTCGGCGGCGCGGTGCTCAAGCGGGTCGGCGAGCACGGCATGGTCCGCGAGAGCGTGCTCGGCAGCAAGCTCAGCCCCTACACCCCGGCTCACGACCTCCAATTGGCCTGCGGCACCGGCCTGCAGGCGATCGTGACCGTCGGTGACGCGATCGCCGCCGGTCGCATCGCCGCCGGTGTCGGCGGTGGCACCGACACCACCTCCGATGCCCCGATCGGGGTCAGCGAGTCCATGCGCGAGTGGATGCTCGACGCCAACCGTGCCAAGAGCAATAAGGACCGCCTCAAGCTGGTCGGGCAGCTGCGCCCCGCCATGCTCGGCATAGAGATCCCGCGCAATGCCGAACCGCGTACCGGTCTGTCCATGGGTGAGCATGCCGCCATTACCGCCAAGGAATTCGGTATCGCGCGCGAGGCCCAGGACGAACTGGCCTACCTGTCGCACAGGAATATGGCCGCCGCCTACGACCGCGGCTTCTTCGACGATCTGATCACCCCGTTCCTCGGCCTGACCCGCGACGACAATCTGCGTCCGGGTTCGACCGTCGAGAAGTTGGCCACCCTGAAGCCGGTGTTCGGCAACAAACTCGGCGATGCCACCATGACCGCCGGTAACTCCACCCCGCTCACCGATGGCGCCTCCGCGGTGCTGCTGTCCAGCGACGAATGGGCCACCGAGCGCAACCTGCCGGTGCTGGCGCATCTGGTCGACTCCGAGGTCGCCGCGGTCGATTACATCCACGGCCCCGACGGCCTGCTGATGGCGCCGACCTACGCGGTGCCGCGCCTGCTGGCCCGAAATGGCCTGACCCTGCAGGACTTCGACTACTACGAGATCCACGAGGCCTTCGCCTCGGTGGTGCTGGCCACGCTGCAGGCGTGGGAGTCGGATCAGTACTGCAAGGAGCGGCTTGGTTTGGACGGCGCGCTCGGTTCGATCGATCGCAGCAAGCTCAACGTCAACGGTTCCTCGCTCGCCGCGGGGCACCCGTTCGCAGCGACCGGCGGGCGCATCGTCGCCTCCACCGCGAAGATGCTGGCGGAGAAGGGATCCGGCCGCGCGCTGATCTCCATCTGCGCCGCGGGCGGACAGGGCGTCGTCGCGATCCTGGAGCGCTGACCAGTCGACAGGCGGCGGCATCGGCCCAGCCGATGCCGCCTCTCGTCTGTCGCCGCACTTGCGAGTTCTGTTCGACACCAACGGATTTCACGGTAAAATTCGCGAACTCCGGTATCCGCAGGTCTGACCGGGTAGGTTCCGTTCGGAACCTTTGTCCGAAACCGCTACCGGGTACAGGAGCGATGGATGCCGACCGCGAGGACCCTGGCCGAGGCGCAGACCTACCTGAGCCTGCTCGCCGCGGCCGATGGGGATGCGAGCCCGCCGCAGACTTCGCTGACCGAAGGTGAGCACGCGTGGACGGTGCGCTCGATGCTCGGTGACGTCGAGGTGCCCTACGACTCCGAGGCGGCGTGCCGCAACCTCGGAGTGTGGTTCGGTCTCGGCGTCTCGCCGCTGGTCGACGCCGGGCAGTGGATCATGATCGCGGGCACCTACGCCCGCCGTGCGCTCGACGCGGATCTGACCTACCAGGGCAGACCCGGACAGGACCGCGATACCGTCGAACTGAACTGGCAGTTCGCCGCCGAGGCGCTCGGCGAGGCGATCAAATTCCTGCCCGAGGGTGCCGACCGCCTCCCGGCCGCGGCATTCTGGTCCGAACTGGGCGAACAGCTACGGCGCGACCAGCCCGAGCAGATCACGCGTGCCAAGCTCGCCGACGATCTGGAGTACTACACGGGCACACTCGAGGACTTCCGCGCGCTCTACGGCGAGTCCCCCTGAGGACTCATTCGCGGGCCAGTGCGGCGCGATCCTCGACTAGTCCGTGGGTGATCTCGGCGAGCCGTTGCGCCGGAACCTCCACGGCGCCTTCGGCATTGATGACGACCACGGTCGGATAGATGCCACGGGTGAGATCCGGACCGCCGGTGGCGGTGTCGTCCTCCGCGGCATCGAAGAGCGATTCGACGGTGATCCGCAGCGCCCGATCCTCATCGATGCCGCGGCTGTAGGTCTTCTTCAGCGAGGACTTCGCGAACAGCGAACCGGAACCGACCGCGGTATAACCGAAGCGCTCCTCACTGCGACCGCCGACGACATCGTAGGAGAAGATCCGCCCGACCTTCTCCGGGTCGGTGGCGCTCAGGTCGTAGCCGATCAGTACCGGGACCACCGCCATATCCTGTAGTGCGGCAGGCAAATTGTCGCGCACCATCTTCGACAGCTTGTTCGCCTTGCCCTCGAAGGTCAGCCCGACACCCTCGATCTTCTCGTAGTGTTCGAGCTCGACCGCGAACAATCGGATCATCTCGATGGCCATGCCGACGGTGCCCGCGAAACCCGCCGCCGAGTAGGTGTCGGTGATGTACACCTTCTCCATATCCCGGCTGGCCAGCAGATTACCCATGGTGCCGCGCCGGTCGCCGGCGAGCAGCACGCCGCCGCGGTAGGCGACGGCCACGATCGTGGTGCCGTGCGGCGCGATGTCCTGTCCGTGCACCGTGGCATTGCCGAAATCGCTGCCGGGCAGTAGTTCCGGGGCGTATCGGCGCAGGTTCTCGGAGAAGGAAGACGTCGCGAACTCCATAACTCCACCGTAACGACTTCCCGCCCGCGGCGTCAGCGCACCGAATTTCCGTGGGCGGAAAGTCCGGTGCGCCACAGCCATTCGCTCATGCCGATCTTGATCGCGGCCTTGGGCGGTACCAGCGGCGCGAGAAAATCGAGCAGGCGAACGAGTCGGCGTCAGTGCGATATTGCGTCGGCCGTGGACAACCTTGTCCGACAATTTCTGTCTGAGACGATGGGTTCGGATAGTCCTACTTCGGGGGCAGCTCGATGTGACCGCCGAAGGCCTTGCGCATGGCCGAGAGCATCTTGTCCGCGTACAGTGCCTCGCCACGCGAGGAGAATCGCGCGAACAGCGCCGCCGCGAGCACCGGTGCGGGGACGCCGGTATCGATCGCGGCGTCGAGGGTCCAGCGGCCCTCGCCGGAGTCCGATACCCGGCCATCGAAGGATTCCAGGGTCGGATCGGCGTAGAGCTCGCTCGCGGTGAGGTCCAGCAACCACGAGGCGACCACCGAACCGCGCCGCCACACCTCGGTCACCTCGGGCACGTCGATGTCGTATCGGTACCACTCGGGATGTTCGAGCGGGGTCTCCTCGGCAGATGGCGCGGCATCGTGGGTCGCGCCGATATTTGCCTTGTGCAGGATGTTCAGGCCCTCGGCGTAGGCGGCCATGGCGCCGTATTCGATGCCGTTGTGCACCATCTTCACGAAATGTCCTGCTCCGGCCGGTCCGCAGTGCAGATAGCCCTGTTCAGCGGGTGACGGCTCACCCGTGCGGCCCAGCGTCCGTTCGGCCGCCTCGACCCCCGGAGCGATGGACTTCAGCAGCGGATCCAGATGCGCCACCGGCTGGGCCTCGCCGCCGATCATCAGACAGAAGCCCCGGTCCAGTCCGAAGACGCCGCCCGAGGTGCCTATGTCCACATAGTGGATGCCCTTGGGCTTCAGCGCCGCGGCGCGTGCGATGTCGTCGTGGTATCGGCTGTTGCCGCCGTCGATGATGATGTCGCCGGGCTCGAGCAGCTCGGCGACTTGGTCGATCACCTGACCGGTCACCGCGGCCGGGATCATCACCCAGACCACCCGCGGGGTCTCCAGCCGGGATACGAAGTCCTTCAGATCGGTGGAGCCCTGGAAACCGTCGCTGCCCAGCTCCGCGGCGAGCGTGTCGATCATCTTGGGTCTGCGTTCGTAGCCGACGGCGGTATGCCCGTCCTTGACGATCCGGCGCACGATATTGCCGCCCATCCGGCCCAGGCCGATCATTCCCAGCTGCATTCCAGCCATCTCCCTCGTCGCGTGTGGGCCCTGGTGGTAGGAAGTTCAGCTCGATTGTCCCGCGGATGTGTAACGCGCGGTGCGGCGGACCAGATAAACGGATTGGCTCCGCGTAGTTGCCAGACCCCCGACCCGGCAACTACGCGGGGCCCTTCCATGTGTGGCGTGGTCCGTTGCACGGGATTTGCTGATGGACCGCGCTGTGCTGACGATGTCGGTGCAGACCACTATCGTTGGCGGGGCTCGCACCGTGCGAGTTCCTAACAATCGAGCGGGAGGACGGTTCGTGACGAGCGAATCGAGTACCGGGCGGCACGGTCCACATGAAGGCGGCCAGGTCGGACTACGACAGCTCCTCGACTCGGCTCGATCCTCGACACCGCAGCAGCCACCACCGCCGCGCGTTTCGCAGCAGGCTCCGGGCGCGGATACGACGCCGCAGCCGCCCCGGCCTCGATCGGTGCAGCAGCAACCGAGGTCGTCCGAGACGACGGCTCAGCAGCCGCCGCCGTCGGGACATCAGTCACCGGAGTGGGCTGGGGATTCCATGCCGACCGCGCCGCTGCGGGCGACTCGGCGACCCAAAGCGGCCGCGCCCACCGGCGGGCAGCGGGGTCGCGCACCCGAACAGCCGTCCAGACCGAGCAGGCTGAGATCGCCCATCGCGAAACGCATCGGCATCGGCGTGGGCGCACTGATAGCGGTTTGCGGTCTGGCTTACGTTGCGGACCTTGTCCTTTCGTCCGGTCACGTACCGCGCGGCGTCGTCGTGGCCGGTATCGATATCGGGGGCGAAGACACCGCGGCCGCACAGGCTCGGTTGCGCACCGCGGTGGATCCGCGCGTCGACCAGGAACTGCCGCTGCAGATCGGCGACGTGCAGACCAGGCTCACCCCCAAAACCGCTGGCCTGGGAGTGGATTGGGATGCCACCTGGGCCCGCGTCGGCGGCCAGCCGCTCAATCCGATCACCAGACTGACTTCGTTGTTCGTCACGCACACGGTGCCGGTCGCGAGCACCGTCGACGACAACGCACTCGATGCCCAGCTCACCGCCCTGCGCGTGCACGACCGCGCGACGGTCGAGGGCACCATCGCCTTCGACGGCGCGCGCCCGGTCGCCGTGCCGCCGGTACCCGGCCGCATCCTCGATGTTCCGGCCGCGCGCGCCGCGCTCATCGAAAACTGGTATCTCGGTGCGCTGCTGGATCTTCCGGAGACGGCCGCGCCGATCGCCGTGCGCGCGGAGGCGGTCGAACAGGCTTTGCACACCATTGCCGAACCGGCGGTGAGTGCGCCGATTGTGTTCGCGGGCAAGAACAATGCGGCGGGCAAGCTGGAGCCGGAGCAGATCGCGTCCATACTGTCCTTCGCCCCCGATGGGCAGGGCGGTCTCGCCGCGTCCTTCAAACAGGATGTCGCACTCGGGGTGCTGGGTCCGCAACTCGCGCCGTCCGAGGTCGAGGCCAAGGACGCGACCTTCGCGGTGACCGGGTCGGCCGCGACGGTGGTTCCGGCCGTGGTCGGTGACAAGATCAGTTGGGCGAAGACGTTCGAGCAGTTGCCGAATCTCGTCGTCGCCCCGCAGGAGCGCACCGCGCAGGCCGTCTACGAGAAGGTGGATCCCAAGCTCACCACCGAGGCCGCCAACGCACTCGGCGTCACCGAGGTGATGGGCCAATTCACCACGAGCGGCTTCAGCGGGCCGTCCGGTGTGAATATCCGGGTGGTCGCCAAGAAGGTGAACGGCGCCATCGTCAAGCCGGGAGAAACCTTCTCGCTCAATGACTTCACCGGTCCCCGTGGGACGGCGGAGGGATACGTCGAATCCGGCATCATCGATCACGGTCGTCCCAGCACCGCCGTCGGCGGCGGCATCAGCCAATTCGCGACCACTCTCTACAACGCCGCCTATTTCGCGGGCATGGAAGATGCCGGTCACACCGAGCACAGCTACTACATTTCCCGCTATCCGGCGGCCCGCGAGGCCACCGTCTTCGATGGCGCCATCGACCTCAAATTCCGCAATAACAGCCAATCCGGTGTCTACATCGAAACATCGACCACCGACTCCGAGGTCACGGTCCGCCTCTGGGGCACCAAGACCGTCAATGTCGAATCCACCACCGGTGAGAAGACCAAGCCCACCGAGCCCACCGAGATCAAACTTCCCAAGGGCAAGGACTGCATCGCCACCGAAGGCGCACCGGGCTTCACCATCTCTGATACGCGAGTCATCACCGACCGCAAAACCGGTCGCGAAATCTCGCGCAGCACGCGGACGGTGAAGTACGACCCGGTACCTGTCGTGAAATGCGAGTAGTCGACTCCTACAGCGGGGTTCGCATCAACAGCACGTTGTACTGGTTCCACACCGACAGTAAGAAGTACAGGTCACTGCCGGTCTGATACGGGAAGATCATCGGCGCGTAGGCGCTCGGCAGCGCGGGGCCGTCGACGAGCACCTCCGGCTCGCTCCACGGCCCCTCCGGCGCCGATGCGGTGCGCAACACCACCGCATTCCGGGAGTCCGTGGTGAGCATGATGAATTTGCCGAGATGCTCGTTCCACATGACCGACAGTTCGCTGACATCCCCGACGATCGGTGTGGCGTCCTTGGCCTCGGGCTTCCACTCCTTGCCGTCCCAGTACTCGTAGCGATCGATATCAGCGATATCGGATTCCATTGCCCGCGAGATGAATCCGGGATTCAGCCGACCCGCCGGGGTGCCGTAGCGGTAGACGTAACCGCCGTCCTTCAGGAAGGCGTTCTGCTGAAAGTTCTGATGGCCGTCCACATTCGCGCGCCGGGTCGTGGTCAGCGGGGTCCAGGTCTGTCCGCCGTCACCTGAGGCGGCGAGAGTGGAGAAGTTGGTCGACCACTTGCCGTGCTCACCCCATTCGCGCACCGACATCAGGCTCATGTACTGCACACCGTCGACCGAAATGCCCGCTGTCGGAATGAGACTGATCTCGATGCCGGGAATCTTCGGGCTCGGCAGCGGATTGGTCACGGCGCCGTCGAAGGAAATCCCCTGCGACGGATCCTTGGTCGAGCTGTGGAAAAGTACCTGGCTGCTCCAGGCGAATACGCTGCCTACCAGCAGGTTCGGGAAGCCGAGGCCCGCGCTGTCACCGAAGGCGGTGATCATCCGGCCGTTGCCGTCGTCCCACATGACGCCGAGGTCGGTGCCGAGCACATTGACGTGCTGGGTGCGATTGGGGCTGTCCATACCGGTCATCTGGAAGACCGCCTGGGTCGGTCCGGGTAAGCGTGGCAGGCCGCGTGGCTGTCCGTTGATGCCAGGAATGGGGTTGATGCCGGGAATCGGAAGCAGGAAGTTCGAATCGGCGGCGGCCGGTCCGGCCAGCGCGACCGATATTGCGGCGGCGAGTACACCGGCTCTGCTGAGTGCGGACAGCGATCGGTTCATCCGGACGATCCCTTCTTGCGCGCGTCTGCCCGGTCATTGTGCCCCGATTCGTGACCTATGTCCGGTCCCTGCGCGCTGGAGGCCGACATGTGATCATCGCTACACTGAAGATCACCAGGAGACGGGGGTTCCGGCAGGGGCTGGCCTGTCACCGCTGCTTAATGGTCGCTCGAAATGGCAAAGCTGTTCGGTACATCCAGCAGGATTTCGTGAACGCTAGGCGGTGGCTCCATGGGTGACAGTCGCGCGATACTTCGCAGTTGGTGGCGCGATCCGGCGCACTATCGCTGGTTCGTGCGGACACTCGAATCTCATTCCGGGCTGCGCCTGATCAAGGCGATCATCGGCGCGGGCGGTGCGATCATGCTCGTGATCAACATCTTGATCTGGATGTCGCCCGCCGGTCCGAGCGGCGCAGTGCACCGCACTATCTTCGCGGCGGCCGGTGTTACGGCAGTGGTGTGGACGGTTCGCTGGTGGCTGTTCCCGTGGCCCCGCGCCATCACCTCACTGGCTCTGTTGACCTGGGCGGATGTCGCGATCACGGCATCGTGCCTGGTGGACAGAGATCGGGTGTACGGCGCATTGAGCGCGATGCTGCTCGTGGTCACCGGCGCCTACATCACGTTCTTCCACAGTCCGAAGGCGCTCGCCGCGCACGCCGGATGGTCGCTGCTCACGGTGGGTGCGCTGGCCGTATTGCTGGTGGCCGATGCGCAGAGCAATGATCTCGCGCTGGCCGGTGCGATGGTCCTGATCATGGTCGCGGCCATCGTCGTGGTGCTGCCCGCCTTGCAGTTCTGCTATTGGGTGCTGCGCATCGATGTGCTCTCGGATCCGCTGACTACGCTGCTGAATCGCCGCGGACTCGACTATTACGTGCACCGTTCGCGATACCAGCGCCAACTGTGCGTGATCACCCTCGACCTCGACCACTTCAAGGCGGTCAACGACACCTTCGGCCACACCATCGGTGACGAGGTGCTGGTCTCGACGGCCGCGCGGTTGCGCGCCGCGGCCGATCCCGATGCCGTGGTCGCCCGCACCGGCGGGGAGGAGTTCGCGGTGGTCGATCAGTTGGATCGTGCGGCCGCGCTGAGTCTGGGCGAGCGATTGCGCCTTGCCGTGGCGGAGACGCCCGGCATATCCGTCACCGTCACGGCCAGTGTCGGTGTCGCGGTGTGCGACGGCGGCACGGACGGGGGACGGCCGCGATGGTTGCTGCGGTGTGCCGACAACGCGATGTATCAGGCGAAACGGCTGGGCGGCAATACCGTTGTGCTGGCGGAAGATCCGGAGCAACCGGCGATCGAACTCGCCGAGCCCGCCCGAGAGATGGTGCACCGCATCAAATAACAACAGCGGCCCCGGAGACTCCGGGGCCGCTGTGTGCGAAATCTATTGGATCAGAACGCCGCTTCGTCCAGCTCCATGATGTCGTTGTCGAGGTTCGACAGGATGGCGCGGGTCGCGGTCAGCTCCGGCAGCACATTGCGCGCGAAGAACTGCGCGACGCCGACCTTGCCCTGGTAGAACGCCTCATCGGCGCCGGTCGCGCCATTGTCGAGGGCCTTGATGGCGATGTCGGCCTGACGCAGCAGCTGCCAGCCGATGAGCAGGTCACCGACCGAGAGCAGGAAGCGCACCGAACCCAGACCGACCTTGTACAGCTCGCTCGGCTGCTCCTGGGCGCCCATCAGGTGCCCGGTCAGGGTGGCGGCCATGGCCTGCACATCCTCGAGCGCGGTGGCGAGCAGCTTGCGCTCGGCCTTCAGCCGGCCGTTGCCCGCCTCGGACTCGATGAACTTCTGCACCTGGCCGGCCACGTGGGCCAGCGCGACGCCGCGGTCACGGGCGATCTTGCGGAAGAAGAAGTCCTGCGCCTGGATGGCGGTGGTGCCCTCGTAGAGCGAGTCGATCTTCGCGTCGCGGATGTACTGCTCGATCGGGTAGTCCTGCAGGAAGCCGGAGCCACCGAAGGTCTGCAGCGATTCGGTCAGGTACTGGTAGGCCCGCTCGGAACCGACACCCTTGACGATCGGCAGCAGCAGATCGTTGACGCGGAAGGCCATATCCTTATCGGCGCCGGAGACCAGCTCGGCGATATCCGCATCCTGGTGTGCGGCGGTGTAGAGGTAGATGGCGCGCAGACCCTCGGCGTAGGCCTTCTGCAGGGCCAGGCTGCGGCGCACGTCCGGGTGGTGGGTGATGGTGACGCGCGGGGCGGCCTTGTCGGTCATCTGGGTCAGGTCCGCACCCTGGACACGCTGCTTGGCGTAGTCCAGTGCGTTCAGGTAACCGGTCGACAGCGTCGCGATGGCCTTGGTGCCGACCATCATGCGTGCGTTCTCGATGACGTCGAACATCTGCGCGATGCCGTTGTGCACCTCGCCGACCAGCCAGCCCTTGGCGGGCACGCCGTGGCCGCCGAAGGTGACCTCACAGGTGGCCGAGACCTTGATGCCCATCTTGTGCTCGACATTGGTGACGAAGACACCGTTGCGGTCGCCCATGGTCTGGGTGTCGAAGTCGAAGTGCCACTTCGGCACGTAGAACAGCGACAGACCCTTGGTGCCCGGACCGGCACCCTCGGGGCGGGCCAGCACCAGGTGCATGATGTTCTCGAACAGGTCGTCGGAGTCACCCGAGGTGATGAAGCGTTTGACGCCCTCGATGTGCCAGGAGCCGTCCTCCTGCTGGATCGCCTTCGTGCGGCCCGCGCCGACATCCGAACCGGCATCCGGCTCGGTCAGCACCATGGTGGCGCCCCAGTTGCGATCGGCGATGATCTGCGCCCACTTCTTCTGCTCATCGGTGCCGTTGTTGTAGAACACCTGCGCGAAACCCGCACCGGCGGCGTACATCTGCGCGGGCGGGTTGGCGCCGAGGATCATTTCGCCGAGCGCCCAGGAGACGGCGCTCGGGGCGCCGAGGCCACCCAGCTCCTCGCGGACGGCGACCTTGGCCCAGCCCGCGTCTTCCAGCGCGCGGTAGGACTTCTTGAACGATTCGGGGAGAGTGACCGTGTGGGTCTCGGGATCGAAGGTCGGCGGGTTGCGGTCACCGTCGACGAACGAATCGGCCAGCGGACCCTCGGCCAGGCGACGCACCTCGTTGAGCATCTCCTTGACGGTCTCGGTGTCGAGGTCGCCGTAGGCGTCGCTGTCGAGGATGGCGCCGAGGCCGAGTACCTCGAAGAGGTTGAACTCCAGGTCGCGGACGTTGCTCTTGTAGTGGCCCATTTCTGTTACTCACTCTCCGTTGAGTTGGTGCGGTCGGTTGGTTGCCGTTCCCGCCCGTTGTCCGTCCACCGGGTAGCCGTGCCGGTTTCTCCGCATGCTACTCGCGGGTAACTTATGTCCCATATTACCGGTCGGTAATGGGGTCGCAAAGACTCGAGCGGGCAATGTGACGCGGAAAACACTCGAAGGCGTTGCCGTTTGTCTACGGCTCGCGTAGTAGACGTTCGAGCCGGGTTTGCCGGTGCATTACCCTGCGGCCGACGCGCTGCGGGTGGCTGGGCGTCTTCGGATAGCTGGGGACTACCTTGGAAATGTGCGAATCGAGACGAGCGCCGGGCCCGCGGAGATCGAGCTCGACAAGCCGCGCAAGGCGGCGTTCCTACTGCTGCTCACGCACGGATCCGGCGGCGGTGTCGATGCGAAAGACCTGCTCGCCGTGCGCGACCGCGCCTACGAGCTGGGCGGCGCGGTGGCGCGAGTGGTGCAGCCGTACCGGGTCGCGGGACGACGCGCCCCCGGTTCCGCGGTGAAGCAGGACGAGGCGTGGCTCGAGATCGTGACCGACCTGCGCAAGCGAGTGAAGAAGGTCCCGCTGATCCAAGGTGGGCGCAGCAATGGGGCCAGGGTGGCCTGCCGCACCGCCATCGCCGCCGACGCGCGCGGCGTGCTCGCGCTGTCCTTCCCGCTGCATCCGCCGGGCAAGCCGGAGAAGACGCGTCGCGAGGAACTGCTGGCTCCGGGCGATATCGAAGTCGTCGTGATCAACGGCGCGAACGACCCATTCGGCATCCCCGACCCCGCCGATGCCGCCGAAGTGCGCGTAATTCCTGGTCAGCCGCATTCGTTCCGGTCGGGATTCGACATCATTGCCGACACGGTCGCGCCGTGGTTGCGGCGCTGGTCGCAGTAGCGCAGGGTCGCCTGTGTGTGGCCGGGAGCCACGGGCCGCTGACAGCTCCGATTGCTCGCGTGCGGGTGCTGGACGTCTGAGATTTGCGCGCCGCGAATGAAATATTCGGCCGAATCATGTGTAGTGCGCCGACATCGTTGCCGACACGGTCGCGCCGTGGTTGCGGCGCCGGTCGCAGTAGCGCACGGTCTGGGCGGCGGCCGTGTGTGTTGCCGGGTGCGACGGGGCGCTGACTGCTCGCGTGCGGTGCTGGACGCCTCGGGTTCCGCGCCTGCATTTTGCGCGCCGCGAATGAAATATTCGGCCGAATCATAGGTGGGGCGCCGAAACGTGTGAAGCGTAGAGACGTGTGTGGGGCGTGGAGATGTGCGAAGCGCAGAGCCCCGTGTGTGGCGTGCTGAAATGTGCGAAACGAAGAGCCGTTGGGGCACCGAAACGTGCAAAGCGCAGAGATGTGTGAAGCGCAGAGATGTGTGAAGCGCAGAGATGTGTGAAGCGCAGAGACGTGCGTGGCGCAGAGACGTGCGTGGCGCGTGGAGACGTGCGAAGCGCAGGGCCGTGTGTGGCGTGCTGAAATGTGCGAAGCGCAGAAACGTGTGGGGCGCCGAAACGTGCAAAGGGCAGAGACGTGCGTGGCGCGTGGAGACGTGCAAAGCGCAGAGACGTGCGTGGCGTGCCGAAACGTGCAAAGCACAGAGATGTGCAAGCGCAGAGCCGTGTGTGGCGCGCCGAAACGTGTGTGGTGCGCAGGGACGTGCGCGGCGCAGGCGGCAGGCTCGGCTAGCTGGGCGATGCGGGTTCGACGGCGGGCGGATCCACAGGGGGTTTGGTGGCGATGACCAGGGCGTCGATGGCGTCGCGTTCCTCGGTGGGGCGGTAGACGCGGTCGGCGAGTCGGACTCGGATGCGTTCGGGGTCGTTGCCGAGGTCGGCGATGATGTCGTCGGGGGTGAACAGGACCGAGGGATCCTGCGGGCCGCCGAAGCCGTCGGTGAGATTGGTGGTGTCGTGACCGAGGATCAGCAGCGTGCCCTCGGGGGCGAGTAGATCGGCGAGGCGGCGGACCAGCGGGCGGCGGTGTTCGGCGGGCAAGTGCAGGAAGACCATCAGTACGAGTTCGTACGGGCCGGTGATGCCCGCGGCATCCAGATCGGTGACATCGGCGCATTGCCAACTGATGCGGTTGCGGACCGAGCGGGACAGTCGGGTCGCGATGGTGCGGCCCTTATCAACGCCCACCTGTGAATAGTCGACGGCGTGCACCTGCCAGCCGTGTGTGGCCAACCACAGCGCGTTGCGCCCTTCACCGCAGGCGAGATCGAGGGCACGCGGCAGGCCAGGCGGATCGCCGTCGGGAGTGTCCGGCACCAGCGGCGCGATCCGCTCCAGCCCGTAGACATGCTCCACCACAGTGCTGTTCGGCGGTGCGCCCCAAACCAGTTCACTCTGCGCATACCGCGTGTCCCAATCGGTCGCGTCCATATGCGCGAGTGTATTTGCCCCGCGCACCGCGCGACCGCCGCCTACCTCGCGACCGCTGGGTACTTCGCGACCGCTGGGTGCCTCGCGATGGCTGTGTACTTCGCGACGGCTGTGCCCCGCGACGGCCGTGCCCTTCGCGACTCGCTGTACACCCCGTGCCCGCTGCACTGCGGGACCTCTGTGCTTCGCGCGACCGCCGCGCACCCGCGACGATCGCGAATCCCGTCTGTGCGCCCGGGGCATCGCGGCCCGAGTTCTAAGAAGTCTCTTGGGGCAACCAGTGCACAGGCGAGGTCTCGCGGATATGGACGAGTACGTCGAAAGCATCCAGGAGAGATCGGACGCTCGTGTGGGCGGTGGCATCCTTGGCCGGATCGTAGATACCGCTGATCGTGCGCAGCTTCGCCGGTCCGTGCAGCCACTGCTGCACCGATTGCGGTGCGTCGCTGTGCAAGTCGACGTAGAAGGCGGGCAAAGCGACCTCACCCAGCGCCGCATCGACCAGGTCCGACCGCGGTTCCGGCGCCGCCGCCATGCCGAGATCCCCGTGATGGAAGCCGATGGCGACCGAGATATACCGCGCACCGAAATGCTCGCGCAAATAGCTACCGGTACCACGGAATTCGGCGGTCTCCGCCGGACCGTCGCCGAGGGTAAGGGCTGCGGTGTGGGCGATGCCGTCCCAATACGCGATCTTCGCGCCGGTATCGCGCTGCCATTCGATTACCCGGTCCGCGGCGGGGCGCTCGTCGCGCGCGAAACCGCCCTGTCCGGCAACGCTCTTCTCGTGGAATTCGACGATGAGCCGCAGATGCGGCAGTGCGGTTTCGAATTCCGGTGTCACCGGAAGCTTTTCGAACAATGCCAAGGCATCACGTGCGTCGTCGATGAACGGGCGGCCGGGGTGAACTCCCTGATGACGCTGCACATGTTCGTCTATTTGATGCGCGGTCCGGATCGGAGCGAGGTGGGATTCTATGGCGGCCAACCGACCCGGTGCCTGTTGGCGGACATGATCCAGCACCACGTCGTAATCCGACGGTTCGGCACGCGGCGGTTCGACTCCGAAAATCCGCACCGGATCGTTCGGGTGCTCCATATTGAATTCGCGAATCCACACCAGTGCCGCCGCCATTTCGCCGGTGCGGGTCGGCCGCCATGCGCCCACGAGCACCGATTCGGGATCACCCGCGCCGTTCCGTACATAGGCATCGAGCCGCTCACCGGAACGTGCACTGTCCTGCACGGCGAGCGCGCGGAAACCGTATTCCTCGACGAGCACCCGGAATACCCGCTCCCGCAGTCCGAAGGTCTGTCGAGAGAACCGGGTCGACTCACCGAGCCCGACCACGGTCGCAGATCCCAGCCGCTCGGTTAATGTCGCGATATCCGATCCCACGCTATTCGAATGCGTATCGAAAATCGGCCGCGCATGCGAACGCAGCCATTCACGCAAATCCGAAGTGCCGGTAACTGATTCACTGGATGTGAGGGTGGTACCCATGGTCTCTCCCGAAGCTCGACTACTCGACGCGACCCAGCTTCATACCTGAAGTGCCATTGAGGTCAAGTCGGACACGAGCAACGTCACACGGCCACGGCCATGTGCCGTTGCGGAGGGGCTAGAGGGTGGTATGCATCAGTAAGACGTTGTACTGACTGTGAACCGTGGTGACGAAGTACAGGTCGCGTCCGGTTTGGTAGGGGAAGATCGACGGAGCGTATGCGGACGGCAGTTCGCGGGTGTCGATCAGCACCTCGGGATCGCTCCACGGACCCGCGGGCGAGGCGGCCCGTCGCATGACCACCGAGTTGAACGGATCGGTGGTGAGTGAGATGAACTGGCCGAGGTACTCGTTGTACATCACCGACATCTCGCCGACGCCCCACATGATCGGCGCCGCGGCATCGACATCGCCCTTCTTGCTCCAGTGCTCGCCGTCCCAGTACTCGTACTCGCCCAGATTCTTGATATCGCCTTCGCGGACCCGCCCGACATACGCCGCCCGGTTGCGCCCGGACTGGGTGCCGTACTCGTAGACGTACCCGCCGTTCTTGACGAACGCGTTCATCTGGAAGTTGGCGTTACCGCCTTCATTCGGGCGTCTGGTCTCGGGTAGTTCGGCCCAGGTCTCACCGTTATCGCCGGATACCGCCAGTCCGGAGAAATTCGTGGTCCACCGGCCGATATCGTCCCAGGTCTGCACCGACATCAGGCTCATGTACTGAACGCCGCCGACCGAAATGCCCGCGGTGGGGATCCGGCTGATCTCGATGAATGGAATCTTCGGGCTCGGAATCAGATCGCGCGCCTGGCCGAAGATATCGCGCACGACGCTGTCGAAGTAGATGCCATTGGACGGATCGTGGGTGTGGCTGCGCACCAGAATATTGCTGCGCCACGCCCAGGTGCTGCCCGCGAGGAGATTCGGCAGGCCGAGTCCGGCGGTATCGCCGAATGCGGTCAGCATCTCGCCGTCGCCGTTGTCCCACATGATGCCCAGATCGGTGCCGAGCACGTTATAGGCCTGGGTGTTATTCGGGCTGGCCATGCCGGTCACCTGGAATATCGCCCTGCTTCGGCCGACCAGACTGGGGAGTCCGCTGGTGCCGTTCAGCACCGGGATCGGATTGATCGCATTGGGGTTTGCCGAGGCTGGGGTAGTCGCAACGAGGAGCAAGGCCGAAGCTCCTGCCAGTGCCGAGAGCAAGGCGGACGCGGTCTTGTTCAAGTCTCAAGGCCCTCCGGTTCTGGCCGAAGTGGCACGATACGCACGCCCCCCACCTCGTGTGTCGTGTCACATTCGGCTGGCTGGCAAATCGTTCAAGATGCTAACAGCGAAACCGGGGAAATTGGTGGCTTGCGTGATTCGTCTGGACAGTTGTAAGCGCGGTGCTACCTGAATTGTGATCAGCGACGACGAGAAATGGCCTGCCGCAGGATCAATGGCAGCTGGGTGGCTCGCTCGACGGCGAAGGTGCGGCGAGCCGAGGCGTGCCAGGAGCGATCGAATAGTTGTTTTGCCCCTGCGACGGCGTGCGGGGAGCGGATGGCGATTCGATCGGCGAGCTTTTCCGCCGCCGCGACCGGGTCCGCGGTCACCTCGGTGACCAGGCCGATCCGCTCGGCGTACGCGGCGTCCACGGTATCGGCGGTCATGGTCAGCAGCAGTGCCTTGTCGACACCGATCAGCCGGGACAGCGTCGCCGCGCCGGTCATATCCGGGACCAGACCGTACTTGGCCTCCATCACCGAGAATTCCGCGTCGGCGCTGGCGAAGCGGACGTCGGCGGCCAGCGCGATCTGCAACCCACCGCCGTAGCAGTGGCCGTGTACCGCGGCGATCACCGGCACCGAGAGCCGACGCCAGGCCCAGCAGGCTTCCTGGAAGGTATTGGTGCCGCGCCAGGGCAGCGGGATGAAGCCGCGGACGACGGCCAGCGGATCGCGGCTCGTTCCCGCGATATCGAGGCCGCTGCTGAAACTCGGACCGTTGCCGGACAGGATGACCGCGCGGACTTCCTTGTGGTCTGCGACGGTGTGCGCGGTCGTGACAAGATCGCGCAGCATCTCGATGGTCAGGCCATTGTGTTTATCCGGCCGGTCCAGCGTGACGTAGGCGCGGTCGTCGACGAACCGCAGCGCGATATTCGAGGCCATTCCCGAATCTTACCCGTGAGTCAGTTAGCGGGCCATTGCTTGCTTGCATGCGGTTTTGTTCTAATCGAACGCAAGTTACCGTCAACATTGACGGTAAAGAGTGGAGGAACCATGCTGCCACCCGGATTGGACCCGCGCACGCCGGTACTCGTCGGCGTCGGACAGGTCGTGCACCGCAGCGGCGAGCCCGGCCTGCCCGGACCGGTCGAACTCGCCGCCGAATCGCTGCGCCGCGCGGGCGCGGACAGCGGCACCGGGGATCGGCTATTGCGCACGGCTGATCTGATCGCGGCGGCGGCCCCGGTCAGCAGGCCGTATCCGGATCTCGGTGCGTTGGTCGCGGTGGAACTCGGCGCCGCACCGAAGCGCACGCTGCAATCCGCGCGATTCGGCGGTGACGCGCCGCAGCGCCTGGTCAATACCGTCGCGCAGGCCATCGCAGACGGACGGTGCGAGGTCGCGCTGATCACCGGGGCCGAATCGGTCGCATCCTGGAATGCGGCCACTCGGACCGGCGCCGCTCTCGACTGGCCCGAGCAGGGCGAGGAGGTTCGGCCGACGGAGCTGATCGGCACCGAACGCGGACCCAATACCGAGATGGAGACCGCGGCGGGACTGTGGGGGCCGATCTATTTCTATGCGCTGATGGAGACCGCGCTGCGCGGACGGCTCGGCCTGAGCGAGGCAGCGCAGCGCGAACGCATCGGGGGACTGTGGTCGCGGCTCTCGGCGGTGGCCGCCCGGAATCCGTATGCGTGGCAGCCCGCCGAGCAGTCGATCGAGGATCTGGTGACGCCGTCGCGCGCGAATCGCATGGTTTCCTCGCCGTATCCGAAATTGCTCGTCGCGAATCTGTCCGTGGATCAGGGTGCGGGGCTGATCCTGTGCAGTGCGGCGGCGGCCGATGCTGCGGGCGTGCCGAGGGACCGCTGGGTGTTTCCGCACGGTGGGGCCAGCGCCGCCGAGGAGTGGTACGTCTGCGAACGTGCGGATATGTCGAGTTCACCGGCCATTGCCGCGGCGGGGCGGGCCGCATTGTCGGGTGCGGGTATCGGCATCGACGATGTCGCGCATATCGACCTGTACTCGTGCTTCCCGGTAGCGGTGCAGGTCGCGGCCGAGGCGCTGGGGCTGCCGATCGACGATCCGGCACGGCCGCTGTCGGTCACCGGCGGACTCACCTTCGCGGGCGGCCCCGGCAACAACTATGCGACCCATTCGATCGCGACGCTGGCCGGTCGGCTGCGCGATGATCCATCGGCCTACGGCCTGGCGAGCGCACTCGGCTGGTACATCACCAAGCACGCCATCGGCGTCTACTCCGCTCGCCCGCCCGCGCGACTCTTCCATGCCGACGAACCGGAAGTGCCTGTGGCACGGCGTGATACGGCGCTCGGCTACACCGGATCGGCCACCGTCGAGGCCTACACCGTCGCCTACCGCAAGGGCCCCGCGCCCGAACACGCCGACGAACCCGAGGCCGTGGTGATCTCCGCATTGACTCCGGCCGGTGCCCGCATACTGGTTCGGGCGTCCGATTCGGAAACCGTCGCGGCGTTCACCGACGACGACCCGATCGGCGCGGAAGCCGATGTGATCGCCGCCGACAAGCTCACGTTGCTTACCGAGAGGACTGTCCAATGAATGCAGCGTCGCACAGCGACTCCATGCGGGGTGATGGCAGGGAGACGGGTGGGCCTGAGCTGGTGCTGGTCGAAAAGCGCGATGCGATAACGCTGTTGACCGTCAATCGTCCGGAGGCCCGCAATGCCATCAACTTGGCCACCGCGCAGGCCATCGAGGCGGCGGTCGACGAGTTCGAGGCCGACGATGCCGCGCGCGTGCTCGTGCTCACCGGTGCGGGCGGAACCTTCAGTGCCGGAATGGATCTCGTCGCGGCGTCGAAGGGGGAGATGCCGATAACCCCCAAGCGCGGTCCGCTGGGCATCGCCGCGAAACCGCCTGCCAAGCCGATGATTTCGGCGGTCGAGGGTTTCGCGCTGGCCGGTGGTTTCGAACTCGCGCTCGCCGGTGATCTCATTGTCGCCGCGAACAATTCCCAGTTCGGTATTCCGGAGGTCAAGCGTGGTCTGGTCGCCGCGGGCGGCGGCGTACTGCGGCTGACCCAGCGGCTGCCGCGTCCCATGGCCGCGGAGCTGGCCCTCACCGGTGGCCGCATCGATGCCGAACGCCTCTACCAGCTCGGACTGGTCAACCGGCTCACCGAACCCGGTGCGGCACTCGACGGCGCTTTGGCCCTGGCGGCTGAAATCGTCGCGGCCGCACCGCTTTCGGTGGCGGCGAGTAAGCGGATCATCGACGAATCGCCGGATTGGACCGTCGCGGAGGGGTTCGCCAAGCAGGGCGAAATCGCGCTGCCCGCGCTGTTCTCCAAGGATGCCGCCGAGGGTGCGCTTGCCTTCGCGCAGAAGCGCGAACCCAAATGGCAGGGACGCTGATCCGATGCCCGAACGCGTCCGGGAGACGCAGGCGCAGCGGCGCTCGCGCATGCGCACGCGGCTCCTGGACGCCGCGGTGGAGAGTCTGGTCGAGGTCGGCTACGCGGGTACCACCACGCTCGAGGTGCAGAATCGGGCCGGAGTGCCGCGCGGCACATTGCAACACCACTTCCCGACCAAGGCTGACCTGCTGGCCGGTGCCGTAGAGCATCTGGCCGAGCGTCGATTCGCCCAGCTGACAAGGGAATTCGAGGCGATCACGGCCGACGCCGATCGCCTCGAAACGGCGGTCGAGCTGACCATGCGCATGTTCACCGGGCCGTCATTCTGGGCGGCGCTGGAGATGTGGGTCGCCGCGCGTACCGATCCGGAACTGCTCGCGGCCTTCCTGCCGCTGGAGTATCGACTGTTCGACCTGATGCACAACAGCATTCGCGACATCTTCCGTCAGGAATTCCCGGACGATCCGCGCGTGCCGACCATTACCGAATTCACCATCGAGATCATGACCGGTCTCGCCATGCGCG
The DNA here is from genome assembly GCF_001613225.1 of Nocardia pseudovaccinii NBRC 100343. Classification (GTDB taxonomy): domain Bacteria; phylum Actinomycetota; class Actinomycetes; order Mycobacteriales; family Mycobacteriaceae; genus Nocardia; species Nocardia pseudovaccinii. The sequence goes on from NZ_BDBY01000336.1 coordinate 21,229, forward strand.
TGCTGCTCACCGGCGACCTGGACCGGAACCGAATCCTACGGCACCGCTGGGGAAATGCGGTCCGGATCCTGCTCGGCGAGGCGGATCCGGCAACGCTGACGCGAGCGGTCAGGGATGTGGGGTGATGGTGTCGAGCAGAACCTGCGCGCAGGCCGCCGGATCGTCGAAGAACGGCGTGTGGCCGCTGCCGTGCAGCGTGACGTGGCGGGCATTGGGCAGCACGGTGCGTGCCTTCCTGCTCTGGGTGGCGTAGGTCAGCAGGATATCTCGGTTGCCCCAGGCGATGGTGACGGGTATGTCGGCCAGCGCACCGATTTCGTGCAATTTCGCATCGGTGAAGGAAGCGAGGGCGGGCTCGAAGCCGGGTGCGTCGGCCGCGTCGGCGGCGGTGTCGATGGCCACCTGCGGATCGAGCGCCCACGGCTTGCCGAAGATCAACGTCAGAAATGTGGTGCGGCCCGCCGCGGTGCCCAGCACGTCGGGCAGCCACCGGCGCAGCACCCGGGCGAGTTGGCGGGATCTGCCGAGCGACTGCTGGCACCACACGCGGCCGGGGGTGTCCCAGAATCCGATCGGTGAAAAGGCCGTGACCGTGCGGGCCGCGCCGCGTGCGCCGAGGTTCAGGCTGATGAGTCCGCCCATCGAATTGCCCGCCAGGTGCGGGCGCTCGATGCCCTGTTCGCGCAGGAAGTCGGCGAGCGCTTCGGTGAGGGTGTCGACGGTGGTGTGCTCGATCGGCGCGGACCCCGCGAAGCCGGGCAGATCGACGGCGATGACGTCGAAGGATTCGGCGAGAGTACCGATGATCGGCTCCCACACCTGCCAGCGGCTGCCTACGCCGTGCACCAGGACCAGCGGTTCCCCCGCGCCCACCCGGTGGTGGTTCAACGTCGTCATATCTGTGACCGTACAGCGATTCGCAGCGGTCGGACCGAGATTTCCGGCCACGACCGGATCGGATTTCCGCTGGCAGTCGGCCGAAACGGCGGTACGATAAATGGTATGGCAACGCGTAAGGTCACCCTTTCGCTGGACGCGGCGTCCTGGGCCTTCGCCGAACAGGCGGCGGCCCGCGCGGGGATGTCGCCATCGGCGTGGATATCGAAAGCAGCGCGTCGCGAGGCGGTGCGGACCGGTGTCGGTCCGGTACCCGATGTGACGGCCCTGGCCGCGGCGGACGAAGCGGAGCTCGCCGCCGCCGAGGAGGCGATGCGTGCGCAGGGGTGAACTGTGGCTCTATCACCCACACGGTTCGCCGCGGCGCCGTACCGTCGTGCTCATCAGCAGTGATGGCATCAATGAATCACCGAGGCAGTGGCTGATCGCCGCCGAGATCGTCGACGAGGATCCGCAGGACATTCTGGCGGTGCCCGTCGAGCGGCACGGTTGGGTGCATGCCGGGAATATCGGTCGCATCTATCGCGGCTGGCTGGCCGAGCCCATCGATGAGATGGAAGCGGATGCGCTGGATCGGTTGGATACCGCATTGCGCGCGGCCATGGACCTTTGACTTACGTTCCGATCGGGAAGCCGTCGGCTACCGCTTGGCGTCGTACGGCATTATCGTTGCGGCGCCACCGGCGGTGGCGCCGTAGATACAGACTGAATCGAGAAGAGGAATCAGGTGCGGACCTTCCTGATCGCCGCAGCGCTCGTCGCGCTGCCGGTGCTGGCGGCGTGCGGTAACGACAAGGCCGCGGACCAGCCCGCGGTAACCCAAGCGGACCTCTCCAAGTCGCTCCAGGACAAGGGGCTCAAGGACAAGAACCTGGCCGACTGCGCCGCCAAACTCTATGTGGACCAAGGCATTTCGCAGGAGGGCCTGCGCAAGATGGTCAGCGACGAATACGACGCCAAGGCCGCCGACGCGAATAACTTCGGCATGAGCCAGTCCGATGCCGACAAGGCCCGCGAGGCCAATACCAAGATCTTCACCGAATGCCGCTCGAAGTAGCGGGTTGATCAGCCTTTACGCGCCCCGGACCCGTTGGGTTCGGGGCGCTTTCGGCCGACTGGTCAGGCGGCCGTTGATGACGAGAATCGGTGGGGCGCCGTCGATCCTCGGACGGTGTGGGGGATGCTGTGGAGCGGTCGGCCAGAGAGTGCCTGCGGCCCAGGCACGCCCGCAGCTCCGGCGAGAACTTCCGGCCCTTCAGGATGCCGTCCACCCCGGAGGACCCGGGGCCGCCGGGTAGCGCGACCAGCGTCCCAACCTTCCGCGCGGATCATCGGCTTTGTCCCGGATCACTGCGATATCGATCGCCGTACCATCGCGATCGGCCCGATCGATCGGCACAGTGACTGTCGCACAGTCGAATTCGGCATTCTCCTGGCAAGGGGTGCCAATGCAGCGTCGGTGTCGGACTCGATGCGGAAGTGCAGGCGACCACGGTAGCCGGTACCAGCGCGGCCACGGTGGCGGCGCTGACCGCAGTGCGGCGGAAGACATGACGCCGATCGCCGTCTGCCCACCCGCGTCCCTCCGTCGAGCCATCCCGCACTGATACTCCCGTACTACGCGGTTGCGGCCGAAACTGCTGGCGGGGAAGGGGTTTGGCGATAGTGGCGCACAAGAAAAGGCCCCCGGCAACTTGCCGGGAGCCTTGTGCGAGCCGATGACGGGAATCGAACCCGCGCTGTCTGCTTGGGAAGCAGAAGTTCTACCATTGAACTACATCGGCAGTGCGCTATGCGCGTCCGCGACTCTATCAGACCAGGCACTATGTCGGTCAACTCCCTGGATCCGGAGTCCGGACCGGGCCTGTTAGAGGCCCAGGTCCGGATTTACTCCGGATTTTCAGCTCAGGTCGGCGAAGTCATCGAGGTGCTTGCGGGCATCAGGGCCTTCATGAGCAGGTTCGACGTAGTGCCGCCTGGTCGTGACGCTGCTGGCGTGGCCGAGCTGGGCGGCCGCCATCTCGATGTCTTTCTGCCCGATCTTGGTTCCCACGGTCTTGCGGTAGGTGTGGGGGTTCATCGGCAGATCGACCAGGCCGACGCGGTCGCGGGCCTCGGTGATCGAGGTGCGCACGTTGTTGGGATGGCGGATCGTCTTCGCCCGTGATGGGAAGACCAGCTCGTCTGGGTTGTCGTGGGGTGCCGAGTCGCGCAGGGTGCGGAGTACGAGGACGAGCCAGTGCGGCAGTTTGAGTCGTCGGCGGGCTTGCGGGCCTCCTTTCGGGTAGGGCTGGGCGTAGACGCCCTTGCCGTCGCCCCACGCGGCTGTTGCTTCGATCAGCAGGGTGGGTACCTGGGCGTCGAGGTCGAGGTGCTTCCACTGCAGCACGACTACTTCGCCGATGCGGGCACCTGTGCCGAGCATGACGTCGATGATGTCGGCGATCGCGTTGCGGCAGGCCAGTCGGTCCGATCGCAGGAGTTTGCGGATCATCTTCACCTGCTGCGGGTTGAGCGCGATGACCGGTTTTCTGCCGATGACGATGGATGAGGTGAGTTTGACGAGGTTGCCGAATCGGGCTGCTCCGAGCCGGGTGGCCAGGTTGTACATCCCGGTCAGGCACACCCGGGCCAGATGGGCTGTCGGGACACCGACGGCGGATTTCAGGTTGTCGAAGAAGACCTCCATCTTTGCCGCCGACAGCTCATCGATGGTCAATCCGCCGAGCTTTGTGACGATGTGGCCGTCGGTGACGCTTCGGTAGCGTTTATAGGTTGACCAGCGTTTGGATTCTTTGATTTTCTTCAGCCACATTCGGGCGAGGACTTCGATGGTGGTTTCGGGTGTCAGTTCGCCGGTGGACTGGGTGGCTTTGTGCCGCTTGGTCAGCTTCTCTATCAGCGCGGTCTCGGCTTTGGGGCCTGTGGGAGCTGTTGCGGTGACCTCCCGGAGACGTCCGTCGAGGTCACGGTAGTTGGTCGCTGCTTCCCACTTCTGTGGCTTCACCCCGTCCGGGGTGAGTTTCTTGCGGGTGATCTTGCCCCAGGTGCCGGGTTTTGTTCTGGCGCGTGCCATCAGCGCACCCTGTCGATTACGCGCGCGACAGCAACATCGATGTTCATTTGTAGTACTCCCGTAGATATGGATTTCCGGTGCTAGCCGGAGGTCAACAAACCAATTCTACGGGGGCACAGAAACTTTCGGTATATGAGCCGATTCCGTCCGATTCAGTTGTGTCACACACAAACACGACATGATCACGCGGTGGCTGCCCTACTCATCGATCGACTCGCCCTCGTCAGGACTGAAATCGTATTCGTCGACATCGAGTTCGGTCCGCGTCGAGGACAGGAACTCGAGCACCGGCAGCGACTGGTGCCATCCTCGCGGCCGAGGCCATCGGCTCGCAAGATCGAATTGCGTTGTCGACGGGGCCGCATTGACGCCATCTGGATCGTGGAAGCAGCGCACGACCTGCATCACCGGGCTGACCTCGGTCTCGGCAACGAGAGAGACCAGTCGGCCGCGGACCGGTCGCAATCGGTCAACCAGGTGCTGGATCTGATCATCGACGCTCTCGGTGCTGCGTCGAACGATCTTCCACGCATGGCAGCGGGGAATGCAATGTTCTGCCGACCGGCTCCCCATCACCAGGACCTCGTCCGCGTCCATCTGCAGCGAGCAGGCGATATCGGCCGCCGACAGCTCGACACTCTTCAACGCGAAATAGCAGTACTGACGCACCTTCACCAGCGAGATCCCACCACATGCCGCCCCGTCAACACCAACGATATTCAATCACCAGTCAGGACGTCCGGCTGGAGTACTGGTGGACTGTGAATTTCAGCTGAAGCCGCTGAAGCCGCTGATCTTGCGCCCAGGCGGACCCACAGCATTGCTACCACGATCGAACCAATCCGTGCTCGGCCATGATAGATGGGCTCCAAGGACAATGGCTGGAGGCGTGGATCCCAGAGAGGTGATCCCAATTACAAATATCGATTTCGGCAACCAAGCGTCATTTGAGCTGATCATGCGCATCTTAATGCGCATATCAGTCTGGCTCGTCCAGTTGATCGGGTCATTCGAAAAATCGAAGCTATACTTGTCGGTTCGACCCTTCTCCCTTTCATTGTAGGGAAGGTTGGGGAAGTCCGGGTTCTTCAGCAGTTCCCATACCTGGCCATTCCGCCTCTCAATTTCAAGCTCGAAAACTGCGTCGGTATTGGCATCGCTTACGTCGCTCGTCGTATGGGTGACGATTATCCTATTGATCGTCGGCATCGGCCCCTTCCTCTCTTTGAGGTATTGTGCGACTATCGAAAGCGTCACACACCTGGCCTCGGTGGACGCGCGTAGCGCGCTACTCGAATCTGTGTAGATGCTGGTAGCTCATCCCGGGGGGTCGTCGGTGTTGCGTGAATGGTTGACCGCGAAGCTCGTGCCGAACGGGAATCCTGTCGGTCAGCAGCAGTGCTGACCGGTTCGCTGCTCATGTTCCTCAAGGGCGGTGAAGGCCGGTTTCAGGCTGGGCAACAGAGCGGTGAAAAGGTTCAATCGTGGGTCTTGGTGGGTCTTCATAACGTTGGTGACGGTAGGGGTCCAATCCGCGGCGAAGTGGATGATGCCCTGCACCGGTTCCCGGTGGTCGGGGGCCAGCCAGCTGGGGCAGTCCGGTAGCCGGGGCGCTGGCAGACGTGACGTGGTGGAGGAACCGGACGTCGTCGGCTTGTTCGGGTGCCGTGTCGCGTCGATCTCGGTACGGATGCGTTCGTAGTCCTCCTTTCCTATGGAGGGGATTACGAGGATGAGTCGCTGCGGGGACAACAAGTTCAGCGCTTGGTTCAGCTCCCACATTGTGCCCTCGCTTGTCCCGAGGGTGAGCACGGTCAGCCGGGAGCGGCGCATGAGCTGGCGTACCGGCTCCTGCCACGCTTTGTCCGGTTTCTTGGGCAGGTACATGCGTACCGCTCCCACGTGCGGTTGCCTCTCGCCCGGCGCACCGACGGCGATCAACGGTCCGACCGGCCGCAGGGCGTCGGCGATCTGCTCTTCCGCCGAGCGCCCGGACAGGACGAAACCCGTCACGCCACCCACCGAACCTGGCATCACGTCCTGCTGCATAGCTGTCTGATGCTGGTCGGCATCGAAGGGCCGTAAGTACAGAACGTAGGAGCCCGCCTCGAGGATCCGGGGGGAAGGAATGATGCGGGCCCGGTGCCGACGTGCCCGGAGGAACGTCTTCCTGCCCTGTGTAAAGACGAGACCGCCAATGAGCATCAGCGGGAACGCAATGAAGGTCGCCCACCACGGCCGGGAGCGGGCGTCCAGCATGACCGGCATCGCGCCGAACGTCATAGCCATCCCGGCCAGGCAGCACAGCCACGCCGCCAGCCACAGCAGAGCCCCCACCCAGGCATCCTCCCTCACGGGAAGTGACGGGAAGTCACGCTCTCGCCGACTGCGGGCCAGAACCAGAATCTTTCCGCCGTACAAGATGACGAAGAAACCCGTCACCCCTAGCAGGAACCCGTTCGACCTCACCCAATCGGGATAGGCGTGCGGGCTCGACACGACCATCGTCGGAATAGCTGTACCTGCCAAACCGACCAGGAGCATTAGGTATCCGAGGAGGCGCAGCCGCGTCTGGCGCGGCACGGCGAGCTGTCGTTCGCCCGGAGCGCTCAGCGTGGCAGACGGCGTTTCTCCGGTCTTCTCCCGCGCTGTCTCGGATTCCGGTGTGGTGAGGGGATACCGGAAGTCCCACATCCCGGACCAACTGAGCCGTGCGCCTTGTGGCAGCAGCCATAACGCCAGCCCTAGGAGCAGGGTGCACACTGGCAGTGCGTGCGTCCACCACCTGTCCCACCACTGCGGGAACTGCTTGTGCGCCCCCCAGGGGATGCCCAGAAAGACCAAGCCCAGCAGGACGGGAAAGACCGTCCTGCACCAGAGCCCCATGACCTGCTGGCGCAGCCGTCGTTCGCTGAGGCCGGCGAGCGCCAACCCGGAAATGATCCAGATGAGTACAAAGCGCAGTGCCGAGGTGGGTGCCACATCCAGGGCCGCCAGCTGGACGGGACCGCCGAGCGCGGCAAAGATTTGGTCGGTGCCCATGGATACCCCCGTGTTGAGCCTTGTCTCATGCTAGGTGGACCATCTCCGAAAGGGGTCAGTCCACCACAAATCCTCTACGGAGGCACAGAGATTGACCGACCGGGTTATCACGCGACCTGGGAGGATCCGGCATGCCAGGTTCCGTACCTTGTGGTTTCTCAACCGAATTGAACGCGGCGGGTGTGCCGTCGACGTGTCGGGTCCCTCCCGTCGTTCAGTTGGTAGTGCAGGATGAGGCGTATGAGCGAGATCCCACAGATGCTGTGGAACGAGGCGGTCGGTCCGTCTGACTACACCGGTGACGGTGCGGAGAAATACCGGGCTGCAGTTCTGGACCAGTACAAGCTCTGTGTCGAAATGGCCGACCGTGTCAGTGCCCGCCGAAACCTGTCCAATACGTTCTTCCTCACTATGAACACCGCCGTCGTCGCTGCCGCCGTCGCCGCCGCGACGCGCCTCACCACCCTTTCAATATGGTTGCTGGCGGCCGGTCTGCTCGTCCTGCTCACCCAATGCGCAGCCTGGTTTACCCTCATGCGTTCCTACCGGCTACTCAACTCCGCCAAATACGCTGTGATCGGCGCGTTCGAGCAACGTCTACCCGCCTACGCCTACTCCCGAGCCGAATGGGTCGCCCTCGGCGAAGGTCGCGACTGGCGCAAATACCTGCCCCTCACCCACATCGAACAATGGGTACCTGGCATTTTCGCCCTCGCATACATGCTCGGTTTCCTTGCCGCCGCGCTCTGACGAATTGCAGACCCCACGGGGATGACTCTGCACGCGGACCCGGCCGACTGTGGCTGGGCTGAGCAGATCACAGGGCCACGCCACCGAAGCCAGATGCTGCTGTTGCGGTTCGGCTTCGACTGCCTGCAGCTTCGGCGACGGCACGACATGCCGCCCGGACAACCACGCGTCGGCCCGGTGTTCCGGAGATGGGGTAAATCCCCTCGAACCCGCGACAGTTGAACTCGCGATCCTGCCAGTCACTAGTCGCCGGATAGGACGACGATTCCGGTGGTCTGAATCTTCAAGGGCGGCCGTGGATGTCGGTTCGTTGCCGCGAGTGCGCGGATGAGGTCGGTGACGAGTTTGCGTTGTTCTCGGCCCAGGAGTGCTGCTTCTGGTGGGGGGATGTACGCCTCGTCGAGTTCGAGTGCGATACCGGACCAGTGGGCGACATCGCGCACGTCGAGCTT
>NZ_BDBY01000337.1 GCF_001613225.1 Nocardia pseudovaccinii NBRC 100343
ATCGCCGCGGCCGCGGCCGCGGCGGCCGTCGTGGCCGTCGGAGCCTGGCCGCTGCTCCACAACAAACCCGCACCGCCGACCTCAGAGACGGCGAAATCCGAATTCTTCACCGACGACGACATCACGCTGCTGAAGAACGTGCAAGACCCGTACAACCGCAGCGTCTGTCATCACCGGAACCCACCGGCCATGCTAGGGGAGAAAGCCCATCTCACCTGCGACGAGATTCGCGAAATCCGCACGCCCAGCGCGGACTTCTACCTGTTTCCCAACGCCGACGCACTGGACAAGGCCTATCACGTCGTAGCGTTACAGACAGCGTTGCAGACCAGCAACTGTCCGGACGATCCACCCGGCCGCGACGGCCCCGCGATGAGAGACGGCAGGCAGGTCGGGCGGACGGTTTGCTTCACGGATCCCACGACGACACCACCGACCTCGGGGGTGATCCAAACCGACGACGCGTCCCTGAGCATGGCGGTTCTGTCCTTCCCCGAGTCGGTGGGCGGTAGCGCCCAGTTGTACTGGGCTCTACACGACACGGGAGAGGGAAATTCGCAATTCCTGACTACTCCGAGGGACCCGGACGACTACACTCCGGCCGACAAAGATCTGCTCAACAAACTGCCCAAGGCCTACGACAAACAATACTGTCGACGCGAGTCACCTGTGAGCGATGCGACCGCCGCCATTCTATGCTTCGGCAACGAGTCTGGTGCGCCGTCAGCAAGGTTTTTCCAATTTCCCACCCATTCGAAAGCGACCCAGTTTTTCGATGGTGTCATGAGGAAGTCCGGCGAGCGCGCGTGCGACGGTGCGACGGTTTCCGAGCAACCGTCGAATCGAAATGGCACGACCATCAGCCGGTTCGCCTGCATCACCGCTCCCGTGCCGACGCTCGTTGCGTTGGATCAGAGCCACATCGCCATCCGACTCGTATCCGTCGGTCCCGATTCCCCCTCCAACCGTCCCAAGACCGAACAGGCGTTGTTCGATTGGTTCAAAAAGAACCTGCTGTAGCCGCCGAAGTCTCCGCCGGGTCGGCAAACCAGCGCCGACCATAGGTCGATAACTCGCTCGCGACATGGGGACTCACGAAGTCAACTAGACCTCGGGCAACCGTGTCTGGCCTAGAAGCCGCTGCGCTCGTGTCACAGGGGGAGCCTGGGGTGCCGCAGCCAGTCCGCCCTGGTCCGGGCATGGGGCGGGGACACCCCGGATAGATCCCGCCGGAAGCCTCCGCCCCTGCGCGACTTGGAGAACCAACCCCGCCGCCCCCGTGGGGAACTGAGTCAGCAGTCGAAGCGAGGGCACTTGAGCATCGGCGGACGCCCGTCGCCGTGGCTGTGCGCGGCGGCATCGAACGACGACGTGGAGGCCGCCGGTAGCGACAGCGGCTCCGACATCCCCAATACGCTGGGGCCGAGCAGCACGAGTCCACCGACAAGGGTCATCGACAACAGGATGCGGCGAGAAGACAGAAACGGAACAGCAAGAGGCATCTGCATCACTTCCCTGGGCGCGGTATCGATCACGTCGTGTACAGGGCCAATCCTCGTCCGTGAACGGATCGCGCGACACCCACCCCAGGGTGAAAACCCGCCCCCTCCCTGACTGGCGCGCCGATCGGAATTCGGTCAACAGGGCAACAATTGCTGTGACCGATTTGACGGTCACTCCGAACCGGTACGGGTCCGTATTCCCGGCCGAAGACCACAGCCACCAACTCGGCGACACGTCGTCGCGGAGCTGGTGGCTGTGCATCACAACTCGATCATGTATTTGGGCTAGCCGACAGCCGGTGCGAGGTCACCACCGATTCGCGCTTCCGACAGAAAATCCGAGAGCGAGACGGAGAGGCGGGCGCTGATTTCGGTCAATCCGGACATCAACGCTTGTGCTGGTTCGGTGCCGGTTGTTTGGATGATGATCGGGGCGGGCTGTAGGCCCTCGATCCGTAGTCGACAAAAGTAGTCCGCGTCAGGTTTCGAAAAAGGCTGCGGCGCATCGACCGTCACAAGTATCGATCGGCCGCTTCGCTGAATCCTCCTGATTACCAAGGCCTTTCCAAATCCGGCAGTCATAGCGAGATAGTATGGCCTCGGGCGTCTTCGGCCGAATACTGTGGGCGTGTCCGAGAACCAGGCGCGTCCTCACCGATGACCACAGGCCGACCTTCGCTAACCCTGGTAGGGGTGGTTGGTGAACTGGACTGCACCGGCGTCCGGGAAGTGGGCAGCGTTGACGGTGACGGTGCCGACGAAGTTGTCGTGTCCGGGGCTGAACAGGGCCGAGTAGCCGCTGTTGCCCCAGAAGCCGGGGCCGTTGGCATGCGCGGTGAAGCTGCCGGTTTCGCCGGTGTCGACATTGCGGTAGTTCAGGGTGATGTCGAGTGAACACTGGCCGACGCCGATCATCTGGGCGGTCACGGTGAAGGCGGCCATGCCCGGGTAGGCGTTGCCGTTGACCGACGAGTCGACGATCGCGACGCACGGGCCGTTGGTCAGCGAGTAGATCGTCGCGAACTTGCCGCCGCTCGAGTCCGCGGAAGCTGGTGCGGCCGTGGCGGTTACGGCCGCCGCGGTCATCGCGGCGAGGGAGAAAGCAGTCACGGATCGGATCGAACGCATCATTACCCCAGTAGTTTGATGGTGGTCATGCCGACGTTATGCCGTGCGACGGTACCAGTCTTCCCGTCATCCCATGACCGTTCCGCGCGATGCGATCAACCGAGGCTGAAGGGTTGGCCCCACAGGGTTTCGGAGTCGTCCATGACGTTGTCGTGCACGGTGACCGTGGTGTACGCCCGAGCTTCGGCGGCGCCCGCACAACCTTCTATGGACAGTGTGTGGTCCACGTACTGGGTGATGCCCGATGTACCGGTGAAGGTGTAGTCCTCGATTTCCTTGGTGGCCACCTTGCCGGGCTTCAACTGAACGCTCAGGGAGGGGTCGGCGTAGGGCGAGATCCCTGAGTCGCCTGCGGCGCCACCGGCATATCCGCCCGCGGTGACACCGCCGTTGCCCCCGCCGCCACCACCGTCGCTGTTATTGCCGACGTTGTCGGCACCCGCGGGCGCGTCGGTTTTCGGCTGGGGCGGCGGCGTATCGCCGCTGCTGTCCGCGTGTGTGCCGCTGCCGAGATCGACCTGGCAGCCAACGAGGTAACCGGTTTCGATTCGACCGCCGCTGACTTCGATATCGGCGGGCACGGTGATGTGCACGGATGTCACGCCGGAAACCCACGCGTTGCGCGACAGTGGGCTCGCGGCCATCGACCCGGAGATCGTCGCGTGTTCACCGGTGCGGTCGACCGCGACGACAAGGCCATCACGAGTGGTGAACCGGTCGTGGCCATCTGGGAGTGGGATCGAGGTATCGGCTTGTGCCGCACCGGATGTCACCAGTACGAGGGGCAGGAAGGCGCACGTCATCATCGCGGCGCCCAGTGAACGGCGCATCGCGCTGTTCCTCTCGTTCGATCGGATCACGCCGCTCATCCGACGCTGAACGGGTCGCCGTACAAGGTCACTTCGGCCGACCCTTGGTCGTTGGTCACTGTCAGGGCGCTGAACGCGCGCGCCTGCGCGTACCCGCCGCACCCACTCAGCTGGATGCCGCGATTGCGGTAGGCGATGCCGACGGCACCCGCGGCGGGATCGAGCTTCTTGGCGCCGAGCTTCACCACCGCGACGCCACCGGGCACCAGTTTGATACTCGGGGTCAATTCCGGCGACACCGAGCCGGGCGACAGGTAGACGTCACCGCCGAGCGACAGCCCGCCGGACAGATCTACCTGGCAGCCGATCAGATAGCCGGTCTCCAAATTGCCCGCTGTCGCGCCCGGAGCCGTGGCGTACGCGGTCGCCGACAGTTGCGCCGTGCGTGACATGCCGTTGGCGGCGAGGGACTGGGAGATGATCGCGGTCTCACCGGTCCTGGTCAGATCCACCGGAATCCCCGTCGCCGTCGTCAAGGCCTGCTCGCCGTCGGGCAGCGGCACCACCGTATCCGCATGCGCGAACCCAACTCCGAGCATCAGCACCGCCAACCCGACGCTGATACCCGCCGACCACCGGCCGACGCCATCGATCACCCTCATCGAACCCCATCCTCAACTGCTGGCAGCTACGGAGAACCTCGCACGCAAACCTGAGCGTCGGCTGGGAATCAGCAGTGTGGTTGCTGTCGAATCCCGCCCTCGGGGCTGATGGGGCGTGCGCGCTCATAGCTGACTCCTAACTTGCTCCCATTTTCGACAGAGGTTGGGCCGCAACGATTCTCGCGTCGGGTCGGCAGGGATCGGCTCGACGGATCCAGAAACCGGGAGGAAACGTATGGGAGTCAAGTCGAAGCTGGTCACGGTGGCTGCGGCGGGCGTCGTGGTGTTCGGTGCACTGGGTGTCGGGGCCGGTGTCGCGAGCGCTGATCAGCCGCAGGGACCGGCAGCGGGACAGCAGTGTCCGCCGCCGCCCGGCGATCACCAGGGTCCGCCGCCCGGCGACCAGCAGGGGCCGCCGCCCGGGGACCCGCAGGGCCCGCCGCCCGGATGCCCCGCGCCTGGACAGTGATCCGCAGCCCTATGTCCGCAAGGGCATAGGGCATTTTCAGGCGGGCGTGCCCGCGTCATCACAACTATGGTGTGGGCGTGCGGATTCGACGGTGGCGGCGCGTGTACCTTGGCGCCGAATACGCGGCGCTGTTCTTCGGCGGGACAACCGCGTACAACGCGGTATTACGAGGTAGACCGCCGATTCCCGCGCTGCTCGCATTGGCGGTCGGCGTAACCGGTTACCTGCGGCGTGCTTCGGACTTCGACCGGGCGGCGCTCTGGCGCTCCGAGGCGATTCACCAACAAGCGCGCCCCATGGCGGCGCTGGCAGGGTCGAACGCGCTGGCGCTCACCGCGGCGGTCGCGGTGCTGCGGCGGGACAATCTGTTCGAGCTGCCGCGCCGAAATCCCTGGCTGTGGCTGGCAGTCATGGTGTTGTATCCCGTGCTCAGCGTGTACCCGCAGGAACTGATCTTCCGTTCGTTCCTGTTCCACCGGTACAGGCCGGTCTTCGGCGACGGCGTCGGGTTGGTGGCCGCGAGCGCGATCGCATTCGGCTACGTGCACATCATCTTCGGCAGTTGGCTCTCGGTCGTGCTGAGCGGTGTCGGCGGCTGGATCTTCGCCACGCGGTATTTGCGGACGCGATCGCTGTTCACCGCGTCCGTCGAGCATTCGGTGTACGGAATGCTCATCTTCACAGTCGGTTTGGGGCAGTACTTCTATCACGGCGCCGCTCCGGCGCCGCGCATCCAGCGTTCAGTCGCGGCGGTGTAGGGCCTCGATAACGGTGCGCGCCGCATTGGACGGGGTGCGCCGGGCGCTGTACGCGATCGCGAACACCATTGCAATCCAGCCCGTACCACTACTCGGAGTAGACCTTCGGTCTGGCCGGTGCGCTGGGCGCGCCGGGGGTGGGCCGATTGCGGCGGCGCGGGTTCGGTCGTCGCCGGAGCCGCACACCAGTCCGGCGGTCGGTCGCTGGTATGCGGAATCGGTCTCACCACAACACTTCTGGGCCTGCTGATATGGGTTGCTCAGGTCGTCGCGACCAGGAACTGCTCCGCGGTCGGGGGCCGCAGGCCGTCTGTCCTGTCGGCGAAGTAGCGCTGGGTCAGGGTGGATGTCGAAACATGTTGTGCCGATGCGAAACCCGCCGCCTCGGCCAGTGCGATCAGTTCATCGGGACTGAACAGGCTGAGGAATGGCACTCCGCTTGCTCGCGCGGCGTTCTCGACGGCCTGACGTATCGCGCGTTCCTCGGCGTCCAGTAGGTCCAGTGGAAGTTGGAAGGTCATGGCCAAGGTAGAGCCGGGCACGAGGGTCGAAATCCGCTGCAGTGTCTGGATGTTCGCTTCGCGTGTGAGATACATGGAGACGCCGGTTTCGGCGACCACTGCGGGACGCGACGGGTCGAAGCCCGCGGAAATGAGTCGTTCCCACCAGGATTCGGCCTCGAAATCGACCGGGACCAGCCGCAGCCACTGCGGAATTCCGTAGCCGAGTTCGACCAAGCGCTGCCGCTTCCATGCCTGCGGGCCGGGCTGGTCTACCTCGAATACGGTTAGTCCGGAGGCGATTTCGGGACGGCGCTGAGCGAAGGTGTCGAGTCCCGCGCCCAGGATGACGTACTGATCGACGCCGCGCGCCGCCTGCTCGACCACCAGATCCTCGACGAAACGGGCGCGCGCCACGACGCACGCGCGCGAGAGGCTGGTCGTCTCGGGATTCATATCCCCGCGGGCGCGCCACCCGGCGTCGGGCTCGATAAGCCGCAGCCCGATCTCGTCTTCGAGCACATGCGGCGCCGGATCGATCTCGACGTGCAAGGCGCGCCACAGTGCGACGCGCTCCGCAGTACTCTCGGGGCCGATGACCTGTTGCATGGTTCAGTCGACCTTTCCGACCTGCAGACTCCAGACCCGGCCGTCCGGATCGCGCACCGTCATTTCCTTTGTCCCGTAATGGGTTTCCTCGAAAGACGTGACCACCTCGACGTCATCGCTCGGCCGGAACGCATCCGGTTCGGTCACCATCAATACGAGCTGCGTCTGCGGGGTCTGACTGCGCGGGATCTCGGCGATGAATACATACGGACCATCGCCATTGCGGAACAGTCCGGAGTTGTGGTCGGTGGTGAATTCGGGTTCGAAACCGAGCGCCTGAAAGAACCGCGCCGCCTTGCCCCAATTGTGTGTCTCGACGAAAACGCCTTCGATTCCCTGCGTCGTCATATCGTCTCTCCTTCTTGCGCTCGCGGTTGCTGATCGTGGGTGTCGTCGAGGTATCCGCGCAGTGCCTCCGCGACCAGTGCCGACAGCGACATGCCGGACTCGATCGCCCGGAACTTGACCTGCTTGATCAACCCCACCGGCAAATACACGTTGAACTGCTTCACATCCTCGTCACCCACACACTCGATGCTAGCATCCTAGGAAGCTAGTAACAAGATCATCATGCGCTGGTGGCGGCACACTTCGAGTGGATGCATGGTGATCTTGATCAGACGCTGGAATGTGGGGGCATTCGGCGGGCCGCGGGGCGGCGCGATAACTTGAGCGGGTGATCAAGAGTTCGGTATCCACGACGGCGGGGGCATGGCGGGCAGGTGACGGCGTCCCGGTGACGTTGCGGGAGGCGACGGTGGCATGGGCCGTTGCGGCACATGCGGAGCTGTCCGAAATCGCCACGGGGTACGGGAACTTCGTCACTGTCGAGGAGCTGGCCGAGCGGGTGCAGGAGGCGTCCGGGGTGCAGACGGGTGCGCCGACGCGGACGTGGATGGAGGCGATCCTGCGCAAGGTCGCGCGTCGTTGTCACAACGCGGGCGAACCGCCGCTGACCTCGCTGTGCGTGCAGGAGAACCACACCGTCGGCGACACCTACAAGTATGTGCTGGAACTCGCCGGACTGCCGGTTCCGAAGGACCTCGAGTTGCACGCCTCCTACGCCCGGTGGCAGTGCTACGAGCACCACGGCGCCGCCATGCCCGCCGAGCTGACCGCCCCGCCGCTCACCCCCAAAGTGGCGGG
>NZ_BDBY01000338.1 GCF_001613225.1 Nocardia pseudovaccinii NBRC 100343
GGCCGCCGCTCGGCTAGCACCACCGCCACCCCCACGCAGGAGGCAAAGCCCGAGCCTGCCCGCGCGGCCGTGTGCGACCAGTGCTTCATCCAGCTGCCTGCCAGCGGGACCTGCCAGTATTGCGTATAGGCGTCATGGCGAAACGGCCTTCCGGACGCTCAGTGCGCCATCCATATTCGCGTGATATCGGCAGTAGAAGGGGTGCGAGCCGATTTCGTCGGGTGCGGTGAAGGTGATGGTCTGGCCCGGGCCGATCTCGTGATCGAAGAGGCCGGGGCGTTTGCTGGTGATGCTGTGCTTCACCGAATCGAGGTTGACCACCGTGAGCGCCGCGCCGGGCGTGATCGGGGGCGTCCCGGTGTAGTTCTGATGGTCGATGGTGATGGTGACGGCGGGTATCGGGGCCGGGCCCGATGACGTGGGCGGGGCGATTTTCTCCGACGTGCCGCACCCTCCCGCCCACGCGACGGTGAGCAAACCGATCGCGATCCGATGGCGCCATGGGGCGGTTCGAGAGCTGTTCACCTAGACCGGCTGCCCACAATTCGAGCGGTCATGCTCAAAAGCTATAACAAGTTGGTGAGTCGCTGAGGCATGCTCGACGGTGTTCAGGCCACGGCCGAAACATGGTGGGGGTGCCGCACACTGGTTCGTAGGCTGCTGAACAGTGCGGATTCAGGAGTCGGCGATGATGGACGAAGTGGTGGCGCGGCCCGTGTGGCCGGTGCTGGGACGGCTGAGCGTTGGCGCGGTGGTGGCCGGGCGGAAACGATGGTGGCCGAACGGGCTGCGCTGGACGGCGACGTCGGCGGCCGCGGATCAGTTGCTGCGCGTGGATCCGGTCCTCGCGGTGATGGTGCGAGGTCCGCGGTGATCGCGGGTAGCGTGAGGTGCCTGAGCGCGACGATGCGGGGCAGCGTATGAAGCGGATCTACTGCACATCAGACGATCTGACGCGGATCCGGATCGGGGCACCACTGGGCGCGATGGGCGAAACCGTGCTGGCCACCCGGGTGGTGCAGCGCACCGACGCGCCGTTGTACGACGGCTGGCGCGGGCAGGTGCGGCGCGCGATGCCGGACAACTTCGGCATGCTCGCGGATATCTTCCCCGGCGTGCACCACTTCGTCGACCTGATCACACCGACCCGTGGAGCGAGGTCGATGTCGGCTGGAATCGAGGCATTGCATCTGGCCTCCCGAGACGAACTCCGTCGCGAGGTGGAGCATGCCGATCGTCAGCGCGCGCTGACCGACCACCCGCTCCCCGCGTGGGCGCGGAATCTGTACGACCGCGACAACGCTGCTCGCCGCGATGTCGGGCTCGCCGTCGAGGCATTCCATGCGGTGGCATTCGCCGGTCGGTGGGCGCACATGCAGTCGTATCTCGAGGTGGCGGCCGAGCGGATGGCTCGCACCATTGCCACCGAGGGCGTCGAACGGCTCTTCGCCGGGCTGGCGCCCTTCGCGCGGTGGCGGGCGCCCGCGCTGGAGGTGCTCACCCCGATCGAATGCCATGACGAACATCTCGACGGACGCGGCCTCATTATCATTCCCTCGCTGTTCGTCTGGCCCGGACCGAAGTTGCTGAAATCAACTATCGACAAGGACGCGCCGATGACGCTGGTGGTCCCGGTGCTGCGCGATTTCGCCGATTTCGCCACGGCATGGGGTCCGCGTGCGACCAACGAAGCGTTGACCGCACTGCTCGGCCGGACGCGCGCGGCCGCACTGCAGGAGATCGCCGAAGGCTGCACGACGACCGAACTCGCACGCCGACTGGGTGTTTCACTCGCGACGGCCAGTGAACACGCGTCGATACTGCGTGCGGCCGGGCTCATCGAAAGCTGGCGGCATCGCAATTCGATGCGGCATCAGGCGACGACATTGGGTATCGCATTGCTCGACGGTGATCTCGACGGTGGTGTGCGCATCGCTTAGTCCCGCGCCAGTATCGTCAGGCGGATGCAGCTCATAACCGACCGCAAGACCGTGCGCCGGGTGGGTGCCGGTCTGGTCGCCGGATCGGCGCTGGTCGTCGCGGGTGCCAATATCCGATTGTGGCTGGTATCGGCCGGATATCGGTCCGGACCCGCGGCCGCGCCGACGGTTCCGGTGGTGATCGTGCCGGGCGCGAAGGTCGGGCCCGATGGTGCGCCGATGGCCTATATGCGCGGACGGCTCGATGTCGCGATCGAACTGCTGCGGGCCGGAAAGGTACGTGAGATTCTCGTATCCGGTGCTGCGGCTGGTAGTTCCGGCGACGAAATCGCTTCGATGACAAAGTATCTCGCGGACCACGGCATCGATCCGGCGGTGGTGCGCTGCGATGGCGAAGGCCTGTCGACCCGGGCGACGTGCGAACGAGCCAAGGATTTGTTCGGCATCGACCGCGCCATCATCGTCACGCAATACCAGCATCTGCCGCGGGCGGTCGCATTGTGCCGCGGCGCGGGCATCGATGGCTACGGTGTTGTCGCATACTGTGAGTGCAGGCGAAAAACCCTTGTGCGCAACACTATTCGTGAGTGGTTGGCCGCGCCCAAGGCGGTCGCCGCACTGATCTGACGCTGATCCGAGCCCTACCGGGGGTCTGGAAGCCCGGGATCCATCGGATCGACCGGACCGCCGGGATTCGGGATCGGTGGCGGTCGCATCGGATCCGGCTGTGGCCGAGGATCGGGGATCGGTGGCTCCGGTGTCGGACCGGGCTGCGGTGGTATCGGGTCCGGCGAGGGCCCGGGTACCGGCTCGGGACCGGGCTCCGGCGGTCTCGGATCCGGCGAAGGCCCAGGAACCGGCTCGGGACCGGGCACCGGCGGTCTCGGATCCGGCGAGGGGCCAGGCACCGGCTCAGGGCCGGGCACCGGCTCGGGACCGGGCCTCGGCGGAATCGGCTGCGGCGCCGGGCCAGGGACCGGCTCCGGTTCCGGATATGGTTCGGGCCCCGGCACCGGTTCGGGCATGGGTTTCGGCGGCACCGGATCCGGGATCGGTGTCGGTGGTACCGGGTCCGGAATCGGCGTCGGCGGGATCGGGCTCGGATTCGGTGGCACGGGACGAGTCATGCGCAAACCTCCTCAGCACAGCGGTACCCATCCGATTGCGGGTGAATCAGCCCACGGATCCCAGGCGCGGTGCCAACCCGTGTACCGAAGTGTTCCGGCGGACGACTCCGCTCGTTCGGAAGATCGAAACCGCTTGATGGGCTGCGGGTTCGAGGCACCAGCCCAACGGGCTGGAGGGGTATCTCGTGCAGCGGGTTCGTCCGCGCAGCGCGCAGCCGATCGTTATCGACCCGATGGTCGGTGATCGCGCGGGCGAGACCGGTCGGCGGCGCGCGGCCGGTCCGCTCGCGCGAATCGATCTACTGGGCGTGCCTGCCCGGACCGTCACCGAGTACGCCACCGCCAGGCAGTTGCTCAACGACTCCCGGCTGGTCGAGGACATCAATTCGTGGGCGCTGTCGACCTCGGGGACGGTGACGCGGAAATGGCCGCTCATCGGCATGATCGATACCGGACGGTCAATGTTCACCGTGGACGGTGCCGAGCATCGGCGGCTGGGCAAGTAGACGGTCAAGCCGACCGACGACCTCACCACCGCGCTTATCTTCGCCGCCGACGGCGGTGCGCCGCTGACCGAGAAGGAGATGGTCGGCAATCTTCTGCTCAACACCGTCCGCGCCCTGCCCGCGCTGTTCGAGCGTTTTCCCGAGCTGCGATTCGCGGTGCCGGTCGAGGAGATCCGCAATCTGCCGGTGCTCACCCAGAACGAGCTCGCCGTCTTCCCGGTGTACCTCGCCCGACGCGCTCAGTTGGTTCGTGCGGCGTATCCGAGCGGCAGCTTGTGCGGCGGACAGTTGATCACCGTATCGTCGTCGAGATCCCGGGTTTCCAGGAAGGTGATGCGACCCGACGAGGCGACCAGGGTCAGCGGATAGGTCGGTCCCTTCTCACGGTCGGCGATGATCGCGTCGAGATTGTCCTCGCATCGGGTGAGGGTGCTTTCGGGATAGTCGAGCATCCATTGCGGGTAGGAGATCGTGGTGTGCACCCGACGATCACCGAGCCAGATGATGAGCACGGTGGTGGTTCCGGTCGGCTCCACCCAGGCGATCTTGTACAGATCGTCGTTGAGCTGGACCAGCTTCGCCGCCTGATTCTTGGACCAGCGCCCGAACATCGGTCCCATCAGACATCGCGATTCGATCGTCTGCGGACCCCGCACGTACAACTCGAATTTCCAGCCGTTCTCATAGGCGTAGATGAGATGTTTGCCGACAATTCCGGAGAGATCGCCGGTTAGTGCCGAGACCGTGATCGCTGACTGCTGCGCGCTCATCGGTTACTCCTCTCGGTCGACCAACGCGGTCGGGACCTGCGTCTATGTCGTCAGCCTAATCACCAGCGCGAGCATTGCGAACGGTTTGCCGGGAACGGCGCAGTCAGGTCCGCGCGGCCGCGTAGAGAATTTCGCGCATTCCGGGCAATGATTCTTGATCCGCGCGCCACACCAACCGCAGACTCAGATCGGGCACCGGGAAGTCCAAGCGGACAAGTGTGCCGTGCGCGAGGCCGTCGGCGACCGCGAACTCCGGCAGCAGGGATATGCCGAGTCCGTGTTCGGCCCAGGCCCGCATGACCGGAACCGCACCGGCCTTCACTCGCCGCGGACCCGAGCCGAGCACCTTTTCACCCGCCATCCAGAACGAGCATTCGGGCACATTGACCAGCAGCCGTTCATCGATGAGGTCGGCGGGCGTCAAGCTGGACCGTGCCGTCAGCGGGTGCGTCGGCGCGGCGACCAGGGCAAGCGGCACCGGATCCAGGTCGAGGAAGGCCAGCGGTTCGGCGGGGGCCGGGAAACCCAGATCACCAACGGCGCCACCGGAATCCAGTAGCAGTGCCGCATCGAGATCGCCGCATGCCACATCGGCGAGCAGGCCGTCGCGGGCGCGATCCGAGCGCACCTCGACCTCGATATCGGGCCGTCGCTCGGCCAGTCGGGCCAGTACCTGCGGGACATACGCGCCCGCGAGGGTTTCCAGCGCCCCGAGTCGCAGGACCGGTCGTTCGTCCCGCACGTCGCGCACCGCCTGTTCGGCCTGTTCGAGCAGCCGCCGCGCCCAGCCGGTGAGCCGCTGACCGGCCGGTGTGAGCCGCATGCCCTTGGGGTCGCGCACGAAAAGTGCCACCCCGAGCGCGGTTTCGAGGGTGCGGATCTGCTGGGACACCGATGACGGCGCGAGCTCGAGCGCGATCGCGGCCTCGGTGACCGTGCGGTGGCGGACCACGGCCTCGAAGGTCCGCAGCTGACGTAACTCCATGGCCTGGCCAACAGCGACGCCACATTCGGATATTCCGAATGCGGGATGCGCCGCAGCCGGTGGAGCCGCCGTGCCCGTCCGGCGAGAGTCGATCGGGTCATCGAATGAGCCGAGGAGCTGTTGGATCGGATGAGCATTCTGCAATCGCGGGCGAATAGGTCCGCCGCGTCGACCAGGGCACTGCTGGGGATATCCCTCGGGTACTTCATGGTGCTGTTGGACATGACCGTGCTTTCGGTCGCCGAGCCGGATCTGGCGGCGTCCCTGCACACCTCGGTCGCCGGACTGCAATGGGCGACCACCGGCTATACCGTCGCCTTCGCCGCGCTGCTGCTCTCGGCGGGCGCGGTCGCCGATCGCCATGGCGCGCATCGGGTATTCCGTTTCGGCACAGCGGCTTTCGGCTCGGTCTCGCTGCTGAGCGCCTGCGCGCCGAACCTGTGGGCGCTGGTCGCGCTGCGGGTGCTGTTGGGTGTCGCGGCAGCGGCGTGTGTGCCCGCATCGATGGCGATGATCACCCAGCTCTATCCGGATCCGGGCCGCCGCGCCCGTGCGATTTCGACGTGGGCGGCGATCAGTGGCGCGGCGGTCGCGGCGGGGCCGATCGTGGGCGGCGCGCTGGTCGGGCTGGCCGGGTGGCGGTCGATATTCGTCGTCAATGTTCCCGTCGCGGTGGTCGTATTGGCGCTGAGCATGGGATCCGCGGTGACCTGCGCGCGCGGTGATCGCCGCATCGACTGGGCGGCGCAATCGACCGCGGCCGTCGCCCTGGCGCTGTGCACCGATGCGCTGATCGCGGCGGGTGCGCAGTCGTTCGGGCACGCGGCATGGTCGCTGGGCGGTGCGGTGCTGGCGGCGATCGTCTTCGTCTATCTCGAACGACGCAGTGCCACACCGGTATTGAATCGGGAACTGTTGCGCGCGGGCCGAGTGCGGGCCGGGCTGCTGGTGGGTGCGGCGGTGAATTTCGCGCTCACCGGGGCACTGTTCGTCCTGCCGTTGCTGCTGCAGCGACACCTGAATCCGCTGCAGACCGGGCTCGCCTTCCTGCCGCTCACCGTGCCGTTCGCCGTCATCCCGCCGTTCGCGGGCAAACTCGTGGCCCGCGTCGGACCGCGGCGACCGATCCTGACCGGCCTCGCCCTGCTCGCGGCGGGCGGTGTGGTGCTGGCCGCGGCGGTGTTCGCGAACCTCGGTTATCCGGTGCTGGCGGTCGGGCTGCTGTTGTCGGGATTCGGCGTCGCCTTCGCCCTTCCTTCGCTCGTCGCCGCCATTGTCAACGCGGCGCCCCCGGGAACCGCGGGCGCGGTGGGCGGTCTGCTCAACGCCGTCCGACAAGTCGGCGCGACCTTCGGTGTCGCGATCATGGGTGCGCTCGTCACCACTGGCATCGGCTGGTCCTTGTTGACCTCCGCAGCGGTCTGTGCACTCGCCTGCATCGTCTTCGGTTACCACCGCGCCGCCGAATCCTGACGTCGGCGAACCGGTAACGTGTCGAATGGACGCTGAGGTCCGAACGTGTTCAAGGGGGGTGCATGGGAAGCAAGGGCCTATGGCGGGCTGGCGTACTGGCGCTGACAGCAGTGCTGGTCACAGCCTGTGGGGGTGCATCGACACCGACCGATCCGTACCTCTGGTTGGAGGAACTCGACAGTCCGCGCGTGCAACAGTGGGTCGCCACCGAAAATGCCCGCACACTAGGGATATTGGAGCAGGACCCGCGTTTCGCGGGAAATCTGGCCGCGGCGACCGAACTCGGTAAATCACCCGACCGCCTGCCCACTCCGACACTGCGCGATGGCGGCGTCGACAACTTCTGGCAGGACGGCGACCACACTCGCGGCATCTGGCGCACCACATCCGTCGCGGATTATGAATCGCCGCAACCGAATTGGAGCACAATTCTGGATCTCGACGCCCTCGCGGCGGCAGAATCCAAGAACTGGGTGTGGAAAGGCATCGACTGCGATCCGGTCACCCATAAGCGCTGCCTCGTCAGCCTGTCCGAGGGCGGCGAGGATGCGGTGACCGTACGCGAATTCGACCGTACTACAAACCGATTCGTGCCGGACGGTTTCGTGCTGCCGCGCAGTAAACAGTATGCATCCTGGGTCGACGAGAACACGCTGCTGGTCTCGCGGGAATGGCAGCCGGGTGAGACCACCACCTCCGGCTATCCGTACATCGTCAAACAGTGGCACCGTAGTCAATCTCTCACCGACGCAGCAGAACTCACGCGCGGCGATAAGGCCGATGGTCTGGCTACTGCACCGCTGTTGCTGGACAATGGCGTCGGTCGGAGGTTGAGTTTGGTGCTCCGCCGCGTGTCGTTCTGGGAGAACGAGGTAAGCCTGGTCGGCGCAACCGGGCTGGTGCGCGCGGCATTGCCGCCTAAATCGGATCTGCAGGGCTTCGTCGGCAATCGAATTCTGGTGTCGCTGCGACAGGATTGGACGACGGATGGTGCGACATTCACCGCCGGATCACTGATCTCGCTCGATGCGGATGAGCTCATCGCGGACCCCACGCGGCTGCGCGCGAGGCCCGTCTATGTTCCGAATGCGTCGCAAACACTGGAAGCCGTGCTGACAACACGTGATCGGATCGTCGTGACCTCGCTCGACGATGTGAAAGGGCGTGCCACCGTCTAGACGCCGCAACCGGACGGTTCCTGGTCGGCAGCGCCGGTTTCCTTGCCGGACAACGCAACCGTCCATGCGGTCGATGCCGATTCGGCCGGTTCGCTCGCCTATCTGACGGTCACCTCCTTTCTCGACCCCGCAACGCTGTGGCGGCTCGACACTGCTACCGGAGCCGTCGCACCGGTGAAAACCAGTCCGCGGCAATTCGATTCGTCCCGCTACGTGGTCGAACAGCAGAAGGCCACCTCGCCCGACGGCACCAAGGTGCCCTATTTCGTCGTCCACAGCGCCGATATGAAGTTCGACGGCACCAATCCCACGATCATGTACGCCTACGGCGGTTTCGGCTCGTCCATGACGCCGAACTACAACGGCCTGATGGGCAGGCTGTGGCTGGATCGCGGGGGTGCGTTCGTGCTGGCGAACATTCGCGGCGGCGGTGAATTCGGACCGGCTTGGCACGAGGCCGCACTGACCATCAATCGCCAGCGCGCCTTCGACGATTTCGCCGCCGTCGGCCGTGATGTGATCGACCGGAAGATCACCGCCCCGAGCCGTCTCGGCATCCAGGGCGGTTCGAACGGCGGGCTGCTGATGGGGGTCGAGCTGGTCCAGCATCCGGAGCTGTGGCAAGCGGTGGACATCGAGATACCGCTGCTCGATATGGTCCGCTACGAGCAGATCGCCGCGGGTGCATCGTGGGTGGGCGAATACGGCAGTGTCGCCGATCCGGAGCAACGCGCCTTCCTCGAATCCATATCGCCCTACCAGAATTTGCGCCCTGGCGTGCGGTATCCGGAGCCCTTCGTCTGGACCACCACCAAGGACGATCGGGTCGGCCCGCAGCACGCCCGCAAATTCGCCGCCCGGCTCGCCGAATTCGGCGACCCGTACCTGTTCTACGAGGCCACCGAGGGCGGGCACGGCGGCGGCACCAATATCGACGAGACGGCCCGCACCAGCGCACTCGAATTCACCTACTTCATGCGCAAGCTCATGTAGGGATGGTTGACCGTGCGCGGTTCGGCGGTGCATGGTTGGCCGATGACCGGCGAAGAGGTCCGTGCGGGTGTGAAGCTGACCAATCTCGACGCACCACTGTTCGACGGTGCCGACGCGACCAAGCGCGATCTGATCGACTATCTCGAGTTCGTCGGTGATCGGCTGGTCGGACAACTGCGCGACCGTCCGCTCTCGGTGGTGCGCATCCGGCCTGGCCAGGAACCGTTCATGCAGAAGAACCTGCCGAAGTACACCCCGGACTGGGTGCGTCGGGTGACGGTGTGGGCCGAGACCTCCAAACGCGAAGTGACCTACGCCCTCTGCGATGACGTGCCCACATTGCTGTGGTTCGGCAATCAGCGCGCGGTCGAATATCACCCGACCCTGCTGCTGGCCGATCACACCGCGGGCCCGACCCACCTGATCCTGGATCTCGATCCCCCCGAGGGCGGCCCCTTCCGGCAGGTCGTACTCGCCGCCGAACTGATCAGGCAGGCGCTCGCCGATGACGGACTCGCGGGAGCGGTGAAAACCAGCGGTGCAAAGGGTGTGCACGTCTTCGTGCCGATCCAGCCGCGCATCCCGATCGAGGATGTCGCCGCCGCCACCCGGGCGGTCGCGGCCAGGGCCGAACGCATCGATCCGGATCTGGCCACCACCGCATTCATCCGCGAGGACCGCGCGGGCAAGGTCTTTCTGGATTCGACGCGCGCGGGCGGCGCGACCGTCGTCGCGGCCTACAGCCCGCGCGTGCGTCCGGGTGTGCCGGTGTCCTTCCCGATCGAATGGGCTCAGCTCGCAGATATCAGCCCGGGCGACTTCACCGTGCGCACCGCGCCGAAGCAACTGGGCGATCGGGATCCGTGGGCGCGGGAAATGCCCGCGCCGCAGGCCTTGCCCGCCGATCTCGTCGAGGAGGGGCACACCATCCCGGTGGCCCGGGTCCAAGCGATGCACGAGGGCAAGCGCCGAGCCCGGGCCCGCAGGCAGAGTTAGCCTGTCAGTGCTCGATGACGGTGCGGAAGTGCGCCGCCCCGTCGGTGATCGCGTCGACGGTGACCAGAGCCCGGAATTCGACGCCGTCATCGGTGACCGTGCAGACCTCCGTCGCGCCGATATCGGCGTCGAGGAAGTTGGGGCAATGCACGTCCTGCGGGGTGTGCCCGGTCTGGTCGGTGAAGTCGATGGCGACCCGCCGGGCGAGCTGTGAACCGGAGATCGCATCCATGTCGTCGTCGTCATTGCCCCAGCCGACGGAGGTTTGGGCGAAGCTGCCGAGAATGCCGACGATGAGCATGACGATCAGCAGCGTCCGGCCGCCGCTGGAGAGCACCAGCGGGCGGGTCGGCGACTGAGCAGGTTCGGGCCCACCCGTCACCCGAGCACCACCCGCCATCGAATCGCCGGTATATATCGGACCGGTAGGGGCTGCCTGCTTGTCGCCGAAAACACCCGTCAGGTACGTCGGGGTCAGCAGGTACGCATAGGCGGACACCCGCATTTCGATGCGCAGCACCGCCGAGGTGGCCTCGAAGATCGCGCGCGGCATCCGCCCGGTGATCAGCACGATCAGCCACAGAATGAACGAGATGATCCCCCATCCGGTGGTGAACCAGCCTGACAGCACCAGGATCGGGAAGGCCAGGATGAGCCGGAACAGCACGGCCAGCCGGTTCAACGGCGTGGGCGCGGGGAACAGCAGACGGACCGGATAGTCCGGCGCGGTCCAGGCGAACGGTGGGTAGTCGTCGACCAGCAACATGGCGTAGCCGTGCACCCGCACGGTGTATCCGTAATACCCGCGCAGGAACTCACCGCACCAGTCGGGCAAGCGGCCGAGCACCAGCGCACCGAACCAGCCGCAGACGATCACCACGAAAGCGGCGATGCTCAGGAACCAGAGCACGATCAGCTGGGGTATGGCCAGCAACAGTCGCAGCAGAACGGTCCAGCGGCGGTGCTGCTCCGGCGGAAAGACATCCAGTTCGACCAATGCTTCGTCACCGGTCGGTGATCCTTCTCTCATTACCACGGCGACCCACTCACTTCCTTCGTCCAGCGGAATTGTCCAGAACTCGGATGAGTGAGATCGAATGTAGCCCGTGGATTGCCGATCGATCGGTAACCGCGCCGACCGAGCCGGACCGGGGTGCGGCGAGCTCTCTGTTAAGGGATCTTAAATAGCCGTCTCCGGACAGGCGCCGCCGATGGGCGCGGCGCACAATTCCGTTGTCGGAGAGAACGATCCACTCCCGACGGTACGGGTCCTCAGTGGATCTAGTCGGACAGTTGTCAGCGGAGGAACCAGTGCCCCCACATGTGACCGTGATTCATAGAGTGCGCGGTGTCGACGTCCCCTACCTAGAGCGTATCGACCACAATGCCGATGTCGTCACCTACATTTGCGCGAAGGATCTGATCGACGGAATTCCGCGGCATGCGGCCGCCGCCGTCGAATTACTCGAAGATATGGCGAACGCGCCGGATGCCGTGCGCGCGCTCGCGGCTCGATTCGGAACGCCGGACCGCATTGTCGCGCTGCACGAATTCGATTTGCTGACCGCGGCGCAGTTGCGGAGAGAATTCGGTATCGCGGGTGATAGTCCGGACTATGTGCTCCCGTTTCGCGACAAACTGGTGATGGGTGCGACGGTCGCCACCGCGGGTGTGCCGACTCCCGCCTTCACCCACGTCGGCGATGTCGAATCGATCATGGACTTCGCCGCGGTGCACGGCTTTCCGCTCATCGTCAAACCCCGTCTCGGTGCCGGGAGCAAGGACGTCATCCGGCTGAATTCCATCGATGATTGCGCGGCATTGCCCGATCTGAGCGCGGAACCTTTTCTCGTACAACGTTTCTGCCCGGACGAGGTCGGTGCGGTCGACGGCGTGTGGACCGGCAGCGAGCTCGGTCCGTGGCGGGCTTCCCAGTATCTCGGCAACTGTCTCGAATTCGCCAATGGTGGTACAACTCTCGGTTACGTCGAGCTCGACGATCCGGAATTGCTCGAGCCGCTGGCGGGGTTCGCCGCAGCTGTGCTCACCGCGCTCAGCGCCGACGTGCCGACGGTTTTCCACCTCGAATTCTTCCTCGGTCGCGACGGTGCCGCGCCGCGCATTCAGTTCCTCGAAGTGGCCGCGCGGGCCACGGGCGGCGAAACCACACATATGTGGCGGGAGGTGCACGACTACGACCTGCTCGGTGCGGCGGTCGATATCCAACTGGGCCGGATTCCCGACGCCGATCCGCTCAGTGATGAATCGGTTGTCGGTGAGTTGCTGATCCACCCGCTGGTGACCCCACCATGCACCGTGGTGGACGTCCAGCTCCACGTACCGCAGCAGCATGCGCCGTACCATGTCTCGGTCCCACAGCCGGGGACGACCATCACCCAGACATTCGGCTATGCCGATATCGGCGCCGCATTCCGTTTCCGGGGCAATTCGACGGTGGAGGTCATCGACTCACTGCGACGCACCGCGGCGGGATTCCGGATGGATTGCGTGGCATACGATCCGGCCGCCGACCCGGCCATCGCCTGAGTCGCGGGAACGGATCGTGTCACGGTTCTCTGTCGCCCTGCCGCCGGTCGGCCCGCAGCGTGTGCTGACGCTTATCGCGGGCGCATCCGCCGTCTTCAGTGGAATCTATCTGTCCACTGTCGTCCTCTACTTCACCCGGATCGTGCACATCTCGCCGATGCGGGTCGGCATCGGCCTGAGCGTCGCCGGGGCCGTATCCATCGCCGTCTCGATAGTGGCGGGAAAGCTGTCGGATCGACGCGGACCGCTTGGTGTGCTGCGGGTCAGTCTGATCCTTGCGGCCTGCGGCACCCTCGGCTTTCTCACGGTCGGTGAATTCGCGTGGTATCTGGTCGTCATTCCGGCCACGGCGGCCGCGCAGACCTGTGTGCAGCTGATGATCTCGACGATCATCACCCGCGTAGTCACCGATCGAGCCAATGAATTCCGCGCCTACATCCGTTCGATTCTGAATGTGGGCATCGCTATCGGCATCGGCCTATCTGCCGTTGCCGTGCAATGGGATTCGGCGAACTTCTATCACGCGGCCATCGTCATCGGCGCTGGTTGTGCTGCCGGGGCCGCACTCATGGTCGAGCGGCTGCCCGCCTTGGGGCCGGTGGCGGTGGAGTCCGGCGCGCCGGGACAGCGCTGGGCGGTGCTGCGTGATCGGCCGTATCTGGCGCTCACCGTTTTGGATGGGGTGCTGTCGCTGCAGTACCGGATTCAGTCGGTCGCGATTCCACTGTGGATCATCGGTGCGACGACGGCGCCGCGGTGGTCGATCGCCGCGATCGACATGCTCAATATCTTCGTCGTGGTGTTCTTCCAGGTCCGCGCGAGCCGTAGCATCGATACCGCCCGCGCGGGCGGTGCCGCGCTGCGGCGCGCCGGGTGGGCATTCCTGCTGGCCTGCATCGTGCTGGCGGCGGCCGAAGGCCAGTCCGGCTGGCTCGCGGTGCTTACCCTCGCCAGCGGTGCGGCGGTCTTGAGCGTCGGTGAATTGTGGCAGACGGCAGGCGGTTTCGAGGTCTCGAATGCCTTGGCGCCGCCGGAGGCGATCGGTGAGTATCTGGGCGTATTCGGCACCGGACTCCGATTGGCCGATGCGCTCGGTCCGGCCTTGCTGACCTGGTTGTGCATCGGGATCGGCGTCGCGGGCTGGTATGTCGCGGGACTGATCCTGCTGGTTGCCGGTCTGCTCGCACCGGTGATCGTCGCGAAGGCGGAGTCCAGGCGGGACCGGTATGCCCTCGTGGCGGCATCGTAGGCCGCTATCCAGTGGCCGAGACCGCGGTATCAGCCGGACCGATCGGCAGGACGAAGTACAGTTCGCTGCGCCGGGCCACCCCGAGTTTGCGATAGACGCGGGTGAGATGTTGTTCGACGGTGCTGGTGGTAATGGCGAGTTTGTCGGCGATCTCGCGATTGGCCTTGCCGCGGGCCGCCAGTTCAGCCACCCGGCGTTCGGCGGGGCTCAGCGTCGCGAGCCCACCCGGAATCCGGCGAAGTGCGGGCATGGGTTGGGTCGGTTGCGTCGCGGTTTGGGGTTTGCCGTCGAGTAGATCGCGCAGCAGCACCTCGGCGCCGCAGGTTTCGGCGATACGTGCCGCGTCGCGGATCAGTGTGCGAGATCTTTCCTGATCGCCGACGCTGCGGTGTGCCTTGCCGAGTTCGCCGAGGGCCGTGGCCAATTCGACATCGTCACCGCCGGTGCGGGCGATCGCGGCCGACTCACGCAGCAAGCGGAAGGCTTGATATCGGTCGCCGGTGGTTGCGAGCAACCGGAGTGCGACGCCGCCGGAGCGGTGCCGGTCGGCGGTACCGAGCAGCTCGAGATGTCTGGTCGCGAATTCCTGTGCCTGCCGGTGCTCGCCGAGTGCGAGGTGGGCGGCGGCGATGTCATTGCGCCACGGCACCAGCCAGGGGAAGTCCATATTCCACCGGTCCATGAGATAACCGCAGCGGCGGAAACTGCGCAATGCCTCGTCGGCGCGGCCCACCGCGAGGTGATGGTGGCCCTGCGCCTGCAGATACGGCAGGCCGAAGCGCGATTCGAAAATTGTTCGTGGCACCGCCCTTTCGAGCTGGGTCGCGGCCTCGGCATGTCGACCGGTGATGGTCAGCGCGTGCACCATTGTGGCGATCGGCGTGCCGATCCAGAGGCCGAGGTGTTCGGCGGGTACGTAATTCAGTGCCAGCGCCGCATCGCTGATCGCATCGCGAATGTTGCCCTTGCGCAGCATGGTTTCCGCACGCAGCCCGGCGAAGATCGACTGCCAGGTCGGGGC
Source organism: Nocardia pseudovaccinii NBRC 100343 (assembly GCF_001613225.1). GTDB lineage: Bacteria > Actinomycetota > Actinomycetes > Mycobacteriales > Mycobacteriaceae > Nocardia > Nocardia pseudovaccinii. Next base: position 14,786 of record NZ_BDBY01000338.1, read on the forward strand.
GCGGCGGGCATCGGCCTCGGCGAGCAGCGATTCGCACCAGGCCGCCGCGGTATCGAGCCGGTTGCTGTAGATGAGGCAATGCACCGCCGCGACCAGGGTTTCGATCGTGGTCGAGGTGAGGCGATGGCTGGTGAGCAAACGCTGCGCGAGCGTGGCGATCTCGTCGAGCGGATGGGTGAACAGCCCGGTGAGCAGATCTGCGCCGTGGCGATGCGGTGAATGCTGGTCGGTGCGCAGCTTGGGCGGCCGGGCCGGTGCCGCGAAGAGTCGCGGATGACGTTGGACGTGCGGGGGATAGGAGTACCGCAGCCAGGCGCGCAGGAAGTCGGTCTCCGGCGCCGCCTCGTCCGGTTCGCCGCTGTTCAATTGGCCGAGTGCGTGATCGGCCTGCTGCACCTGCCCGTGCCACAGCAAGTACATGATGGCGGCGGGCAATTCGTGGTAGGGCACCCGGCCAGCGCGTAGCGCTGCCTTCAACCGGGTGAACTGGCGCGAGCGGGTCGACGGATTGATCCGCCATTCCAGGCAGACCAGCCGGATCGCGATAGTGGCCCGCTCGCCCGCGTCCCGGGTGGCGCGGTAGGCCAACTCCAGCCGATCGACCGCCGGTTCGATCTGGTCGTTGGTTATCGCATCCTCGGCCGCGGTGCGCAGTACGTCGACGGCCCACGGGTAGCCGACGGCACCGGCGTCGACCAGGTGGTCGGCGACGGTGCTCGCCGGAAAACCCCGATGGTGCAGCAGTTCCGCGGCCCGCCCGTGCAACTTCTGCCGGACCTGGTCGGGGGTGTTGCGCAGGATCCGCTCACCGATCTCCGGATGTTCGAAACGCGCGGTTTCGGCGAGTTGCCGGACGACGGCCCGCACCGCGGCCTCGTCCACCTCCAGCAACTCGGCGACCAGGCCGACCGTGCTCGCGGTGCCGAGCACGGCCATGGCCTGACCAACCCGGGATTTGGCGAAGTCGGCCCACTGGTCGCGATGCGCTGGGTTGTCGCTGTGTGGCGGAACAGGCTGACACATACTCGGAGCCCTTCGTCGAGGTGGTGAGCCCGACTGAGGGAGAGCACCATCGAAAACGAGCAGCTCGGGTGCACTGAGGATGCGGCATCGTCGCAGCGGGAAGGACGCGTCCACGCGCCCGATGATCCAGCCGGTGAACACAGGTTAATTCGCCCGCCCGATCCTGTCACGACAACTGATCACACCTACGTAATATGAGGTGTTTCAATGCTTTTCGTGTCATTGACTCCCGGCGTGCGCGAATGCGTGCTGGTGGTAGGCCAGGCAGGCGGCCGAGGTGTCGTCGGCGGCCAGGAAAAGCACAGTGCGTGCCGCGCCGAGAGCGCCGCTGTCGCGCGCGCTCACATACGCTTGCACCGGGGCCGCGGAGTACGGATTGTCCACCGAGGGATCGACGCCGACGACCGATTCCGGTGTGAATCCGAGCGCCGCCGCCAGGCGGGCACGGAAGGCGAGGGTCCAGGTAGGTGCGAGCAGCACCGCGCGGCCCTCGGCGAAATCGGCGACGTCCAGGCCTTCGGCGGTCAGGCAATCGCGCACGGCCACCGCGGCCAATTCGACCAGATCCTCGGCACCGGCCCGGATGCTCATGGCCGAGCGGCCGTTCGCGCCAGCCTCGCCCATCGCGACCCACGCCGTCGGATCGGCGGGCCCGGCGATGTCGGTGGTGTGCAGTCCACCGAATCCGCCTGCGGTGCCCGATGTTCCGAGCAGGATCGCCGCCGCGCTGGTGCTGTAGGGAAAGCCGTCGACATGACGCTCGGTCGACGGGTGCGCATCACCGGCGACCAGCAGCGCATACGACACATCGCCGCTGACCAGGAAGCATTCGGCGGTCGCGATCGCGTGTAGTAGTCCGGTCCCTCCGTTCATCAGATCGAAGGAGAAGGCAGGCACCCGGCCGGGGGCGTATTCCAGGCCGATGCCGACCCGCTTCTGGATCAGCGCCGATACCGCGGGTTCGGAGATGTTCTGATCGCGGAAGACCCCGGCATTGATCAGCATTCCGACCTGCTGCGGGGCAATGCCCGCCTGTTCGAGGCAGGAGGTGGCCGCGCGCGTCGCCAGTTCGAAATAGCTGCCGGTATCGAGATCGGCATTGATGGCGGCGGCGAGGATGGTGGTCGGCATGGCTCAGGCCTCCAGACGGGAGATGGTGGCGGCGAGGTGTCCGGAGACGATGCCGGATGCCTCCGGAATCATCAGCACCTTGGACCCCTTGGGGATCTTCTGCTGCGCGAGGTGTTCGTGCAGGACCACGAAATGCGAGGTCGACGCGGTATTGCCGAAGTCGTGCAGCACATTCAGGGCTTGGGGCATCGGGGTGCCGAAGTGCTGCTCGGTGAGGTGCGAGATGTACTCGATGGCGGGCGCGCTGAACTGGTGGTGGATCCAGTAGTCGTACTTCTCGCTCTCCCAGGTGCGCCCGGTCTCCTCGAGGAAGCTGGACATGCGGTTGATGGCCTGCAGGTAGCGGCCCTCGTTCTGCATCGCGCGGTTGTCGGTGTACAGCGCGATTCCGGGGGCCTGGTCGCTCGGCATGCCGATGCAGTGTTCGGCGCCGTCGGCGGAGGTCATCAGTTCGACGTAGTGGATTTCGTCGTCATCGTCACCGCGATCGTCGAGCATTACCGCGACCGCCGCATCGCCGACGGTCAGCGCGGCGAACTGCGGGTCGTAGGGCTTGTTGATCTCGCGCGCCGCGGTCTCGGCGATAGGCGTGATCTGTTCGCCGCTGACCACCAGCCCATTGCGGACCACACCCGCCTTGATCATGCGATCCAGCACCAGCACCCCGGTCATCATGCCCGCACAGGCATTCGAGACATCGAAATGCCTGGCCTTCGTCGTGCCGATCTCCTTGCCGAGCATGACCGCGAAAGACGGTGCGTAGCAGAAGATTTCCTTCCCGCGAGTGCGGGTGATGGAGGCGGAGACGACCACATCGATCTCGTCTGGGGCGTAATCGGAGTGCGCCAGGCAGTCCTCGATGGCGCGAAGGGCCAGATCGAAGGAGGATTCGTAGCCCTCGTCGCTGGAGTCGTAGACGCGCCGATTCTTGATACCGGTAATCCGTTCCAGGTCAAGGGATCTCGGCACCGCCAGTCCGGCAATGATCTCCTCGGTGGAACGGACGGTGGATGGTGTGTACGAGCCGATGGACTCGAAACGTGTGCGCAGCATTACCCCTGCTTTCTGTGTCGCATTTGTTCCCTGTGTTGACAGGAGTTTCGACGGCGCTGTCGTCGTGGTCGCCCTATTCGGGGAGCCCGACCAAACTCGCGCTTACCTTGCACAATTGGCGGGCCCGCGCATCGTCGCGGGCCAGCCGCGACGGCTCCCGCTCGCGGGTCTTGCGGAAATAGGCACCGGTCACCTCGGCGACGCTCGGATCCGTCGCGAGGAAGGTGAGCGCCGCGGCGCCCTCGGCCGCGGTGATGAAGAACAGGCGTTTGCTCAGCGCGACGATCGGTTGCCCGAACCAAGGCAGCGAATTCCAGATGCCGGTCGAGACCGCACCGGGATGGAAGGCATTGACCGTCACACCGGTGCCCGCCAGCCGATCGGCCAGTGCGCGGGCGTAGAGCACGTTGGCCAATTTGGACCGGCTGTACGCCTTTTCGCCCGAATAGCCGTCACGGAACCCGAGATCGTCGAAATCGAGAGTCGCGCCGTAATGCATCACCGAGGAGGTGAACAGAATGCGCGCGGGGGCGCTCTGCGCCAGCAGATCGATGAGCAGTTCGGTGAGCAGAAATCCGCCGAGATGGTTGGTCGCGAAGGTCGCCTCGATACCGTCCTCGGTTTCAGTGCGCGTCTGGTGATAGCCGCCCGCGTTATTGGCGAGCACATCGATGCGGTCATAACCGGCTTCGACAGCCTTGGCGAGCTGGCGCACCGACGACTGCGATGCGATATCGCATTCCAGCGTATCGACCGCGCCCGCCCCCGCGGCCAGCACCAATTGCGCACTGTCGGCGAGCTTCTGCGGATTCCGGCCGACCAACACCAGCCGATCGCCCCCTGCGGCGAGCTGTTGCGCGGCTTCGAGACCGATGCCCGAGGTGGCCCCCGTGATCAGGATCGTCTTCATGTTCGATCACCTTGCCATCTTTCGCATGTCCGAAATCCGCTCTGCGGGTTGCTTCGGCGAGTTGCCCGGTGTGTGCGGAACACCTGGTGGCAGCGCATGATCGATTGATCATGCAGATCAGCACGCGCGTGCCCAATTCGGTCCAATGATGCTGCGCCGTAGTTGTAGCCGTTGCGCATGACTGTCGATAGGGGTGGATAGGGGTTCGAAACTGTTGGTGTTTGAGAGTTCATTACGGTCTTTGCTGTCGATGAGTGGCGTAAAGTACCTCCTCATGACGGTCGCGGAGGCGGATTCGGCACGGGCGCAACGGGTTGCGCCCGGTATGGTCTTCCGTGGGCCTCGGATAGCCAGTCTGTGACCGCTACTGCCAGGCAGTTGCGCATGATCGCGGACCCGGTGGTCGTGTCCGGGCCGTCGGGTGTGGCGGTACGCGATCGACTCAAACACCTCACCGAGCAGGACAGTGAGGTCCTGCGGCTGGTCGGACAACACTTGGGGCATTTGGCCTCCGGCGACTTGAAGGCCCGTTGCGCCGATGGGTTCGCCCACGACAACCAGCGGTGGGCGGCCCGCAAACGCGAGATCACCGCCGAGTCGTCGTCGCGGTGGGCAGGTTCCATCACCAAGGCCACCCACGATCAGTGGGCACTGGCGCGCCGCGCCCACTTGGCGCACCTGCAGAACCTGGAACGCGGTGTTGAGACACTGCGGGCACGGCTGGCCTTGCCAGTGGGCGAGCCCGGGCGCGGTGGCGTGCCGGGCGGATACCGGTCGCAGCGGGAATGGTTCGCAAAGTCGCGGCGGCTCGCGCTGCTGGACGCTCGGCTCGCGGTGGTGCGCGCCGACTACGCCGCGGGCCGCGTGCGCGTGGTGCGCGGCGGACGGAAGCTGTTGAACACCCGCCATCACCTGGCCGAGGCCGGGCTGACCGAGCAACAGTGGCGGACGCGATGGGAAGCGGCGCGCTGGTTCCTGACCGCGGATGGCGAATCAGGCAAGAAATACGGCAACGAAACCATCCGCATCACCCCTGACGGGCAGATCAGCCTGAAGCTGCCTGCGCCGCTGGCGGATCTGGCCAACGCCGCCCATGGTCGCTACGTTTTCTCGGCGCGAGTCGGGTTCGCCCATCGGGACGGGGAATGGCGGGAGCGGGTGGCCGCGCATCAGGCGGTGGCCTACCGCATCCACTACGACACCGGCCGTGACCGTTGGTATGTCACCGCGTCCTGGCAACACCCCACCGCACGGGAGGTCGGTCTCGATACGGTGCGCGCCGACGGCGTGGTCGCAGTCGACTTCAACGCCGACCACTTCGCCGGGTACCAGTTGGATCGGCACGGCAACCCGGTCGGTGATCCGCGCCGGTTCGACTTCGACTTGGCCGGTCCTGCCTCCCGCCGTGACGCGCAGTTGCGGCATGCGCTCAATGGGGTCCTGTTGTGGGCGAAACAGGTGGGAGTGTCCGCGGTCGCGGTCGAGGACCTCAACTTCGACGCGGAGAAGACCCGGGAGAAACACGGTCGCCGCAAGGGCTTTCGTCGCCTGTTGTCGGGGCTGCCGACCGGGGTGGTGCGGGCGCGGCTGGTGTCGATGGCCGCCCGTGCCGGGCTCGTGGTGGTCGCGGTCGATCCGGCTTACACCTCCCGGTGGGGCCACCAGCATTGGCGCACACCACTATCCAGTACTAAACGTGTATTGACCCGGCATGATGCGGCCGCAGTCGCGATCGGCCGACGCGCGCTCGGGCATCGGATCCGGCGACGGACGACACCGCCCCGTACCCACCAGAGTGATGGGTACGGGCATCGGACCGTCCAGGCCGGATCCGAGGTCCCCGAGCGTGAGGAAACCCGCCGTCCCGCCACGGATCGTGCACCCGATGCACGCCGCCGGGCAGGAACCGGTACGCGGGGGACCAGTGTGTCCAACACCGTTCGGGACACGCGCAGGAACAGGACGAGAGCCTCTATGCTCACACCTGCACACTGAACAGGGACGGTTATCGATGCATTCCGGGATGCTGGAGTTGGTGCAGTTGCAGGCGCTCGTCGAGGCGGGCGAGATCGACACGGTGCTGGTGGCAATGACCGATATGCAGGGCCGTTTGCAGGGAAAGCGTTGCGCGGCAAGGTTTTTCCTGGACGAGGTGATCGGGCACGCGACCGAGGCGTGCAATTATCTGCTCGCGGTGGACGTCGATATGGCGACGGTCGACGGATACGCGATCTCGTCCTGGGAAACCGGCTACGGCGACTTCGTCCTGCGGCCGGATCTGAGCACCCTGCGGCTGGTGCCGTGGCAGCCGGGTACCGCGCTTGTGCTGTGTGATGTCGAGCATGTGGAACCGGCGCGTCAGCCGGTCACGGTTTCGCCGCGCCAGGTATTGCGCGCGCAATTGGCCCGGCTCGCCGAACGTGGGCTGCACGCCTATGTCGGGACCGAACTCGAGTTCCTGGTCTTCGACGACAGCTACGAGGACGCGTGGAATTCCGGCTATCGCGATCTGCGGCCCGCCAATCAGTACAACGTCGACTATTCGATGCTCGGGACCGCACGCATCGAACCACTGCTGCGTCGCATTCGCAATGAAATGGCCGGTGCGGGTCTGTATGTCGAATCGGCAAAGGGTGAATGCAATCCGGGTCAGCACGAAATCGCGTTCCGCTATGACGAGGCGCTGGTCACCTGCGACAACCACAGCATCTACAAGAACGGCGCCAAGGAGATCGCCGCCCAGGAGGGGCGCAGTCTCAGTTTCATGGCGAAATACAATGAGCGCGAGGGCAATTCGTGCCATATTCACCTAAGCCTGCGTGCCGAATCGGGTGCGGCGGTATTCGCGGGTGACGGCCCGCACGGCACCTCCGCACTCATGCGGCATTTCCTCGCCGGACAACTGGATTGCCTGCGTGAGTTCACCTATCTGCTCGCACCGAATATCAACTCCTACAAGCGATTCGTGTCAGGGAGTTTCGCCCCGACCGCATTGGCCTGGGGACGCGACAACCGGACATGTTCGCTGCGCGTGGTGGGCCAGGATCTGTCCCTGCGGGTGGAGAACCGGATCCCGGGCGGCGATGTGAATCCGTATTTGGCCGTCGCCGCGACCATAGCCGCCGGGTTGCACGGTATCGAGCACGCGCTCCCGCTCGAGCCGGAGTTCCACGGCAATGCCTACCGGTCCCAGCGCCCGCGGGTGCCGCGTACGCTGCGGGAAGCGGCGCAATTGTTCGGCGAGAGCAAGGTGGCACGGACAGCGTTCGGCGACGACGTGGTGGACCATTATCGGAATGCGGCACAGGTCGAGCTGGACGCCTTCGACGCCGCCGTCACCGATTGGGAGCGAATCCGTGGTTTCGAGCGGCTCTGAGCAGATCCGTCCGGTCATCGGCCTGCCGACCTACCTGGAACAGGCCCGATTCGGCGCCTGGGAGGTGCCGAGTGCGGTGCTGCCGCACAACTACCTGCAGTTGGTGGAGCGCGCGGGCGGCATACCGGTGCTGCTGCCGCCCACCGGTGTGGCGCGCGGGGAGCTGGTGGATCGGCTCGACGGGCTGGTGCTGACCGGCGGCGCCGACATCGATCCGGCGCGCTATGGCGCGCCGCCGGATGCGGCCCTCGGCCCACTTCGCGCCGACCGCGACGATTCCGAGTTCGAGCTGTTGGCCCTGGCGCGCGCTGCCGGTTTGCCGATCCTCGCGATCTGTCGTGGCCTGCAACTGGTCAATGTCGCGTTCGGTGGCACCCTGATCCAGCATCTGCCGGATCTGCTCGGCCACGACGACCACTCCGGCACGCCGGGCGGCTTCCACCCCAACCGGGTCACGACCGTGCCGGACAGCCTGGTCGCCACGATCGCCGGACCGGAGGTGAAGGTGAATTGCCACCATCACCAGGCCGTCGCCATCCTGGCCGAGGGCCTGGTCGCGACCGCGCACGCGTCGGACGGCACGATCGAGGCGGCGGAGGCGCCGGACGGTCCGTTCCTGGTGGGTGTGCAGTGGCATCCGGAGGCGGACGCGACCGATACGCGATTGATGCGAGCACTGGTCCAGGCGGCGGTCACCTATCGAAAGGAACGAAATTCGTGACGACAACGCAGGTGGTCAACCCGGCGACGGAGCAGGTCGTCACGACACTCGAACTGGTGAGCGCGGCCGAGACCGATGCGGCCATCGAACGGGCGCAGCGGGCCGGGGCCGATTGGCGCGCGGTCGCGCCGGGGGATCGGGCTCGGTTGTTGCGTCGATTCGCCGAGGCCGTCGACGCGAATCTCGAGCAGCTGGCCCAGCTCGAGGTCGCCAATGCCGGGCACACCATCGGCAATGCGCGCTGGGAGGCGGGCAATGTCCGCGATGTGCTGCATTTCGCCGCCGGGATTCCGGAACGTCTGCTTGGCAACCAGATTCCGGTCGCTGGTGGGGTCGACATCACCTTCCATGAACCGCTCGGCGTGGTCGCAGTGATCGTGCCGTGGAACTTCCCGATGCCGATCGCGGCATGGGGATTCGGGCCCGCGCTGGCCGCCGGGAATACCGTGGTGCTCAAGCCTGCCGAGCTCACGCCGCTCACCGCGATCCGATTGGGTGAGCTCGCGCTCGAAGCCGGTGTGCCGGAAGGGGTTTTCCAGGTTCTGCCCGGCAAGGGTTCGGTGGTGGGGCAGCGGTTCGTGACCCATCCCGCCGTGCGCAAGGTGGTCTTCACCGGGTCCACCGAGGTGGGCAAGGAGATCATGGCTGGATGTGCGCGCCAGGTGAAGCGGGTGACGCTCGAATTGGGCGGTAAGAGCGCGAATATCATTTTCGCCGACGCCGATCTCGAGCGTGCGGCGGCGACGGCGCCCTACGGTGTTTTCGACAACGCCGGACAGGATTGCTGTGCGCGATCGCGAATTCTGGTGCAGCGCAGTGTATTCGACCGGTTCCTGGAATTGCTGGAACCGGCGGTCCGCGGGGTTCGGGTGGGAGATCCCGCGGCGGAGTCCACCGAAATGGGGCCGCTGATTTCGGCCGCGCATCGTGCTCGGGTGGCCTCGTTCGTCGAGCCGTCGACCAAGGTGGCATTCACCGGTACCCAGCCCGACGGACCCGGATTCTGGTATCCGCCAACGGTTGTGCTGCCCGACGCGCCATCGGATCGGGTGCTCACCGAGGAGGTGTTCGGGCCGGTGGTCGCGGTGGTTCCGTTCGAGGACGAGGCCGATGCCGTTCGCATCGCCAATGACACCGAATACGGTCTGTCCGGCTCCATCTGGACCAATGATGTGGGCCGTGCGCTGCGGGTGTCCCGAGGTGTGGAAGCCGGGAATCTGTCGGTGAATTCGCATTCCTCGGTGCGGTATTGGACGCCGTTCGGCGGATTCAAACAATCCGGGCTCGGGCGTGAACTCGGACCCGATGCGGCACTTGCCTTTACCGAGACCAAGAACGTCTTCATCGCTACTTAACCAAGGAGATGTGTTGCAGCGCTTACAGGATCGAGTCGCCGTCGTCACCGGCGGCGGGAGCGGCATCGGCCTGGCCACCGTTCGCCGGTTCGCGGCGGAGGGCGCCAAGGTCGTCGTCGCCGATATCGATGCCGCCGCGGGAGAGGCCGCGGCGGGCGAAGTGGGTGGGGTGTTCGTGAAGGTGGACGTCACCGACGAGGCCCAGGTCGAGGCCATGTTCCAGTCCGCCGTCGACACCTACGGCGGACTCGATATCGCCTTCAACAATGCCGGAATCTCACCGCCGGAAGACGATTCGATTCTGACCACCGGCATCGACGCCTGGCGTCGGGTGCAGGAGGTCAATCTGACCTCGGTGTATCTGTGCAGCAAATACGCCATCAACCACATGCTGGAGCGGGGTAGGGGCTCGGTGATCAATACCGCGTCGTTCGTCGCGGTCATGGGTGCGGCGACCTCGCAGATTTCCTACACCGCATCCAAGGGCGGTGTGCTCGCGATGAGCCGTGAACTCGGAGTGCAGTTCGCGCGCAACGGCATTCGGGTCAACGCGCTGTGTCCCGGACCAGTGAACACGCCGCTGCTGCGGGAACTGTTCGCGAAGGACCCCGAACGCGCCGCGCGCCGCCTGGTGCACATCCCCGTCGGACGCTTCGCCGAGCCGGAGGAAATCGCCGCGGCCGTCGCATTTCTGGCCAGTGACGACTCCTCGTTCATCACCGCATCGCAGTTCCTGGTGGACGGTGGCATCTCCGGCGCATACGTCACACCGTTGTAAAGGTACGGTTGATTCGGGCGGACCGCTGAGCGGCAAGCCAGGATTCGCCATACGTCGCCGATCAGAGGAGGCTCGTGAGATGAGTACGGAAGATGGGCGATCGCCCGGGCTGTTCAGTCACGACGCCCTGACAACCGAGCCGTCCGTCCAAACCGACACCGGCGGTGCCGATTTCCGCCCGGTATTCAGCCGCAGTGACGGCAGCGCACCCGGTTCGTATCCCCAGCCGGATCAAGGAAACTGAGCACGCGTAGCGCCGCATCAGTGCGGCGCTACGCATTGATACCCATGCGATGCGTTTTGTGGCGCGTGTAACACCGAGATGGTGCGGGCCGACTACCACTGCGTCGCCGCTCGGAAAGCGGTGTCGATGCGCCGGGGGTCAGCATTCGGGCTGGGCCCGGATTTGCGACTGTGCGTGCCGAACCATTGCAAGGGGTGTGTGTTGTGACGTCTCCGATATTGGCCAAAGGCCAGAATGTGCCGCTGCCGGATGATGTGATCCACATTGATGTGGTGATCGGGTGGACCGAGTCGGAGATCGAGGTCGACGCTTCCGCACTGCTATTGGGGGCCGACGGAAAGGTCCGCTCCGACGCCGATTTCGTCTTCTACAACCAGCCGGAATCGCCGGACGGTTCGGTGCGGTTCCTGGGGACCAGCGCGACCGCGGAAGGTACGCAGGCCAGGATCGCGATCGACCTGTCGGCGGTACCCGAGCCGGTGCACACGGTCGCACTCGTGGGCAGCGTCGGGGTCGGGACCTTCGGGGATCTCGGCAAATTGGCGCTGCGCGTTGTCGATGCGGCGGGGCATTCGCTGGCGGAGTACACCACCGCCGATGCCACCACGGAATCGGCGTTCGTCTTCGGTGAGGTGTACCGCCGCGGCGGCGCATGGAAGGTGCGGGCTGTCGGTCAGGGCTGGGAGTCCGGACTGGCCGGTCTCGCAACCGATTTCGGTGTGGACGTGGACGACGATGCCGAATCGAGCGACACCCCACCGTCGAGTGGTGAACCGGTAGCACCTGCTGCGGTCGCCACGCCCAATGGGCAGAAGCCTGCGCGGACCCGCGGCGTGCGCACTGCCAAGCGAACCTTGAAGAAGGCCAAGCCGATCGAGTTCGAACTCGCCGAACTCGATAGCTGGCAACCGGCCAGGCTGTTTTCGGTGGTGGTCGGTGGCGGAGACGAACAGGAGCGGCGCGCGACCTCGGCCCTCGTCGCCACGATGCAGGCGGTCCGGCCGTTCGCGCGGGCAGTTTGTGCGCGGATGGGTGCTCCGGCAGGCACTTTCGAGGGGTACGTCGAGGTGCAGTACGAACTCGGCGAATCGAAGGTCATCCCGGACGCGGTTCTGAAGATGTCGCGCGGCAGCCGGGTGTGGACCGCGATGCTCGAGGTGAAGACCGGCAATGGCAAGCTCCGGCGTGATCAGCTCGAGAACTATCTCGATGTGGCGCGCAAGAAGAAGTACGACGCGGTGGTCAGTCTGTCGAACGACGTCCCCGCCGGTCCGGGCGAACTTCCCGTCGAGGTCGATCGTCGCAAGCTCGCAAAGGTCGCACTGCGTCACCTGTCCTGGGCGGAGGTGGCGCACGAGGCGCGAATGTTGCTCTCGCACGGCGGTATCGACGACGGTCTGCAGGCCTGGATCCTCAGCGAGTTCGTGCGCTATCTCGAGCATCCGCGGTCCGGCGTCACCGAGTTCGTGGATATGGGGCGGCACTGGGTTGCCGTTCGCGATGCGGTGACCGCCGGTATCCTGCGCGCGGGCGACCAGAAGGCCGTGACCGTCGCCGATAAGTGGGCGTCGCTGTCGCGCCACCTCGCACTGCGCCTGACCGCCGCGCTCGGCGTGACCGTCAAACACATCCTGCCCCGACGGCACAATTCCGACCCGGCCGCACGCAGCGCCGCCTTCGTCGAGCGACTGGCCGCCGATGGAACATTCGAGGCCGTGCTGCGGATTCCCGATACTGCGGGCGACCTGGTCGTGGTTGCGGACCTGCGCACCAACCGGATCCGCTGCCGCACCACCCTCGATGCGCCGAACGAGGGGACCGCGGGCCGCCGGTTGTCCTGGCTGCTCAGACAACTCGCCGACGCGCCCGGCGACGTCCAAGTCGAAGCGGTGTTCTCGGAGCGGGGCAATGAAGCATGCGAACACCTCGCCCGCGTCCGGGCGGATCCGAAGGTACTAACGGTCGGCCGTACCGGCGCGATCGTATCCTTCTCCCTGGAGCAAGCATTCCCCATGGGCAACCGCCGATCCGGCACCGCGGCGAGCTTCATCGCCAGCGTCACCTCGGCAACCGACACCTTCTACGGATCGGTAGTGCAGCCCCTACGCGGCTGGGTCCCCGCCGCCCCGAAACAATCGGAAACACCGACCGACCCCGCAGACGCATGACAGGTCTCCGATCCGACGATGCCTGATCGGGTGCGGGTGTGGTGTTTGCGGCATGGTGAGTCGGAGAATGTCGCTGCGGGGGTTGCGGGTGCTGTGCCGTGGTCGGCATTGACCGTGGCTGTGGTCGGGCACGTCGCCAGCCTGACCGTGACATTGGCAAGATTGTGCGATCTCGGTGCTCGGGTGTGGGGAACTCCGTTACCGCACGCCGAGCCGTTTCTCGTGGAATGGAATGGCACGACTTGGCGGTGCCAGTGGCCGGTGCCGCTGCGGCCGCAGTGCCTCGATGGCACGTCGATGTCCCTCGCGGCGCGCGGAAAGTGGGCGGCGCGTCCCGACGTCGAAGTGTCCAGGACGGTCTTCAGGGAGTGTGCATCAGCTGACCGGCGAGCGTGAACAGGCGGCGGCCGAGCCGCATGACAGGGAGCCCCAGCGGAATGAGGATCAGCGTCACGCATAGCACCGCGCCGACGAGCCAGACCACGGCCGCGAGGATCCCGACTACCGTGCCGAGCACGGCTGTCACGAGCCCCAACACCACGCCGAGCAGGCCCTTTAGCAATTGCATCATGACCTCCTGCTCCCATTCTGCGCTCTTTCGAGCGCGGTGCCGAGTGCGGGCTGCCGGATCATGTCCGGGCCGTGCTGGGTCTGTTTCGTCCGATATTTGCCGCCGCCGATCGACACGGGAGCGACGGACGAATCAGGGGCGTCCGTCTCGGCCGAATGACACGACGTGGCTTGCAGCTACTGGCTGGCGTTGTGCTGCGTGTGCCTTGGTGTTGACGCGCGGAGCGGACCCGGTTGCCGCAGGCCGGTGAGGGCCCACGTCCGCCTAGGTGGTCGTTGACGGCGTACAGCAGCAGCCAGGCCCACAGCAGGCGCATGGATCGATATGCGTTGGGCCGGTGATTATTCGATGCCGTCGACGGCGATGGCCTGCGCGGTGGTCCTGCCGCGCGTGTTATCCGCCCGAAATCCCGGCGCTGCCGTCGTGTCGAATGCGATGGTAGAACCTGGCGTGGCCCGGATGGGGGTACGCACACGGCCCGTGCGTAGGACGCGTGCCTAGACTGACGGGGGAGAAGGAAGGACCGCTGATGAAGCGAAATCTGAACTGCCCCTGCGGCGAACAGATCGTCGGGACGGATGAGGACGACCTGGTCGAGAAGACCAAGGCGCACCTGGCCGAGAACCACCCGGGGCACGACTATTCCCGGGACGAAATTCTGTTCATAGCGTACTGATCCACCACACCCGGCTTTTCGTCACCGCTTGTGACAAAAAGCCGGGCGAGGTGGGCTATTTGGGGGAGCCGAGGCGCGCGCCGCCGTCCACGCGTACCACCACGCCGGTGGTGAAGGTGTTGTCGGTGAGGAATTCGATGGCCTTGGCGATATCGTCGGCGGTGCCGATCCGGCCGACCGGCGTCTGGGCCGCGATTCCGGTGAACACTTCGTCGCGGGCGTTCTCGGGGAGGAAGCTCCACCATTCGGTGTCGATCACACCGGGGGATACGGCGTTCACACGCACGGGTGCGAGTTCGACCGCGAGCACGGGAACGATGGCTTCGACACCGGCATTGACCGCGGCCAACGCGGCGGTTGTCGGCATGGCGCCGCCCGCGGATGCGGCCGACACCAGCGTGATCGACCCGTCCGGTGCGAGATGCGGCAGCGCCGCCTGGATGGTGGCGACGTGCGGCAGCAGTTTGCCGGAGACATGGGCCTGCAGATGGTCGAGGCCGAGTTCACGGAACGGGGTGGTGCCGGACGGTCCGGTCACGGTGACCACCACATGGTCGACCGGCCCGACCTCCGAAAATAGTTGTGCCAGTTCGTTTTCGGCGCGCGCATCCACGACCTTGCCGGTGACCTGCGGGCCGAGCTCGGCCAGTGCGGCGGCGAGTCGTTCTTCGTTGCGTCCGGCGATGACGACCTCTGCGCCGTTCCCGGCGAGTCGGCGAGCGGTCGCCAGGCCGATTCCAGAGGTTCCGCCAACGATGACGACTTTGTTGTTCACAAGATCCTCCTGAAGTTCGAACCACGATGATTTTCGAACCACCGTGCCTCGTTAATATATTCGAGGCACGGTGTCTTGTAAAGTGACCCGCATGACAGGAACCCGCGGTCGACCCCGCAGCGAGGACGCCAGGCGCGCGATCCTGCACACGGCGCTGGAACTCTGCGAGCGTGACGGCTACCAAGACCTGACCATCAAGGCCATCGCGGACGGGGCGGGCGTCGGGCGGCAGACGGTCTACCGCTGGTGGCCGGACAAGGCCGCGATTCTGATCGAGGCGCTGATCGGTTTGGCCGAAGAGAATGCGGCACTGCGGGTTTCGGACGAATCGGTGGATGTGCTCGTCGCCGTCGAGCGCCTGCTGGCGGCCACTTTCGACCTCGCGCAGAAAGTGACGGGCCAGGCGCTGGTCGGTCTGATGGCGGACGCGCAGCGCGATCCAGCCCTGTCCGAACGATTGCAGGACACCGTGATCGGCCCGCGACGAGCGACACTGCGCGCACTGCTCCAGCGCGGTGTCGACGCCGGAAAACTGACTCCGGCCGTCCCGCTGGATCTCATCGTCGATTTCGTCTTCGGTGCCATGTGGTACCGGCTGCTCAGCCACCACGCGCCGGTGAATGCCGCGCTGGCGAAGGATGTCACGAGCAGCGTCGCGACCATGCTCGCGCCGTGAGATCGCAAACCCGGGCAGTGAATGCCTCGCTCGCGAGGATGAGTGGCGGGTCATTCGTGCGGGGGAGGCGGGTTGATGCGGGTGCGGGAGAAACTGGATTCGCTATGAGTTCTCCCGGTGTGCTTGCTCGGATCGTGTCCTGGTCGTCGAAGCGGGTGCGCGAGTTGCCGTCAGGTGCGGTCGATATCGTGCTCGCCGTCGCGGTCACGGTGGCCAGCGTCGGGCCCGCGATCGTGACGCGCGCGCCGTGGTGGGTGGTCGCCTGCTGCGTGCTCGCGTCCGCGCCGGTGCTGTGGCGGCGGCGCGCGCCGATTCTGGTATTGCTCGTGGTCGGACCCGCGATCACCGTGCTGGCCTGTTTGCATGCCATGCCCGCACTGCCCTACGGGACCATCATCTGCGTGTACACGATCGCGGCCTACAGTCCGACTCGACCGCGGCGGTTCGCGCTGATCAGCGTGAGTATCGGAATCCTGATCTCGCTGGTCGTCCCGAACGAGAGTCCGGATTCCTATGGTTATGCGGCCATGTCGTTCGTCACGGCGTGGGCGCTCGGTACCGGTGTGCGGGCGCGGCGGCTGCAGATCGAGATGTTGGAGGAGCGGGCGCGGCGGCTCGAGGAGGAGCGTGGTGCGGCGATTGATCGGGAACGGCTGCGCATCGCTCGGGATATGCACGATATCGTCGGCCATTCGGTCGGGCTGATGATCGTCCAGGCCGAGACCGGGCCGCTGCTGACCCACACGGATCCGGATCGCGCCGATGCCACCTTCGCGGGCATCGCCGATACGGGTCGTGCAGCGGTGCAACAGCTTCGGCGCAGTCTCGGTGCTCTGCGCGCCCCCGATGACCCACCGCACCAACCCGGGATCGAGGCGATTCCCGATCTGGTGGCGATGTCGCGGCGCAGCGGCCTGGTCGTGTCGTTCGACGAATTCGGTACGCGCCGTGTGGTTTCCGGTGATATCGGAGTCACGGCGTATCGGGTGGTACAGGAAGCGTTGACGAATACGATGAAGCATGCGGGCGCCGCCGATGTGCGAGTGTCGCTGCGGTGGTTCGAGGATCGGCTGATGGTGCGGGTGTCCGATGATGGTCGGGCAGGTTCCGTCGGCCGTGGTGGCATCGGTTCCCTGGGGCATGGCTTGATCGGGATGCGAGAGCGCGTCACCAGCGCAGGCGGGCGGCTGGAGTACGGGTGTTCGGCAAGTCTTACCGGGGGCTTCGAAGTCACCGCCGAACTACCTATCGCACAGGGGAATTGAGCATGCGCGTGCTCGTCGTCGACGACCAGGACCTGTTCCGTGCCGGGTTCCGGCTGATCCTGGACACTCAGCCCGACATCACCGTGATCGGTGAGGCCGCCGATGGACTCGAGGCCGTCGAGCGGGCGCTCGAACTACAGCCGGACGTCGTGGTCATGGACGTGCGAATGCCGCGCATGGACGGCGTCGCCGCAAGCGCCAGAATCTGCGCCGAGACCAGCGCAAAAGTATTGGTACTGACCATGTTCCAGCTGGACGAATACGTCTACGCCGCCCTGCGCGCGGGCGCCAGCGGATTCCTGCTGAAAGACCTACGCCGCGAACAACTGGTCGAAGCCGTACGCGTAATCGCAGCAGGCGACGCACTCCTCGCCCCGACCGTCACCCGCCGACTGATCGCCGACCTGGCCCACCGCGGCCACCCCCGACCCGACCTCACCCGCCGACTCGAAACCCTCACCGACCGCGAACGCGAAATCCTCCGCCACCTGGCCCGCGGCCTCTCCAACGCCGAACTAGCCGCCACCCTCGTCCTCAGCGAACACACCGTGAAATCACACATCAGCTCCGTCCTCACCAAACTGACCCTCCGCGACCGCGCCCAAGCCGTCGTCTTCGCCTACGAATCCGGCCTGATCGTCCCCGGCCGCGACTGAACCGCCGCTGTCGTCAGTACTCCCGCGACGCGTCCGGCTTCATAGGCCCGCGTCGATCAACGTCTGCCGAGCGGCTGCCTCACGCGGACACTCGTCGACGCGACATCCCTTGTGCCGCCCGATCGTCTTATGGAAACCGCTTCGCGATCGCCGCCGCGATCGCGTCCGGTGCGTGTTCCTGAATGAAGTGCCGCGCGCGCGGCAGCTCGACTACCTCGAGATCGGTGAAGGCGGCACGTATTCGCGGGATACCGGTGTTCGGACGGAACACCATGTCCCGCATTCCCCACACCGACAGGGCTGGCTTGTCGCCGAGCAGGATGGGCACGTCACGGGCGATTTGGTCCAGCAGCGGGCGTGCGGCACGAATTTCCTTGGGCGTTATGGCGAGTCCGCTGCCCATGATCACGCTGAAAGCCCGATTCGCTTCTCCGGAGCGGGTTCTCGGCCCCTCCGCAAGAGCGAGGCCGGGTTCGCTCGTTTGGGCGATGTGGGGGAGAGGGTGGGCCGGAAATATGAGAGAGCATCCGATCGAATGTGGAGCTCTCGATGAAGCGTTACTCGGTCCTGGCGGCCATCGTGGTGTCGGCACTTCTGTGGTACCTCGGCACCGGCCTACATCCATTGCCCGGCTCGGTTTTTCTCGCACCACTGCCGGTGCTGCTGGTAGCTCCGCGGGTCGGTGCGGCCGCGGCCTTCTTTGCGGGATTCCTGGCCTGGGGTGGGAGCGGATTGCGGTATTGGCCGTACTTCATCGACACGATCGAGCAACCTGTACTCGTCACGCTGCTGCTGCTAGGCGGAACCGCCGCGGTATTCGGCGGGTTGGTGGTGATGACGCGTGCATTAGTGCTGCGTGGCCGTACGGGTTCGGCGGTGCTCGCGCTGCCCACCGGTTGGGTCACATTCGAATTCCTGGTATCGCTCGCCGGACAGTTCGGTGCCTGGTGGAGCATCGCTTACACCCAGTTCGAACTGCTACCACTGATTCAGACAGCGGCACTGACCGGTCCGTGGGGAATCACGTTCCTCATCATGCTGGTGCCCGCGACGGTTGCGGCACTTGCTGCACCCGAAGTCACCGGCGCGCAACGACTTCGGTTCGCAAGCGCGACCGTCCTGCTACTTGTTGCGGTCGGTGCATTCGGCTGGTGGCGCTTGGCCGTCGCGCCGGAGCGGGATACCGTGCGCGTCGGTCTCCTCGCGGTGTCCCAACCACCGGAATACGTTCCGGCGAACTCTGCGGACGGTCGCGATATGGTCGCGCGTGTGGTGAGCGAGATCGATCGGCTCGCAGATCAGGGCGCGCAAGTTGTGGTGCTTCCCGAAAAGGCTTGGACCGCAGATGAATCGACCTTGGCGGCCCTATCCGGTCCGCTCACCGAGGTCGCTACCCGGCGCGGTATCCAAGTCGTCGCGGGACTCGTGAAAACCACCGGCGGAATCAGTGTCAACGCCGCCATCGCCTACCCGTCGGGCGTCGAATACGCCAAGCACCGCTTGATCCCGGGTCTGGAGGACGACCTCGAGCCGGGTACCGGCTGGCAGCGCATTCCGGGCGAGCCTTGGGCACTGGCAGTGTGTTTCGACCTCGACGGTCCGGATCTGGTGCGCGAGAACCGGAATCGCGGGGCGACATTGCTGCTGGTCCCCGCCCTCGACTTCACCAACGATCGCTGGTTGCACAGCCGTATGGCCGTCATGCGCGGCGTCGAATCCGGTGTCGGCATCGCGCGCGCACCGCAACTCGGCGAACTCGTGGCCAGTGATTCCCGCGGCCATATCCTGGCGTCGGCGCGGACCGATGTCACGGTGACCCGATCGGTGCTCGCCACCATCCCGCTGGACTCGCACAAAACGGTCTACGCCCGATTCGGCGACTGGTTCGCATGGCTGTCCGTGGCGGTGTTCGCGGCATCAGCCATGGGCTCGTTCCGGCGGCGATCACGCCTCCAACGACGTCCGACAACGAACAGCATTCGTCGCCCAAGAACGCAAGTGTGACCATACTCACATTTGCTCGAGATCGCGCAGGTGGCGTCGGGCCCGTCACCGGCTCGGCGGACCCGCCGCTTGTTTGCCCAGTTTGGAACCTGGGTACCGGTTAATTCCGTGCCTGCACTCGGAAAAACCGGATCGGGCCGGTCGAACGAATCGGGGCCCGTGACCTGGGCTGGTGAGGAGGCGCAGGTGACGGATCGCGAATCGGAGAAGAAAACGCTACGCCGATCGGTCGCCGCCTCGGCGATGGGCAATGCCACCGAATGGTTCGACTATGGTGTCTACGCCGCGACCGCCACCTACCTCACCGACGCATTCTTCCCGGGCGAACTCGGCACCCTCGGCACCATGCTCGGCTTCGCCATCTCATTTCTGCTGCGCCCGCTCGGCGGCATGGTCTGGGGACCGCTCGGCGATCGACTCGGCCGAAAAGTGGTGCTGGCCACCACAATTCTGTTGATGGCCGGTGCTACCGGATGCATCGGCCTGATCCCGACACATGCCCAGATCGGTTGGTTCGCACCGGTTCTGCTCATCGCGCTACGCGTCGTGCAAGGCTTCTCGACCGGCGGCGAATATGGCGGTGCCGCAACGTATCTGGCCGAATGCGCCAGCGACCGCAAGCGCGGATTCCTCGGCAGCTTCCTGGAATTCGGCACCCTCGGCGGGTTCGTCGGCGGATCGGCGGTCGTGCTGCTGTGTCAGCTCGTCTTCGGTTCGGATGCGATGCACGACTGGGGGTGGCGCGTGCCGTTCCTGTTCGCGGTGCCGCTCGGCCTGATCGGCTGGTACCTGCGCTCGCATCTGAACGAGTCGCCCGTGTTCACCGAGGTGGCCGATAAACCGCACCCGCCGGGCGGCGTGTGGGAGGTGCTGACCACGTACCACCGCGAAACCCTGACGCTGATCGGCCTGGTGGTCGCCCTGAACGTGGTGAACTACACCCTGCTCACCTATCAGCCGACCTACCTGCAGAACACCATCGGCGTCGGCGAATCGACCACCACCGCGATGATGCTGATCGGGCAGTTGGTGATGATGCTCGTGCTGCCGTTCTTCGGCAGGTTGTCCGACCGGGTGGGCCGCCGCCCGCTCTGGCTGGTCTCGCTGGTCGGACTCGCGATACTCGCGCTGCCCATGTACTGGCTGATGGGGCAGGGAACCGGTTGGGCCATAGCCGGATTCATCGTGCTCGGCCTGCTGTATGTCCCCCAGTTGGCGACGATCAGCTCGACCTTCCCGGCGATCTTCCCGACGCATGTGCGCTATGCGGGGTTCGCCCTCGGCTACAACATCTCCACCGCCGCATTCGGCGGCACCGCACCGCTGGTCAACGAGGCCGTGATCGAATCGACCGGCTGGTCGCTGTTCCCGGCCGCGTATATGGTGGGCGCCAGCCTGATCGGACTCGTCGCTTGGTCGTTCCTGCGCGAGACCGCGGGAACCTCGTTGCGCGGCACCGTCGTTCCCGACGCGCAGCAAGTGACGCCACCGATCGCGGCACAGACGCTCTGAACCTGGGAATCTGCTGAGCGCACACCCGTGCGAGTAGTGTCGGCATTGCCGACGGATTGCTGAATTCGCGCTCCGCGAGTCGGTAGCCGTGGGCAGACACCTATCGGATTGGAGACGCTCGTGCAGATTCAGGTCAACACCGGAAGCAATATCCACGGCGGCGCATCGCTGGCCGAGCGCGTGGAATCGACGCTCTCCTCGATACTCGACCGCTTCGGTGAGCAGCTCACCCGACTGGAAGTTCATCTGACCGATCTGAACGCCGACAAAGGCGGTCCGGACGATAAGCAGTGCGTACTGGAGGCCCGGATATCCGGTCAGCCTCCGGTCGCCGTAACCCACCGCGCGGCCACGGTCGAAGAGGCTTATACCGGCGCCGCCGACGCCATGGCGAACCTCCTCGACAGTCGCTTCGGCCGCCTGCATCAGACAAAAGGTGGCGAATCCATCAGGCACATGCACGTCGAATAATAGACAACTTCGACCATATTCCCACCACTGGGAATCAGCATGCGATATCGGCGCAGCAGGTTACCCAGCCGCCCGCGGTCGTAACCATTCTCATAGGTAAGTCCGCTGCGCCCCGAATTTGTTGATACCGAACAGATTAAAAAGCCCACACCGGCACGGAACTCGTGTGTAATACCGATCGGTAACTGGTGTGTGGGGGCTGATGAGGGTCCGGTGATGCATGTGAATGCCGTCGATATCGCGCCTCGATCGGAGGGTCCGGTCAACCGTCGTCGTACGGGAGCTTTCTGGTTCGGTCTGGTGTTGACGGTGCTCGGCACCGGCCTGCACCTTCCGATGTATCTCATGGCGCGCGACATGGGCTATCGAATGGCGGGCATGCCGATGGACGGCGCCATGATCACCGGGATGATCCTGATCGTCATCGGCTTGGCCGTCACCACTTACGGCCTGTTCCCGCAGCGCGCGGTGCACGACACGGTGGCCGGGCTGCGGGTGCGCGCACTCGACGACGCCCCGATCAATCGCGTGCACGTGGTGCTGCTGCTGATCATGGCCGCCGCGATCACCATCGACGTGATGAAGCCGACGACCCTGGCCTTCGTCGTTCCGGGTGTCGGCGCCGAATACCACTTGCGCACCCCGGCGAGCCCGCATCTGGACGCGCTACCGGTGGCGCTGCTGCCGCTGTCCGGTATCACCGGAACGGTGCTGGGGTCGTTCCTGTGGGGTTGGCTCGGTGACCGCATCGGCCGCAAGGCGGCGATCCTGCTGGCCGGAATCTTCTTTGTCGGAACCGCGATCTGCGGCGCCATGCCGAGCTTCGAGCTGAATGTCGCGATGTGCTTCATCATGGGCCTGAGCGCGGGCGGGATGCTGCCGATTGCCTTCACGCTGCTCTCGGAGACCATCCCGGCGCGCCACCGCGGGTGGCTGCTGGTGCTGATCGGCGGCGATATCGCGGGGGCCTACGTCATCACCAGCTGGCTGTCCTCGACGATCGGCGAGACCTACGGCTGGCGCAGCATGTGGCTGATCGGCTTGCCCACCGGACTGTTGCTGGTGCTGCTGGTCCGCTGGATTCCGGAGTCGCCGCGGTTCCTGATGGCCATCGGCAGGCACCGCGAGGCCGAGGAGGTGCTGCGCACATACAACGCCGAGGTCATCGCGGTCGAGCAGCCGCAAGCCGCTGTCGAGGATGATCTGCGGGGCGGGTTCGGTCAGCTGCTGCGCCGTCCCTTCGCCGGAATGACCATCGTGCTGGCGCTTTTGGGACTCGGGGTCGGACTGGTCACCTACGGCTTCCAGCTGTGGTTGCCGACGAATCTGCGCAGCCTCGGATTCACCGGCGTCACCGCCGACAAGATCCTGCGTGACTCCGCGCTGATCGGTTTCCCGCTGAACTTCCTGGTCGCCTACTGCTACCACCGCTCGACCAAATGGACGCTGATCACGCTCAGCGCGCTGCTCGCCGTCGCGCTCGGCGGTTTCGTAGTCCTCGGTGACCACGTCGCCGACAACACCACGCTGCTGTATGCCCTTCTCGTGGTGCCGATCTGGGGTTCCAGCTCGGTGGTCGCGGTCATCGTCGCCTATGGCGCGGAGGTCTACCCGACCCGGATCAGGTCCCGCGGCAGCGGGGTCGCGGCGGCCATGACCAAGGCGGGCGGTGTGCTGGTCATCGCGCTGGTGGTGCTCGCCGTGGCCACGCCATCGATCACCGTGACCGCGCTGATCAGCGCGGCGCCGATCGCGATCGCGGCGGTGGTGGCCGTCGGGTTCATCGTCGAAACCCGGCGCAAGCCATTGGAGGAGATCACCGCCGAGGAGTTGGGCGTCGCGGCGGCATAGCAAGGACGAGCACTGCTAGGTGAGGTAATGATCGACACTGCAACTGCGCTGGAGCCCGCACTAACCGGCTCGATGCGCGATCGCCTGATAGCGGCCACAGTTCAACTCATCTCGACGGAAGGACTCGCCTCGTTGACCGTGCGTCGCGTGGCGCGGATATGCGGGGTCTCGACCATGGCGATCTACTCCAACTTCAGCGGTATGCCGGGCTTGATCCAGGCGGTCGGCTCGGAAGGTTTCGCGCAATTGGTCGCGCGGCTGGCCGAATGCGAGGTCAGCGACGATCCGATCGCCGAAATCCTGGTGCTCGGCTTCATCTTTCGGGATGAGGCGGTGCGCAAACCCGAACTGTTCCGGCTGATGTTCGCCACCGAGTCGCCGAAGGCCGAGGTGAAGGTGCACCGCGGCAATGTGCTGGCCGATGGCAGCGATTCCGACTTCGAGAACTTCGCGGAGAGCTTCGATTTCGTGGTGCGCGCGACCCGGCGGGCGCTGGAGGCGGATCTGTTGCACAGCGCGAACGAGCGCTCGGCCGCTGCGCAGTTCTGGACCGGGCTGTACGGGTTCGTCCAGTTGGATATGGCCGGGCTGTATGGCGATCAAGGCGTGGCGGAGGTGCTCTTGCCCTCGATCGTCAACATCCTGATCGGCATGGGTGCCGAACGCGCGACGATCGAGCGGTCGGTGGCGCGTGCCCTCGAGCAGGTCACCGCGCTGACCGGCTCGCACACGTGATCAGCCACGGAGTTTGACCGCGAGGCGCTGGGCGCGGGCCATGGCTCGCTCGGCGAAACCGTTGCGCTTGGGCAGCAATTCGAGTTGTAGCAGCAGCTCGTTCAGATCCCAGGTGGCTTTGCTGCGCCAGATGAGTCCGGAGCGGAACTGCCAGATGTCGACCACGAACAGGTCGAATTTCTTGTTGGTGCCTGCGAATCCGGGCGGATCGATCATGCCGAGGTGGGTGCCCGTCATTCGCCACGGCACGATCGCCGCCATTGTGTCCGCGGTGACGACCGGCTCGAAGACGGTGGTGTAGTTGACATCTGGGAATGCCCGCTTGGTGTCGTGGACGAACTTCGCGACCCCGGCCCGGCCGATGATCAGCTCTCCCTCGGACGGGTCCAGCCAGCGGGTGTCCTCGGTGACGCAGGCCGCCACCGCGTCGCCGTCGCCGGTGTTCCACCCGGCGATGTAGCGCTCGACGAACTCGCGCAGCCAGCCGGTGTCCTCGATGGGCTCGGCGGCCGGGTCGAGTGCGAATTCACCAGAGTTCATGGCCGACACCGTACTTGGATAACAATGTCATGGAATCGAATTACATTGTTATTCGAACCCATGACATTGTTATTCTTCGAGTCCGCTGTGAAGTGCGCCGACGTATAACAGCGTCAGCCTCGGCAATAACAATGTCATGACCTGTCCGATAACACTGTAATTTCACCATATGGACCTCAATCGGCCCTCGTTGCAACAGGTTTCAGTCATTTTGCGCTGCCGATCGAATATCGAAAGTAAGCTGCCTACCGTTCAATGCTCAGGGTAGAAATCGAGGACTGCGCAATGTCCGATGCAGCAATCGTCGGTATCGGCTGTCGATTTCCGGGTGGAATCGACGGACCGGGCGCCTTTTGGGATTTCCTGATCCGCAAGGGCGACGGCATCGTCGAGGTACCGCCGGATCGCTGGAGCCTCGACAAGTTCTACGATCCGGATCCGGACGCGCCCGGCCGGATGTACACCCGCAGTGGCGGATTCCTGACCCAGTCGCTGTGGGAGTTCGACGCCGACTTCTTCGGCATCTCCCAGCGCGAGGCCTCGATCATGGACCCGCAGCAGCGGTTGCTGCTCGAGGTCGCCTGGGAGGCGCTCGACGATAGCGGAATGGCCGGACGGATCGCGGGTCGCGATATCGGCGTCTTCGTCGGCGGTTTCATGAACGACAATGCGGTGGGCCGCAACGTGGTCCGCTCCGCGATCAACAGCCACACCCCGACGAGCTCGTCGCACACCCTGCTCTCGGCGCGCATCGCCTTCCTGCTCGACCTGCACGGCCCGACCATGACCATCGATACCGCCTGCTCGTCGTCGCTGGTGGCACTGCATCAGGCCGTCCGATCACTGGCGCTCGGCGAATGCAGCTCCGCCATCGTCGGCGGCGCCAATGCCATGCTGCAGCCGGAAACCTTCATCTCCATGTGCAAGGGCCGATTCCTGTCCGTGGACGGTCGCTGCAAATCGTTCGACGCCTCCGCCGACGGCTACGGCCGCGGCGAGGGTGCGGGCGTGGTGATCCTCAAGCCGCTCGAGGCCGCGCTACGCGACGGTGACCGCATCTATGCGGTGGTCCGCGGTAGCGGCGTGAACCAGGACGGCCGAACCTTGGCCATTCCGGTCCCGAATCCCGTTGCCCAGGAAGAACTTGCCCGGCGCGTGCACACCAGCGCGGGCATCGCACCGCACGAGATCGGCTACGTCGAGGCGCACGGCACCGGGACACCGGTCGGCGATCCGGCGGAGATTACGGCCCTCGGCAGGGTCTACGGCGCGGTCCACGGCCGGACCGAGCCGCTACCGGTCGGGTCGGTCAAGAACAATATCGGCCACACCGAGGCGGCGGCGGGCGTCGCCGGAGTCATCAAGGCCGCGTTGACCGTTCACCATCGGACGATCGCGCCGCAGGCCCGGCTGGACCAGCTCAATCCCGAGATCCCGTTCGACGAGCTGCGGCTGCGGGTGCCGATGGCGGCCGAACCGCTGGTCCGGCCACTGGTGGCGGTCAACAGCTTCGGCTACGGCGGCACCAACGCGCATGCGCTCATCGGCCCTGCGCCGACCACAGTCGAAACCCGTTCCGACACAGAGGCAATGCCGCTGCCGATCCTGCCGCTATCAGCGCGCAGCGAACCGGCGCTGCGCACACTCGCCGCAGGACTATTGGCGGCGGCCGACACCGAACCGCTCGACACCCTGACCGAGGCAGCCTGGGTGCGCCGCGCGCATCACCCGTTGCGAACCGCTTTCCGCTACCGCGATTCCGGCGAATTGCGTTCCCAGCTGGCGGAATTCGCCGCTGGCGGTGGTCAACCGCCCGCTCGTGCCATCGCCGAAGGCCACAGCGACCCGGTTTTCGTCTTCAGTGGCATGGGACCGCAGTGGTGGGCCATGGGCCGCGGCCTGCTCGCGGGCGCAGGCCCGGCAGCCGAACTGGCGCGCGAAATCGATAGGGAGTTCACCGAACTCGCTGGCTGGTCGATCCTCGAGGAGATGGGCCGCGACGAGGCGGACTCCCGGATCTCGCGCACCGAGATCGCGCAACCGGCGAACTTCCTGCTCCAGGCCGCGCTGACGGCGGAACTCGCCGGGCTCGGCATTAGACCGGCTGTCACGGTGGGACACAGCGTCGGCGAGGTGACGGCGGCCTATGTGTCCGGTGCGCTGTCGTTGACCGAGGCGGTCACGGTCAGTTACCACCGGTCCCGCCTGCAGGCCACCACGGCGGGGACCGGGGGCATGCTGGCGGTCGGGCTGACCGAGGCCGAGGCGCGGGAACTGCTGACGGACCTCGACGGCGTGTGCATCGCCGCCGTGAACAGCCCGTCGGCGGTCACCTTGGCCGGGGACAGCCGGGTACTGGCGGCTCTCGGCGAACGTCTCATCGCCGATGGCATTTTCGCCAAGGCGCTCCGTGTCGAAGTCCCCTACCACAGCCATCTGATGGACCCGATCCTCGATGATCTGCGCACCGCACTGGCGACGCTCGCACCGGGGGATACCACCGTTCCCGCCTACTCGACGGTTACCGGTATGCAAGCGACGCAACAGAATTGGGGTCCCGAATACTGGGCCCGCAATGTTCGCGACCAGGTTCGGTTCGGGGATGCGATCGGCGGGCTGCTCGATGCCGGACACCGGGTCTTCCTGGAAGTCGGCCCGCACCCTGTGCTGAGCGGCAGTATTCGGGAAATCCTTGTGCAGCAAGGTATCACCGGTGCCGCCATCAGCACGCTGACGCGTGGCGGCGATGACAGCGAGAACGTACTGACCGCGATAGGCGAGTTGTACCGGGCGGGTTCATTGGACGGTGACCGCCTGCCCGGCGCGATCGATCCGGGTGTCGGGCACGTCGACCTGCCGCACTATCCGTGGCAGCGCCGCTTCGTGTGGACCCAGGAGCCGGAAACGGAGCTGGATCGGATCGGCACCCCGAACGGATTCGCCATGCTCGGCGATCGCACCGGCTCGGCGGCCACGGAATGGGAAGTCCAACTGTCGGTTTCGAATCTGCCGTGGCTGCGCGATCACGTTGTGGCCGGTGCCGTGGTGCTGCCGGGAGCGGCCTACCTGGACGCCGCCATGAGCGCCGTCGCGCTACGCACCGGCCGGGATTCGTTCGGGCTCGAATCCGTCGAATTCATCAGCCCGCTGGTCGTGGACGAGCACGATGTGCCCGTCGTGCGGATCGGTGTTGAGGAGACCACCCGCCGGTTCACCATCCAGTCCCGGCCCGCAGGTGGCGGGGGATGGACGCTCAACGCGCACGGCCGTCTCATCGAGGCGGACGCCGATGCCACCACCGTCGCTATCGCGCCGCCCCGGGATTCGGTGGAGGCCGCGGTCGAGGAGCTCTACGAGAGCATGGCCGAGCACGGACTCCGCTACGGCCCGGCCTTCCGGCTGCTGACCCAGGTCTGGATCGGACCGGATAGCGTTGTCGCACAACTCGATTCGTCTGCAACGATCGGTCAGCGGCATCTCGCGCACCCGGCGATAGTGGATTCAGCCCTGCAGTGCTTCGCCGCGCTGTACGCGAGAACGGCTGCGACACAGCCGAATTCCGGTACTGATGCCGAGGTGGTCGTGCCTGCCGCGATTGCCGGGATCCGTTGGACCGGACCGATTCCGGTCGATCCGGTCGTGGTCCTCACCCGCGTACCCGGTAGTTCGATGCGCGCCGATATCCGCATCGCGTCTGCGAGCGGCGACGTCGCACTAACGATGTCAGGAGTGCGGTTCCGCGCTCTCACACCGCAGTCGGCGCTCTCCGAACAGCTCGACGGGCTGTTCTACGAGCCGGTCTGGGAGATCGTGACCGACTCGGCGGAACCGGCCATGCAAGACCTGCCCGGTGACGAGGAGTTCCTGCTCGTCGTCAACCTCGGCGCGGAAATCTCCCAGCGCGCCAAGGAAGTCGCCAATGTGCGGATCCGGGCCGAAGTGGTGACGGTCGGCGAGCATGCCTCTGCGGCCGACCACGAACAGTTGCTGGACCTGCTGCGTACCGCGCGTTCCCGGCCCGAGGTCGAGCGCCTGCGGCTCGTTGTCGTCGCCGGGTCCGAACTCGACGGCATGGGCAATGTGTACGGGCTCGCGCAGGTCGCCCAGGCGATCAAGGCGCTGCTGTCCGATGAGGTGCCCATGGTGTTCCACGCCGTCGTGGTGACCGAACATGCGTTGTGCCTGCCGATCGATCGGTTCGCCCGGCTCGAGCATTCGGTACTGACCGGAGCGCGTCGCGAACTGCTCAACGAACTTCCGGCCGGACAGTGGCGACTGGTGGATACCGAACCCGCCTCCGCGGCGGCCGACATCCTCGAGCAGATCTACACCGACACCACCGTCGACGAGGTGGCGCTGCGTGCGGGCGCGCGCTGGACGATCCGCTGGCGGCAGACCCTCACCGACCGGCTGGCCGGATGGGATGTGCCGCGGCCGATCACCGATCCCGAACAGTCCTTCCGGCTCGATATCCCACGCTCGCGACTGCTGCCGGAACTCGCACTGCGCACCTGCGATCGGGTCGCGCCGGGACCGGACGAGGTCGAGATCCGGATGCAGGCGGTCGGCCTGAACTACAAGGACACCCTCAAGGTGCTGGGTGTGCTGACCGAAAAAGAGCTGGACGGAACATTTTTCGGCACCGAGATCGGCATGGACGGCTATGGCGTCGTGACACGGGTCGGCAGCGATATCACCGATATCGCACCGGGAGACGAGATTTCGGTCGTGGCACCGGGAATCGTGCAGCGCTACGTGACGATCCGGCCGGACACCGGCGCGACCACCCGGATGGATATCTTCCCGCCCGGCACCTTCGATCCACTGCACTGCACCTCGGTAATGCCGCTGTTCACCGCCGAAATCGGGCTCGGCGAGCTGGCGCGGGTGCAGCTGGGCGAAACGGTGCTGATCCACGGCGCGGCGGGCGGCATGGGCATGGCCGCCGTCCAGGTCGCGCTGCGGATGGGGGCGCGGGTGATCGCCACGGCCGGTACCGAGGAGCGGCGCGCCCGGGTGCGGGCGCTCGGCGCGCACGAGGTGCTCGGTTCCCGGTCGATCGGTTTCGTCGACGAGGTGCTGCGCTTGACCGATGGTGCGGGCGTCGATGTCGTCTACAGTTCCGCGCCCGGCGAGATCCTGCAGCAGAACTTCCGGGTCGCGGGCGAATTCGGCCGCATCGTGGATATCGGCAAGGCCGACATCTACGGCTCGGGCACCATCGATCTGCGCCCCTTCGACCGGAATCTGGCATTCTTCGCCGTCGACATCGACCGCATCCTGGCCCGGCGACCCGCGCAGGTCCGCCGGGCGGCCCGGCGCGTGGTGGACGCGATGTTCCACGGCGAGTACACCGCATTGCCGAATACGCCGTTCGCGCTCGACCAGCTGACCGCGGCATTCGAAACGGTGGCGCGCTCCGCCCAGATCGGCCGGGTCGTGCTCGATCTGCGCGAAAAATATCCGGCGGTACGCCACATTCCCGGCGAATTCGAATTCGACCCTACCGCAAGCTATCTGGTGACCGGCGGCTTCGGGGCCTTCGGTCTGGCCACCGCACGTCAGCTGGTGCGTGCCGGAGTGCGTCACCTTGTGCTCGTCGGTCGCAGTGGCGCGTCCACCGATGCCGCGCGAGAACAGTTGGCGCGGTTCGCGAACGAGGGTGTCGACGTGCGCGAGGAACGCGTCGATGTCGCCGACTATGACGCGGTCGCCGATCTGGTCGCGCGCATTCAGGTCGGCGGTGCGCCGCTGCGGGGTGTCATCCATGCCGCGGGCGTGGTCAACAACACCGAGGTTCCCGAGGTCACTGCCGAATCGCTGCGCGAGATCTTCGATCCGAAGGTGATCGGCGCGACCAATCTCGATCGGGCCACCACCGCCGCGGGCGTGGAGCTCGACCTGTTCGTGCTCTACGCCTCGGCCAGCGGCATCGCCGGTCTCTCGCCCCAATTGGGTTATGCGTCAGCCAATTCCGCGCTCGACGCACTCGCCTGGGCGCGGCGCGCACAGGGCAGGCCCGCACTGTCGGTGGACTGGGGTTTCATGCGCGGCGACGGCGGTATGGCCGACTCGCGGGCGGTATCCCGCTATGCCGAGATGACCGGATACGGCTCGCTGGATATGGATTTCGCGACCCTGCTACTGCGGGAATGTCTGCGTTTCGACATCACCCAGCTCGCCCTGCTCGACATCGACTGGGCGCAGTGGGCACTCGCGCACCGCTCGTCGGCGCGCGCACCGCGGTTCGTCGAACTGGTCACCGCCGCGGGCGGCGGCGCGGCGGGCACGAGCGCACTGCGCGCCGAAATCCTGGCGCTGGACCCGGAATTCCGCGGCGACGTGGTCGCCTGCCTGCTCGCCGAACAACTCGCGGTCGTCCTCGGCGTCGACGCGGACACCGTGGATCTGGCGACTCCGACCATGGAGCTGGGGCTGGATTCGCTGATGGCCATGGAATTCGGTGCACGCGTCGTGAAAAGCCTCGGCGTCAAGATGTCGGTCCTCTCGATCGGGGCCGGACTCTCGCTCGCGGGCCTCGGCGTCAAGATCGCCGCTCAGATCGCGCACGAAGAAGCAAGTACCGAAACGACAGCAGCGTGAGGACTACTGCATGACAACTGAGAGCATCGATCCCCGTGCGCTCGCCCGTGCCCTGATGGCCAAGCACGATGCGGGCAACGGTTCGAGCACCGCGACGGCGCCGGGACCCGAACGCGGTGCGGCCGAAGTACGGACCGCTCGCGGCCCGAGCCTGCAGACCTCCTTCCGTGATCATCCGGGCGTGCTCGAGGCCAACGAGAAATTCGCCGCCTTCGACACCTGGACGCGCGAAGCCGGTGTGCTCAATCCCTACTACCTGCCGCACGACGGCATCAGCGGGGCGGTGACCAGCTTCGCGGACCGGGACATGCTGAACTTCAGCAGTTTCGGCTATCTGGACCTGGCCGCCGAGCCGCGCGTGCATGCCGCGGCCATTGCCGCGATCGGCCGCTTCGGGACATCCGCGGCCGCGGTCCGGATGGTCGCGGGGGAGCTACCGCTCTACGGTGAGCTGGAACGCGAGCTAGCGCGGATCTACGACACCGAGGCCGCCATTGTGACGGCCAGTGGCTTCCTCACCAATGCGGCGGCCGTCGCCTTCCTGCTCGGAAAGCGCGATATCGCGGTCTGCGACTCACTGATCCACAACAGCATCGTCTCCGGTACCGAATGGGCGGGCTGCAAACGCGTCACCTTCCGGCACAACGATCCCGAATCGCTGGACGCGATCCTGGCGATGTCGCGGCGCAGCTTCGATCGGGCCCTGGTGCTGATCGAGGGCGTGTACAGCATGGACGGCGATGTGGTCCGGCTGCCCGAAATCATCGAGGTGGCAAGGAAATACGACTGCTCGATCATGATCGACGAGGCGCATTCGTTCGGTGTCCTCGGCGAGCGCGGGCTCGGCGCGCGTGAGCTGTTCGATCTGCCCGGCGATGCGGTCGATGTCTGGATGGGCACGCTGTCGAAAGCGCTCGGCAGCGTCGGCGGCTACCTGGCGGCCAATCGCGAACTCGTCGAAGGGTTCAAATACTCCGCCGCTGGTCTGAGCATGTACACGGCCTCACCCGCGCCGTCCGCGGCGGCGGCGGCACTGGAGGGCCTTGCCGTGCTGCACGACGAGCCGCAACGCGTCGCGGCACTGCGGCACAACGCCGAGTACTTCCATTGCCGGGCCCGCGAACTCGGCTTCGACACCGGCAACGGCCAGGCCACACCGATCACCCCGATCATCACCGGCGCGAACGAACCCGCGGTGCGCGCCTCGATGGAACTGCTGGAGCGCGATGTGATGGCCAATGCCATCGGGCATCCGGTGGTCCCCGAGGGCGAGGCGCGATTGCGGTTCTTCATCAACTGCCGTCATACCGAGGCGCAGCTCGATCACGCATTGGACACCCTGCGGTCGGTGTTCGACGGTCTCACCACGGAAGAGAGTCCCCACTCGTGAAATTGCCGGTCAGTTCTTCTCTGTTGCGAAAAGCGTTGGTGCCATTGGCATCGGTGACGCTGATGGCGGTGCTGTTCGTACCGGCCCACTCGGCCATGATCGCCCCGGTCGAGACCGATCCGAACAGTCCGCTGGCGAGCCGGTTCCATTTCACCGAGATGCCGATCGCGCTGCCACCGGGGCTGCCCGAGCGCAAGATCCGGCATATCGAGCCACGGTACGAGCACGTCGTCGCGTGGATGTCCTCGGTCAACTCCGCGGCCGCGATCAACGATATCGACGGCAACGGCCGTGCCGATGATCTCTGTCTGGTCGATTCCCGATCCGACACGGTGATCGTGACGCCGACGCCGGACAGCGACACCAGCCGCTACGCACCGTTCGTACTCGATCCGGCGCCGCTGCCGACCGACGACCGGATGGCCCCGACCGGCTGTGTCCCAGGCGATTTCGACCACTCCGGGCGCATCGGTCTGATGGTGTACTACGGCGGCCGCACCCCGATCCTGTACCTGCCGCGCGCGGGAGCCAAGCATCTTGACAACAAGGCATTCCGGCCGGTGGAAATGGTGGAGCCGCCTGCCACCAAGGACGGCAGCTATCAGGGTGCGCGCTGGTTCACCCTGGCCGCCTCCGTCGCCGACTTCGACGGTGACGGCAACCCGGACGTCTACCTCGGAAACTATTTCCCGGACAGCGATTTCATCGGGCCCGACGGTCAGCACAGCCTGACCCTGAACGAATCGTTCTCCAAAGCGACCAATGCCGGGACCGACCGCGTCCTTACCTTCCAGCAGGGCACCGGCGGTGCCGAACCGACCGCAATGTACCGCGAGGTGGTCGACGCGCTCCCGGAAGGGAAGGCGAACGGCTGGACGTTGGCATCGGCCACCCAGGACCTCACCGGCGACCAACTACCCGAGCTGTATGTCGCCAACGATATGGGCCCGGATCGCCTGTTCGTGAACAAGTCGACACCGGGACACATCAGCTTCGGCCTGGCCGAAGGCGAGCGCGGTCCGACGGATCCGAAGTCCTTTGTGCTCGGCCATGATTCTTTCAAGGGCATGGGCGCGGACTTCGCCGATCTCGATGGCGACGGTATGCCCGATCTGTTCGTCAGCAATATCGCGCAGCGCTGGGGCATCGTCGAAGCGAACCTCGCCTTCTACAACACCGCGGCCGATCCGAAACAAGCCGCGGCGCGATTGGAGTCGGGTATCGCCCCGTTCGAGAACCGGGCCGTGGAGAAGGGCATCGCCTGGGACGGCTGGTGCTGGGATACCAAGGTCGCCGACTTCGACAACAGCGGCCGACCGCAGATCGTGCAGAGCAACGGCATGTTCAAGGGTTCGAGCACGCGTTGGCCGCAGGTGCAGGAAATGGCCACGATGAACGACGACTTCAGCAAGTACCCGTGGGCCTGGCCGAAGTTCACCGAGGAATCGGACCTGGCGGGCAATAACCGGATCGGCTTCTTCGCCCAGGACGACAGCGGCAAGTTCACCAATATTTCGCCCGCCCTGGACACCTTCGCGGCGACACCCACCCGCGGCATCGCGGTCGGTGACTCGACCGGAACCGGCAACCTAAGCTTCGCGGTCGCCAGACAGTGGGAAGCACCGGTCTTCTACCACAACGACGCACCGCGTCCCGGGCAGTACCTCGGCCTGCGACTGTTGACCCCACCGACCACCGCTGCCGCGGGCGAGGCAACGGTCGCAGGCAAGCCGGTGCTCGGGTCTCCGGCCCTCGGCGCCGAAGTCACCGTGACGATGCCGGACGGCAAAACCCATGTGGCACAGGTCGACGGCGGCAGTGGGCACGCGGGTAAACGGTCCACCGATATCCACCTCGGACTCGGCGATATCGATCCCACTACCGCGCTGCCGGTGCAACTCGCGTGGCGCGATAACCATGGCGGCGTGCACACCCAGCAGCTGCAGCTGCAACCGGGGCAACACACCCTCGTTCTCGACTCCGATGCCCGGGAGGTGCACCAGTGAGTGTTCAAGCACATTCGAACGGAACAGCCGTCATCGAAACCACCAACGGCTCCGAGCCCACGCTCACGCCAGTGCAGACTTGGCGGCGAAAGTGGTTGGGCGTCAATATCGAAGGACGTGATCCGCGCTATCTCGCGCTGCGCAACTTCGCGGCCTCGCTGACGATCTTCAATATCCTGGGCTTCCTGTGGCTCGGGTTCGAGCAGCCGTGGCTGTGGCCGTTCCTCAGTGCGGGCACCGCGTACGTGGTGGAGATGATCCTGGAAACGCTGGCGGCGTGGGCCTATCGCCGCCCGGCGGGATACCGGGGCAACGGACTTCGCGGGCTGATCGTGTTCCTGCTGCCCGCCCACATCACCGGTGTGGCCTTCAACTTCCTGATGTACGCGGCAGACCAGTTCCTGCCGATCATGTTCGGCATCACGGTCGCGGTCGGCACGAAGTGGGTACTGCGGGCCAAGGTCAACGGCAAGGTCAAGCACTTCATGAACCCGTCGAATTTCGGGATCGTGGTAGCGCTGCTGGTCTTCCCGACGATCGCCGTGGTCGGTCCGTATCACTTCGTCGAGAACATCTCGGGTCCGGCCGACGCGCTGATCGTGCTCGGCCTGCTCGGCGCGGGCACCATGCTCAACGCCAAGCTGACCAAGAAGACACCGCTGATCATGGCCTGGCTCGGTGCGTATGTGCTGCAGGCGGTGGTGCGCGGCCTGCTGGACAGCAATATCTCGATCATCGCGGCGCTGCTGCCGATGACCGGTATCGCCTTCGTGCTCTACACCAACTACATGATCACCGACCCGGCGACGACACCGTTCGCCAAGCGCGATCAGATCATCTTCGGCGCCTCGGTCGGCCTGATGTACGGCGTGCTGATGGCCATGCACGTCTCGTTCGGCTTGTTCTTCGCGCTGGTGATCGTTTGCGCGAGTCGCGGAATGTTCTGGTGGAGCCGGAATATTCGGGAGTGGCTGGCCAATCGCGCGACCGTCGTGGTGGTGGACGTACAGGAGGCGGCACCTGAGCCGGATGAGCT
>NZ_BDBY01000339.1 GCF_001613225.1 Nocardia pseudovaccinii NBRC 100343
CGTACGTCCCGAGGGCGAGAGTGTCGTGCGCACTGACGGTGATGATGCGGTGCGTCCCGGCAATGAGGGCGACGAGGGTGCAGTGCACCCCAGCGACGAGGGCATCTCGCGCGCCGCCGCCGACACTCCGGTGCGCTCCGAACCTTCCGATGCCCGCCATGCGACGGATCCGACGGCGCGGGAGGACGGGGCGCATCGGGGTGCGGATATCGAGCCTGCCAAGTCGCATCGTGCCGATGATTCGGCGCGGCGGGAGGAGGTCGAAGCGCGGCGGGAGGCGGCGCGGCAGCGGGCTGAATCGCTTGATCCCGCAGCAGCTTTCGTGCCGCAGCCGGTGGCCGAACCGCATACGCATCGGAATACCGGGGACGCGCCTGCGGACAGGTCACGCGACGGGGCGGATGGTCCGCAGCGGCAAGGGGGCGATGAGCCTCGGATTCCGGAGCGGAATCGTGGTCGGTGCGCGGAGTTGTCGCTGCGGTTGATCAAGGCGCTCACCGGGAGTTCGGCGATCAGGTTGCCGGAGCGGGTGATCGGGCTGGACGGGATGACGGCCGCGGAAGTGCAGACGGCCGCGGGTGGGCAGTTGCGTTCGTATGAGGGGCATGCCGAGATCGCGCGGCTGTTGCTTTCCATGCCGGAGGGGTCTTCGGCGCTGGTTGTCGATGAATACAGCGGTGCGGTCGACAGGTACAACGTCGGCGCGCACGCGTATGTGCTGGTGCACGAGAACGGCGGGATCGTGGTGCGCGATCCGGGGGCGGGCCGGGTGGAGGGCTTCCCGCCGACGGTGCCGCGCGAACTCCGTGGCACGTATGCCATCGCCTTCGGCCCGGCCGGAAATCCGCTGCACCCGCTCGGCTCCGAGCATCCGCTGGCAACCGATCCGGGGGCTCGCATCGGTCGCTCACTCGATGCGCAGCCCGATCAGGTCCGTGAACTGTTGCGCCAGACCGAGACCGGGCGGCGGATCGCGGCGAGCTTCGACAATAGTCCCGTTCGCGACGGATTCGAGCCGTCCGCGGGTGACGGCCGATCCGGTGAGTTCCGGCGACGCGAATTGACCGCGGTCGCTTTCACCTCGGGTGCCGATCATGTTCAGCAGGCCCTCACGCTGGCTCACGAATCCGTACACGCCGAACGGTACGTTCAGGGCCGAACCGGTGACGTCCGGGGGATGGCACGCGACGAATTCGTGCGCACCATGGTCGACGAGGAGGCCGCGGCAACGGGCCGCCGCTTCCAATTGGCCCAGGAATTCCGGGATCTCGGCCACGACATCGCCGTGCACCCGCTCGAACAGACCTACACCGCCGCCTATGACCGCGCCGCCGCCGATCTGTCGGCAAGCGATTCGTCGCTCACCCCGGCCGAGGTCCGCCAGGCCGCACATGATGTCGCCGTCGACGCGCTACGCCAAGAAATCGCCACCCGCGAGTGGCAAAACGGCAAGAACTACACCGATTACTACGGCGCCGCCTGGGATCGCGTGCATGCGGCCAGTGCCGAACTCCCGTCGGGCGCGCGCATGCATGACACCCCTGCGGATATCGCAGAAAGCCTGCGTACCGCGGCGCTGGACCGCGAGTCGGCCTTCCGCGGCCTGCGCAACACCTCTGAAGAACTCGCCGAGCGCGCGACCGCCCTCGGTCTCGATCCCACCCTCGCCCGACAGCCGCTGCAACGCCAGATCTCCGACCGCCTGCAGCGCATCACGAATGAACTCGCCGGACCGGATGTCCCGCCCGAGCGGCAGGCCGAACTGCGTACCGAACAACACGATCTGCGCACCCTCGCCGACCTGGCCGACCAGCGTCAGCATGCCCAGGCGACCTACGACCACCGCGCCGACCAGGTGGCAAATGCGGCGATAGCAGAGGTTCTCACCCAACATGTACGTGAGAACCCGAATGCGCGGATGCTCAACGAACACATCGCGCATATCCCCGGTGAGCCCGACCGGCTGGTCATCGCGTCCGGCACCGATGACCACCAGCGCATCCTGCGCGATGCCCAGCAGCACCCGGACATCCGCGAACTGCTCGACCGGCCCGAGGTCGTGCGCGAGCACCTGAACGTCGACGCCGACCAGGTCGGCCGGATCAGGGTCGAGCCCATCGACGAGCCGTCACCCAACCAATTCGATCGCGCCACCGATCTGACTCCACTGGACCGTGCCGGTCAGGCGGCCCAGGAACGCATCGCCCGGATTCGAGAACAGCTGCGGGAGACCGAAGTCGGCCGCTGGGCCGACGCGGTGCTCACCCGCCACGACGTCGATATCGTGCACGAGTCCGGCGCCGACGACCGCTACTACCCGAGCCGCCGCACCCTCGCCCTGGACGTCGGCGCCTCCGATGCGGCACAAATGGCCGCCCTGGTGCACGGCGCCATCCACGTCGAATTGGCACATACCCGTGAGACTCCCGGCGGTGCGCGGGAACGCATGCGTCTGCCGCGCGAGGAATACATCACGCGCATGCTCGACGAGGAAGCCCGTGCGCACGCGCTGGAAATCGTTGCGGCGAAACAACTCAGGGCCGCCGGACACGATCTCGCGGAAACCCCGCTGGAGCGCACCTACACTGCGGCCTACGACGAAGCCCGAGCCCGAGCACACGACGAGAATCCCGAAGCGCCCGCAGCGGAACTCGATCGGATCGCCAATGATGCGGGCCTGGACGCCATCCGCCCCGAGGTGGCTCAGCATCTTCCCGAGCATTCGACCGAAACCCATGCCGAGTTCTACGGTCACGCCTGGGATGACGCTCACGGCATCCGCTCGTTCGACGATATCGTCCGCTCCGCCATAGCATCCGGCGAGCGCTCGGTCACGGTGCTCAGCGAGGGCTCCTCGGTGCATGCCGCCAGGAAGGTGGAGCTGGTCACCTTCAACGATGGCACCGAACTGATCCGCAAGACCGTCATGAATCCGCGCCACGCCGTCGCCGAGCGGTTGGCGTCGCTGCTCGGTCGTACTATAGGTGCGAACGTGCCCGAGGTGTTCCACGCCAAATCCAATGTCGTGTACATGGAGAAGCTGACGGGACGTGTTGCGGCCGAACGGCATCCGCAGTTCATCGATGTGCACGAGCTCGGTTACGCCGATACCGTCGCGGGCCGTGCGCTCGGTCTGCTGGACGCGCTGATCCGGATTCCGGACCGCGACGGACAGGGCTGGATGATCGGCCCGCAGGGCGAGGTGCTCGGCATCGACCACAGTCGTGGTTTCGAGGAAAGCAAAGCCGCGCGAAATGCGTTGAGCCCGTTCGCCGAACACTTCCTGCGTCGCAACGGTGACAGCATCGAGGTCATCGACCATCATCTGCCGCGCGCGGTGGTCGACGCGATCACCGAACGCGTCGCCGCGTTGCGACCGGAGTTCGACAAGGACGGTCGCGGCCAGTGGCACGACACGGTGATGGCGCGCCTGGCCGAAATCCGCGCGCACGCCTCCGATCTGCCGCCCGAACACGGCGATATCGCAGTGCGGCCGGAGGATTCGAGCAGGCACGATGAGAATTTCGACGATCGCCCGAACGCCTACACCAACCGGTACGGCGGGGACAACCAGCACGGGATCCACGGTCGGGTCGACGCGGACGGCGTACTGCGCGCGACGGTGCGTGTCGGTGACGGCACGCCGACCGGGCGCGAAATGTTCCGGGACATGATGCGTGAGCTCGGACATCAGGTGACCGAGATCCGCGCCGAATGGAATGCCGACGACCGGGTCCGGGACAACCTCGACACCTTCAATGCCGGTGTGCAGGAGCTGTACCTGACCCCGGAAGAGGCGGCGCGCAACACCTTCACCGGCAAACTGGCCGTCGAACTCGGCTTCACCGAGGTGAGCTTCGATCACGATGCGATGCGCGGCAGGCCGGGCGAATACGAGAAGGTCGTCGCGCATTTCAGCAGGCCGGAGACCCCGGTCCGACCCGAAGCGCCGGGCGACGGGACGGATTCGTCCGAGTTCCGGCCAGCAGACGGTCCCGAGTCGGACGCCGGGGCCTGGCAGGTCCGGCCGCGAGATATGACCGGTGGTCCGGTGTGGGAACTGCTGGGGCGCACCGAAACCGGACGCGAAGCGGCCGACGCGCTGCGGGCCGCGGGTGCCGCGGTGCGCTTCGAAGGTGGTCGGCCGGATTCGTTCAACGGCCGGACCATGGACGTGTCCGTCGACACCCATGACCGCAGCCAGCCCGTCCAGGCGGAGGCGCTGGTACGTGCGGCGGTACTCGCGGATGCCGTGCTGTCCGGTCGGGTCGAGGTGGATCCGGCCCGTATCCGCGCCACCGATCGCGCGGATTACGTTGACGCACAGCTGCGTACGGAAGCGGAGGTGCTCGGCAGGCAGGCCGAGCTCCGCCGTGAGCTGAGCGCGGCCGGATATCCGGAAGCGGCCCCGACCACACGCGACGTTGCGGATTCGGCCTACACCCGCGCCTTGCACGAGCAGTATCTGACCGCCCGAGACGCGGCCGTGGCCGCCGCGGATCCGGGCCTGGGCGAGCACGAACTGCGCCGAATCGGTCGCGAGGCGGGCATCGAGGCGCTGCTGTCCGGCGATACGTTCGACTCGCCGCTGTATCCGAGCGAGGGCGCGAGTCTGCGCGATATCCACGGCGGTGCCTGGGACGCTCACCAGCATCCCGACGGAATGTACGAGCCGACCTCTGCGGAATCGGCACGGGAACTGCAGCGCCTGGTTCGCGAACATGCGGCGCTCACCCGGGAACTGCGTGCGGTCGAAGGCGATTGGGATCGTGCGGTCCGACGGTTCGGCGCCTTCGACCCCGAAACCCACCGCGGCGACCGGGAGCTTTTCGAGCGCGGCCGACAGGCGGTGGCGAACGACAGAATCCGGCCGGTGGGCGCACGGAATTCCGAGCGCCCCGCGCAGGTGCGAGCGCTGGTCGAGGCGACCCGCCGACATGCCGAGGTGGAGGCTCGGCGGAACCATCTGCTCGATCAGATCGCGGCACGAGTCGGTCAGGATGTGCTCGGTCCGGAAGTCTCCGAGCAGCATTGGGTCAACGACCGCGTCGCGGTGCTGCCAGGTGAACCACTGCGTGTGATCGTGGTCGATGCTCGCGGTGACCATGCCGCGATATCGCGCGCGGCGGCCGATCGGGGCAGCGATCTGCATCGCGCCATCCGTTACGGCGATGCCGTCGCGGAGCGGGTCCGTGTCAGCGTCGACGATTCCGGGGCCGTCCAAGTGCGCCGGGAGCCGGTGGATCT
The DNA here is from genome assembly GCF_001613225.1 of Nocardia pseudovaccinii NBRC 100343. Classification (GTDB taxonomy): domain Bacteria; phylum Actinomycetota; class Actinomycetes; order Mycobacteriales; family Mycobacteriaceae; genus Nocardia; species Nocardia pseudovaccinii. Next base: position 5,248 of record NZ_BDBY01000339.1, read on the forward strand.
GCGCGCCGCATGGGTCGACGCCGCCGCAGCGGACGTCCGCGCGGAGGTAGACCACCTGGTGGCACCGCGACCGCCGGACGAACCCGCCGCGGCATTGCCGGACCAGTCGATGGTCGACACCGCGCAGGTGGCGTCGGACCGGCTGCAGCGCATCCTCGGAGGCAACGAACTCGGACGGTGGGCGGCCGAGGTGCTGGCCAGGCACGGGGTGGAGATCCGCTTCGGCCTCGACGTGGATTCCAGCCGCTACGACGGCAGACAGCAGCGCGGCGTCGATGCCGGATACGATCCGGCCTCGAATACCGTGCTGCTCGGCCTGACCGATACACCGTCCCAGCATGCGGCGGAAGCGATTCGGGCGGCGTATCTGGCCGAACAGCTCGGCGACGGTCCGCTCGAGCGATTCACGCTCGGGCGTGATGAATACGTCGATCTGATGCTGGATCGGGAGGCGGTTGCGCAGGCAAGAGCCTTCGAATTCGATAGGTGGCGGCAGTTCGGGACGGAAGCATCACCGGCTCCGGAAACCTTGCTGTCCAAGGCATATAAGGACGCCTTCAAACAGGCGGAGCAGCAAGCCTTGCGGGCCTACCGCGACAATCGTGAGGTCGCGGACAGCATGATCGATGCGGCCGCACACCATGCCGCTGCCCGTGAAGTGCGAAATCGGTTGGTGGAGTTGGGGCCGCGTGTCGACGGCAATGACCTCGCCGCGTTCTATCGGGCGCAGTGGGATAGTGCGCACGGAATCACCCGTGCGCCCGGCGAGGGGCCACCGCCGCGCCACACCGACACCGCGGCGATCCGGGATCAGCGCAGCCGACAGTACGCGGCGGAAATCGAATCCCTTCGGCTGCTGCGTGATTCGGGTCGTTTCGTGCCGGTCGGTCCGGCCGAACGTGCCTATGCCGACGCCTACGATCGCGCCTATCAGCGTGCGGAGCGTGCTGCGGCTCGCTCGAATGATCCGGCGATCCGGCCGGAGCGGGCGGGTTACGAAGCCGGTCGCGAAGCGCTGCGCAAGTACATCGACAAGGTCGGTCTGGAACCCGCCGAGGTCGCCTTCGATGTCGCTCGGCACGCGGGGGACAACGTCGACGACTATCGCCCGTGGTCGGATACGTCCGAGCCGGAAACGGGGCGTCCGGCCGATCAGGATGCACCGCCGCGCCAGATGAGTTCCGAGGAAGCCGCAGACCGGGTGCGTCGCGCCCTCGACGACGAGCTGGCGCGGGATCCGGGTGGCGCCCGGCGCACCGAACGGGTCGCCCAATTTCCGGGTCACGAGCCGGTGGGACGCGGACGTCTGGTTGTGGTGGCACCCGAAGGCCAGCACATGGACGCGCTGCGCGAACTGGCCGCGACGCATCCGGAATACACCAGTGTGCTGTGGGACGGCACGCAACGGATCGAATATCTGCAAGTGGGGCCGGGTTCCGATGGTCTGCACGATGCCCGGTTCATCGACGTCGACGCTGCCGAGGGTCCCTACCGCCGCTCGACCGAAGACGAGGCGGCCACCGAACTACTCGCGCACTACCTGCGCTACCGCGCCGCCGGACAGACGGATCTCGGGTTCGACGCCTGGGTGCGCCAGCTCGGCCCGGATGCCTTCAATACCAGGGAGAACGCGTCCCCGAACCTCGAGGGCAGACTGCGTCTGGACTTCATGGCCCGCGGTTACGAACTGGCCGAAGCGGATCCGTCGATCGGCGAGCCGCATCCGGCGGAGGTGGCGCGTCGTCTGCTGACGCGGCAACTGGCCATGCCGGAATCGGCTGATACGGCCGGTCGGGAACGTCGCTGGCCGCAGTTCACTCGAACCGAGGTGAAGACCCGGGCGTGGGATTTCCCGGTCATACTGCAGTCCGATGGCAATGGCGGCTGGCGGGTGGCGCCCACCGGAGACGGCAGTGCTGGTGATGTGCTGGCCAGACAGTTCCATGGCATGTCCGATACCGATACCGGGCGGCTCGGGGAACGGATAACGCGAATCCTGCTCGACGGTTCGGCAGATCTGCACGACCACAGTGCGCCGAAGGGCCTGCTGCGCAGAATCACCGACCGACTGTCGTTCGGAAACCGATCGGATCAGGGCGATTCCGCGCCGCGACCGATCGATCGGCCACGGCCCGGTGACGATTCGTTCGACGCACCGGAGTTCCCACCGGCACATCCGGACGACGGCGCACAGGAGCGACAGGCCCAGCAGCAGCGACAAGACGTGCTGGATCGGTTGGCGGCCGAGAATGCGGCGGCGGTGCGCGAGCGCGACGACGCAAGGACCGCAGGCGATCCGGAGCGCATCGCGCGGGCGGAGGAGCGGGTCGCACGGCTCGACGAGGCGATGGCGATCGCACTGCAGCGTGACGCGTTGTTGCGGGCCGGTGCGATTCCGGTCACCGATCGGGTCGGTGTGGTGCCGGGTGAGCCTGCGCGCGTGTTCGTGGTCGGCTGGGGCGACGGTGATCCGGTTCGCGTGCTGGACGATGCGGCCGATCGACATCCGCAGCTCGCGGAGTTGCGTGCCGAACCCGGCACTGTCGTACGCGAGTTGCGGATCGGCGCGCAGGGCGAGACACGAGTGCTGCGCGTCGATGATCCGGCGGCGCGGCAGGAGGTCGGGCGGCCCGCCGAGGCTGGCGGCGGCGGTAAGAAGCCGCCCTCCGAGCCTCCCGTTCCCGCCGGGACGCCCGGCGATCCAGAACATTCGCGAAACGAAAACTCCGGCAACGAATTCGAGGATCCGTCGACGGGACCGCCGTTCGCTCCGGCGAATCCGGACGAGCCGCGCCGCATCGTCATCGATGCCAACGGCGAAGAGGTGCCGCTACAGGTGCGGCCCGACGAAGCGGGGCACTGGCGAGTCGAAGCTCCCGAAGAATCCGGAACACCCGCGCGTCCAGCGGATTCCGAGCCACCCGAGAAGAAGTCGCCACTGCGCCGAGCGTGGGAGCGGATTCGGGAGAAGATGCGCGTGCGTGGTTACGTGGGCGACTACCCGAAGTACCCATCGGGTTCGGGTGAGGACCGCCGCGGCCAGAACGCGCTGAAGGATGGCGTCGAGCATGCGCCGGACCTCTTCGAATCGCATCCGAACACGCCACATCCGCCGCAGGCGACACCCGGGCACGAAACCGTTGCTCGACCGGCTCCGGAGAGTGAAGGCGGGGGCCTCAATATGGCCCGAATCGCCAAGGAGGGCTGGACCGCCTGGCGCAACCGGGAGCATCTGCCGATCCTGAACCGGCTCTCTAGTCGAATTCGGGATGTGGCAGGCGATTTCGTCGTGCCACGCACACCCGATGGCGAGGAATATCGGTTCTGGGTCAGCGATGCCGATCCGGATCTGGTGCGCCAGACCGTCACCGAACTGCTCGAGGTGGAGGCCATCGCGCCGGAAGAGGCGCGGGCGGTGCTGGAAGAGGCGCTGGCCGTCGCCGATCCGGAACAGCGGCAGCGGATCATCGATGACCTGGAGAACTTCGGTCTGATCTCCGACGAGGAGGCCAGGGCACTCGAGCATGAGCCGACGCATCCGGAGCCGACCACCGAACTCGACGGTCCGCCACCGGAAGACGAATCCCTCACCGATAAGGCACACCGGCTCGGTTTCGACCTGCCCGACGAGAGTCCGGAGACCATTCGCCGGGTGCTCGACGAGCAGGAATACCGGACGATGCGTGAGGCGGCCGCGATCGCGGGCCTCGCGGAAGCGGCGGATCGCTTCAACGAGGAGGTCACGCGTCCGTACGTCGATGCCGACCTGCTGGGTGACTCGGCGCCCGAGCTGCACGGTCGACAGCCGGTGGCGGGGGAGATCGAGGATCCCGATGCGCGGCGGCTCGACGAGGACGAGGACTACTACGACGAGGACGAACCGACCAGTGAGTCCGGCCCCGAATTGGGTGCGCCCGACGCGACGGGCCGTCCGGTGCCGCTGGCCGATCAGGTCAGCATCTTCGACGACAATCCGATGGGCCGCTTCCTCAGGGAGCTGATCAGCGCCTTCGGCGGCGATCCCGGTCTGCAGAACTTCCGGCCGGTCGGCAATGGCGCCGACCCGCTGCGCGAATGGGGCGATATCGGGGACGGCCAGGAACTGGGCCGCGACCAGGGGCCCAGGGTGTACTTCGAACATGCCCTGCGCCGCGACCAGCTTCGCGACGAGGCGTCCACCTGGGCGCAGATGTTCGGGCTGGACCTCAACGATGTGAACCCGCGCAATCTCGATGCCACGTTGCGCAGGTTGTGGGCCGAGAACGATGCGCGCGCCGCCAGGGTCGCCGAATTCGCCGACGCCGCCGAACCGCATCTGCGTGCCGGAGAGCAGGAGCCGGTCGGGGAGATCCACGGCGATCAGGTCGCGCGGGTGCCCGTCGGGGAGGGCGCGCCGGACCGGCTGGTGGTGATCAACGGGCCGCTGGATCGCGCGGATGCGCTGGCCAGGGCGCTCGCTGATGATCCGTCCCTGGCTGATGCGCTCAATCGTGGTGAGGTCGAACTCGATTATCGGAACGCGCGCACGGATCGTGTGGGCCAGATTCATCTGGATCCGGTCGAAACACCCGAGGTGTACCACCATCGGGAGACGATCGATGGCCGCGAGCTGGTCGTCACGATGGTGCGCGACAACGACAGTCAGTGGCGCGCCGTGCAGGCACCCGTCGAGGAACCGACGAGTCATTCGCCCGACCACGAGAGTGCTGCGCCGCCGCGCACTCGCGCCGAGATGGTCGCCGAAATCGTGGATCTGGCAAACGAACTCGGCCTCGGACCGGAGGCGCTGCACCCGGATCGGCTGGCACAGACCATTGCGGAACTGAAGCTGGCCAATGCTCTGCGCGCCGGTCAAGTCGAGGCGCTGGCCGACTTCGCGCGCACGATGAACGAGATCGAGAACTTCAACGATATCGGCGATGCGCGTGGTCAACTCGCGCACCGGCTCGATATTCCGGAGTCGGAGCTCACGCCTCGGCGGGTCGCCGAGGCGCTGGCCGATCCGGAATGGCGCAGTGCGCGGCGCGAACAGCAGTTCAAGGATCTGGCCGATTACGCCAAGCAACTGCGCGATATCGATCTGGGCGCGGTCAATGCCGCACGTGATCGCTTGGCCGCACAACTCGGCCTGGCCAGCCCGGAATCGTTGCAGCCGCCCAAGATTCGTGTCGCCGATGATGGTGAGATCCTGCGCGGACTGGATGCGAACGGACTTGATCCGGCGAAGCTGCGCAAGGTGATCGCGGGCCTCGAAGGTAACGGTAAGCACGATCAGGTGGTGGACGCGCTCACCGAATACATACGTGCGCTGATCGATGTCGATCCGTACTCCGATGTGCCGCGGGGCGACCTGTCCGCCGATCCACGGGCCGCTGGCGAACCGCCTGTCCATGAACTGGCTTGCGTGCAGGCATTGCGTGAACTCCTCACTGAGGCAATGCGATCCGGTGATCCACTCGATCTCGGAAGTGTGCTCGCGGATCATCCTGGCCGCGCCGACGGCGCATCCGGCGAGGGGCGTGGACGGCCCGAACCGAATCGCGACTGGGCTCGGCTCGTCGGTGTCGATATCGCGGGTGCGGACGATGCCACCTTCCGCAAGGTGTACGAGGCCTACCGTGATGGAAAGATCGAGAAGCACGAAGGCCTCAGCCCCGCCGAACTGACCGCGGAGCTCGGTCGCATGCGCGCGGAGATCCAGACTCGCGCCGAACAGATCAGAAATCTCGCGGCGCTCCTCGACGAGTTCTACGGCGCTCCGAGCGAGTTGGCTGGTGCGCCCGGCGAGTTGGGTGGGCCGGACGACAGCGGAGCCGGGCCCAAGCCCGTCGGCCCGCAGGACCTTGGGTCGAGCGGTGCGGTCGATCCGTCTGTCCGGTCTGGGGGTGATGAGTCCGACGCTGGTGCTCGGCAGGAATCTGGATCGGGTGGTGTGGCTGATCCGTCTGTCCGGTCTGGGGGTGATGAGTCCGACGCTGGTGCTCGGCAGGAATCTGGATCGGGTGGTGTGGCCGATCCGCCGGTCAGGCCCGGGGACGATGAGCCGGGCGCGTCCGAGCCGGATTCTCGATCGGACTGGAAGCGGCAGATGGATGCCGAACAGGCCGAGTGGAACGCGCGCATGCATGCGGAACTCGATGAATGGGTCGCCAAGATGGGTGGGGGCGAGGAGTCGGCGGATCCGCGTTCGCGTATCGATGATGCGTTCGCGCGTGAGCAGGCTGCTGCGGAAGCGGAGTTCCGGCGTCGTGATGAGGAGGCCGAGGCCGAGCACCAGGAGTTGATGGATCGTCTGGACGAGCTGTCCAGTCGGCTCGAGGAGCGTTTCGGAGATCTCGATGACCCGCAAAACGTTGTGCCAGAGGCCGATCCACGGTCGCGTATCGATGATGCGTTGGCGCGTGAGCAGGCTGCTGCTGAGGAGGGATTCCGGCGTCGTGATGAGGAGGCCGAGGCCGAGCATCGGGAATTGATGGATCACCTCGATGAGGTGGCGCATCGACTCGACCAGGCGGCCGACGAATTCCGGCAGTTGGATGAAGGACCGGATGAGGACGGACCCGATCCTGCCGCCACACCGTCCGGCCCGCCGCACGACCCAGCGGACAGCCCTGCCTCCGGTGCGAAACCGATCCCCGTCCCGGATGAGGCGGACGGCGCTCGTGACACGAATACCGATGAGGAAGTACCAGAGCCGTCGGCCGACCCGACAGAACATCCGGCGTTCCCGACGGAGTCGCGACCGATCGTCGACGAGTGGTCGAAGCGCAGTCCGCGGCAGGTCGCGAAGGTGCTGGCGCGGCGGCATTCGATCGAGGTGGAGGGGTTCCGGCGCAAGGGCATCGATCCGGAGGTGGTTCGCGAAATCGCGCGAGCGGTGGACGAAATGCTGACCAAGCATCCGGAGATGAAGCTCGCCGGCGTCCGGATCGAGCCCGGCGACCCGCGCCATCCCCAGGGGGGAGTCGCCTATACGAGCACCAGTCCCCGCGTCGGCGCGGATGCGCCACTGGCCGAACGGCTTCGGCAGGTGACCCCGTCGATCGTCGTCCTCGAGGAATCGGCGCGCGGACAGTCATGGGGAACTGACGAGGACACGCTCGCCTCGAAGACGAGTCGCGATGGAACCCGGATAATCGGTGCCGACCGCCCGGTGTACGGCGTGATGGTGCACGAACTCGGCCACGTACTCGACTACGCCGGACAAGGCCGCGCGCAGCGGCGTGTGATGGAGGCGCTGCGGGAGCACTACCTCGCCACCCGCGAAGACCCCAGCGAGACGGACTTCCGCGCCTGGGTCGATCAGCTCACCCGCTACAGCTTCGACGGCGACAACCTGGACCCCGGCGAGGCCCTCTCCGACGCGTTCCGTGAAGTGGAGCGCTACGGCGACGACGCCTCCGAACCCGCGCAGGTCCTGCATCGCCTGCTGGTCGATGAGGCGCGAGCGGGCGAGTCCAGCTCCGTCGAGTACGTCAACCGAGCGCCGTCCGTGCCGGTCGAATTGTGGCCCGGCGGATCCGGCGATGCCTCGCCCCATATTTCGGAGCCACCGTCCGAGCCGCCCCGTGCCGAGGCCGGGGGCCAGCCTGATCCGGTTGGCACCGACGAGGCTTCGCACAGTCTGGAACCTCTGCGCCCGGAACCGGATTCGGCTGATTCCGAGCCAGGTGTCGATGAGGCGTGGACCCGTGATTCGAATGGCGAGGAGTCGGTACATCATCAGGATGAAGACGCCGAGTATCGAGCGTTGGTAAACGAACTCGACGAGATGGTGCGGCGTCTCGAGGGGGCTTCCGAGGAACCGCCGCAGTCGGATGAGGATGGTACTG
>NZ_BDBY01000340.1 GCF_001613225.1 Nocardia pseudovaccinii NBRC 100343
CCGCCCCGCCGACGTCCGAGCTCGAGGAGCCGTCGGGTGGGAACCGGGATGGTGAAGGGCGCGGTGCGGAGAACCGGCAGGGTGACCCGTCTGCCTCGCCGACGTCGGAGCCGGGGGAGCCGTCGGGTGGGAACCAGGGTGATGAAGGGCGCGGTGTCGAGAACCGGCAGGGTGACCGGTCTGCCTCGCCGACGTCCGAGCCGGGGGAGCCGTCGGGTGGGAACCAGGGTGATGAAGGGCGCGGTGCGGAGAACCGGCAGGGTGACCCGTCTGCCCCGCCGACGTCCGAGACGGGAGAGCCGTCGGGTCGGAACCGGGATGGTGAACGGAGCAACGCGGATAACCGGCGGGATGACACGGAAACCGGGAACTCGGAGCCAGGGGCCGAAGCTCGGACCGGACCGGAGCATGAGGAGGCGGTGCGGGCGCATACGGATGCGGTCGCGCGGCGGGATGCGCTGGCGGCCCGGATCGCGGAGCTGGCCGATCGACTTCCGGCGCAGGAGGATGCGGATGCGTGGACGCCGCGCCGAATTCGGGCGACCGTTGCCGAATTCGCCGGGCGACGGCTGCTTTCGGATGCCGATCGTGCCGTTGTAGCCGAATTAGAGCGGCTCGCACCGGAATTCGCACGGGTGGACGCCGAGGTCGGCGAGCTCGCGGCACGCATCGGACTGGTCGACGAGTACGACCGGCTACTGCAGGAGCGACGAGACCTGGTGCGCGAGCGCGAGTTCGTCCGCGCCAAGGCCAACCAGCGCGCCGCCGATCTGGGTCTGGACGATTCGACCGAATGGGTGCGCCGTGACCCGGATGCGCGCGACGAGGCGATTCAAGCACTGCATGCCCACGCACGGACCGATGTCGTCGACGTGCTGGGTGGCCTCGAGGAGGCGAACCGGCAGGTGCGCAGCCCGGTCGAGCCCGGCGAGCAGGGACGGCGCGAAGAGGCGCTGCGCAAACTCATTGCCGCGACCGAGGACTTCGAATCCCTCGACGATCAGGTTCGCCGCGTGGACCAGCGGCTGTCCGAGCTGGAGGACCAGGGTGTCGCGCGGCACCGCCCGCCGTCGGAGGAGGGTGCTGCCGAGATCGATCGGATGGCACGGGAGCGCGCGGAGGAACTCCGGCAGATCAAGCCGCGCCGGGCCATGCGCGACGATCTGGCCGTCCGGCTCGGTGTCGCCGATGCGTCGGGCAATCCGGATGAGGCCGCGCTGCAACCGGATCGGCTGCGCAGAACGATCGACAACCTGCGATTCGATGTGGAAGAGGAGGTGCGCAACGGCACGATGTCTCCGGATGAGTCGGAGGCTCGCCATCGTGAGATCGACGGACTCTTCCACGCCGCCGACGATGTGAACCAGGCGCACAATCGGATCGGCCGACTCCAGGACGAAATGGCCGGAGCCGCGGGCGTATGGCGGCAGCAGGTCGAAGCCGAGGGCGGCCGGATGGTCACCGACCGGGTCGGCATCGTGGAGGGCGAGCGACCCCGCATCATCGTGTACGGTCCGCGTCCCGATCCGGCGGCACCGCGCGCGGATCACGATCGGGCACTCGCCGATGCGCTGCGTCGCGATCCCGCCGTCGCCCAGGCGATGGTGCGTCCGGAAACCCGCGTCGAATACCGCCAGGTGCTCGCGGATCGCGAGGGCAACACCCGGACGTTGCGGATGCCGCCACCCCAGATCCGACGACTGAGCACCGGCTGGCACAACGGCAGACGCATGGATATGACGTCGTGGGTCGACGCCGAAGGCACTGTGCACCACGTCGATCCGACTCGCCCGGATTGGGTGGGCAACCGCGATGCCGGGACCGTGCCGAAGAAGTTCACGCCCAAGGATCCGCCGGACGGTGTCAGCGGCTGGGCCATGGAGGATGTCGTCAACGACATCACCCTGCCGACCGATCACGTGCCGCCGGGTGAGATCGCGGAGAGCACGCTGCCGGTCAATATGCCGCAGGCGCCGTCACGCTACGACACGTCGTCCGTGCCGCCGGGCACGCCGATCTTCGAACAGCATTGGGGTGGCGACGCTTACAACATCACCCGGCTGATCCTGATGGCCGCGCAGACGCCGAAGCATCCGGCGGTGAAGGCCTGGATCCAGGCGCATCCGGAGATCGGTGAGTGGGTGCGGGCCCGGCCATGGCTGCAGAAGATTCCGCCGTTCGGCACCGTCTTCCGCAACTACGAGTGGTTCGCGGGGCCGGAGCGCAATATTCAGCCCATGCATCGGCCGTGGGATCCGGCCGAACACGGCAATCCCGCGGATCGGGTGGAGATTTCCGAAGGGCTGCAACGGGAATGGGATCGCGACGTCGCGAACTGGCGTCGCGTGCAGGACTGGGCCGATGCCGAGTACGAGCGGTTCCTCGCCGATGACAGCGATATCGATCGGATCATGGACGGGCTCGACGCCCACCGCCGTGCCCAGCAGGTGGCTGCGGCGCGGGATGTCGTCGGGACGGTGCAGGACAGGCTGGTGACCGCGGATCGAGGTATCGATCCGACCCGCGATGTCGATGCGCAATTGCTGCGGATGCAGGACGAAAACGACCGTGTCGCGGATGATTTGGCGAATCGATTTGTCGTCGACGATCCGGACGCGGTGCGCGACACCATCGCCGACATTCGCGAGCTCTTGCGCGCGGGCGCGGATCCGGACGCCATTGCCCAGATCCTGGCCCAGCACATGCGCCACGACGTACCGGGTTTCACGCGCGCCGAGATCGAGCAGATCAAGAACCACCTGATGGCCGACGAGCATCTGGTGCGCGATTACAGCGATCCCAATGGTGCGTATGTCCGTCGCCCGATGGATCGACTCGCCGATGTCGCCGAGGCATGGAACCGGTTGACGGCGGGCGAACCGCTGCCCCAGGACCTCGTCCTGCTGCAGGATGCGCGCGCCGAATCCGACTTCCTGCACGCCAATCCCGGTGCCACCTGGCGCGCCGCCAACACCCACGCCATCGGCCTCGGCTTCCACTGGGACGCGGACCGCCCGCCGCTCACCGACTGGCGTGCGGGCATTCCGTACGCCGTCGACATCGTCGCGCCTGATCCGTCCTGGTCGCCGCCCGACCAGCACTCCGGCCCCGAACTGCCACCGCCGCCGGATGCGCCGCAGTTGGGTGCCACCCCGCCGGATACGCCGAGCTCCGGTGGAAGTGCACGACCCGATGCGGAGCCGGAATCCGTGCCGGAGGCGCAACCGGATGGCGCTGCGCCGGGGCGGGATCCCGATGCGGCCGCTCGACAGGCGGAAATCGGGCGCATCGCGAACGAATGGGCGGCTGCTTTCATCGCCCGCGAAGACGCGCGCACCGCCCTCGACGAGGCTATGGCCGACCCGAGCCCGGCACACACGGACGAACAACAGGCCGCCGCACGCCGATTGGACGAGGCCGACGCAGAACTGACGCGGCTGAACGAGGAACTGAGCCGTGCGGTCGCCAATGACATCGCGGAAACTGACGCGAACCATCATGATTCGGCGGATGGGCGGACACGGCACGGTGATTCGGGTACTGATACCCCGCCCGAAGCGAATGGTGAGGGTGGTTCACGACGTCCACCCCAAGATTCCCCGACCCCGGATTCTCCGGACGAACCCACCGACCCGGTGCAAGGAATCGAGGACACCCGCCAGCGCGCCGAGGCCGGTTTCGATGAGTTGCAGCGCCGCATCGACGTCTGGCATGCGGAAGCGTTGCGGGAAAACGAGCGCCGCTATGAGGAGGCCATCAACTCGCTGAGTGCGCCGGAGCCGCCGGTGTGGCGCGACAATTCATCGACTCCGGTGCGGGAAGCGTCGCTCTCGGACGGTGTCGAGCAACCTGATTCTGCGACTTCGCAACATCCGGATGTGGTCAGCTCTGACCCGGTGCGGCGGATCGAGGAAACGTGGCAGCGTGCCGAGGCAGGATTCGAGGAGCTGCAGCAGTGGATCGATGCATGGCATGCGGAGGCGTTGGCAGAGAACGGGCGTCGCTTCGACGAGGCCATGCGTGCCCTGGCTGATCCCGGCCCGTTGACGAATTCTGACCCGCTGGCTGCGGGTCCTGTTGCACGGCAGAGTGATCCGGTGCGTGAGATCGAAGAGATCCGCCAACGCACCGCCGCTGGCTTCGATGAGTTGCAGCGGCGAATCGATACGTGGCATGCGGAGGCGCTGGCAGCCAACCAGCGGAGGCATGAAGAAGCCCTCCGGGCACTGGCTGAGCGGTCGCGACCGGACGATGGCGCCGAGCAGAGCGAGCTACTGCGCAGGATCGACGAGCTTCGCCAGCGTGCCCAGGCCGGGCTGGATGAGATGCAGCAGCGGATCGATGCCTGGCACGAACAGGCTTTGGCGGCGAATCAACGCAGGTTCGACGAGTTCAACCGTTGGTTGAATGCGACAGTGCTGGAGGGGGACAACTCCGAAGCGAGTGGTCGTGTTCTGGAGCGCGGCCAGCCCGAGTCGGGTCCGGGGAGGCAGGGTTCCGCCTCGGCAGCGGATGAGGGGTCGGCTACTGGGCGACGAGGTGATTCGTTGGGTGTCGGCGAGGAGTCGTCGGCATCACGGCGGGATTCGGCGTCGGAGGCGCAGGAGGAGGCGAGCGGGCGGCGCGGTGGTGAGCCCGGGGACGTGCGGGTTCGGCCACTCGGTGGGCAGGAGGGAGCGGGTGCGCCGGAGGCCGGTGGTGATGGGGGATCGCAGCATCCGCCGCAGGAGCCGCCCAGTCCGGGGCAACCGGAGCCAGGGGAGTCGGGCTCGGGCGGTTGGCCACAGGATGGGCCCTCGCGGGTACACGAGCCTGTCACGCCGGAATTGCGTGATGCGCTGCCAGATTCGGCCGCTCGAATTGCGGAGACTGCGGCTGCCCGCCAGGCCATGGAACCGGGCATTGCCGAAGGTGCCAGGCGCCTCGGAATCAACCCTGACGGTTTGAGCCCGCACGAAATACAGCGTGCCGTCAACGATTTGGTGGGCGAGGCAGAGGATCAGGCTGCCGCGATACGGGATCGTGAAAACGTCCCGAGCCGTGAGATGGTGCAGCATTTCGCGGATCTCCGGGCCGCCGAGCAACACGCCGCCCAGGTCAGGGATGCGGCCAGTGCATATCAGGCCGAGCTGCGCCGCTACATCCACGCGATGGGCGAGGAGAACGTGGCCCGCCAGCGTGCCGCCGTGCTCGCGTCTCGTGACGTGCTGGCCGGGGAACAGGCGCATATGGTCGCCGAGGGCGTCGGGATCGCACCTGATGGGCAGCGCGTGGTGGTCGCGTCGCCGTCGAGGGCGCCCGAGCAGGTCATGCCCGCAGAGCTTCGCCGTCAGCTGGCCGATCAGGGCGTCCAAGTCGACTATCTGCACGTCGTGGTCGACGAGTCCGGAGTCGTCACCGTCACCCCGATCCGCCCGCCCGACGAAGGAGCGGTACCGGCCCGCCCGGCAGGTCCGCCGGAGACACCGGGTTCGGGATCCGCGGCGCCACCGGAACGCGCTGCGGCACAGTCGGATCCGGCGCAGGCATCGCCCGAGGCGCCGCGCGCCGATACGCACGTTTCGGATCCGACGCGATCCAGGGCACAGGGTCCCGCTGTGGATGGTTCGGATCCGACACGGTCAGCGCCCAAGACCCGGGCCGCTGCGGATGGTTCGGATCCAAGGCGATCCGCGCCCGAAACACGGGGGACTGATCCGGGTGGTTCGGATCCGACGCGATCTGCGCCCGGGGTACGAGACGTCGCTGAGGACGTTTCGGATCCGACGCGATCCAGGGCACAGGGTCCCGCTGTGGATGGTTCGGATCCGACGCGATCTGCGCCCAAGACCCGGGACGCCGCTGCGGACACCTCGGATCCGACGCGACCTTCGCAGGAAACACGGAGCACCGACGCGGACGATTCGGATCCCGCGCGCTCCACGCCCGAACCAGGAGACGCTGACGGCTCGGAGCCGGATCCTGGAACCGCGCCCGACACTGCGCCGCATTCGGACGCTCTGACCCCCGAGGTCCGCGCCGAACTCGAGCGGCTGCGTGCGGAGCGCGCCGTGGCCGTCGCCGATCGCGAGGAATTGCGCGATCTTCGCCGACTTCGCGCCGATGGACTTCCGGTCGATGTCGAGCAGGGGCTGCGGCCAGGCCTGCCGCTGGAGACGACCCTCGAAGAGCTGCGCAACCAGACCATGCTGGTCCATGAGCAGGCCGAGCGGCATGCGCGGATCGACGCGCTCGAGCGCGCGGCCGACGAATTCAACCGTGCCGATGCCGAAGTGGCGCGGCTCGACGAGGCGATCGCGACGCTCGAACTGTCCGGAACACCGGAGGCCGTGCACGCCGCATTGGTGCGGGAACGCGCCGCGATGGCGGCCGAATGCGAGTTCTGGCGGGCCAAGCGCAATGACCGCGCCGAACGCTTCGATATTCGCGATCCCGATCACGCCCTGAACCAGGACAACCTGGAGCCGACCCTGCGGCAGCTCAGCGGCGATATCGTCGGAACCAGGGACATTGCGGGCACCGGCGACGAAACATCGAGGCCGGAACCGGAATTGGTGGGCTCGGCCGAACGCACCCAGCGCGAGAACAACATCTTCAAGCTGCAAGACGCGGCGGAACGCTTCAACGAAGCCGATTCCGCCCTCGCCGAACTGGATCGGCGTATTGCCGCACTCGAGGGCGCGGATGTCATCGCACACCAGCCGCTGTCGGCAGAAACACGCGCCGAGCTCGACCGGCTCGGTGCCGAACGCGCCACCGAAGTGCTCGCCAGTAAGCCATGGCGCGGGATGTGCGACGACCTGGCAGAGCGTCTCGGCGTTGACCGAGACGCTCTGGGCCCCGATGAGATCGACCAGACCCTGCGCGATGCGGCGAACCGTCTCGCGCCGACCGAGGAGAACACCAGGCAACTGCAATTGCTCCGTGAAGCCGCCGACCGAGTCAACCAGGCGGACAACAGGATCGGGCGCATCCAGGATCAGATGGCCGAACTGGCCGGAGCGTGTCGCGACGTCTTCGCCGCCGAGGGTGCCAGGCCGATCACGGATCGCGTCGGCCTCGTCGAGGGCGAACATCCGCGGATCGTCGTGGTGGCCCCGCGCGGCACATTGGAGCATCCGCGCGCGGGCCACGACGCGGCGCTCGCCGATGCGATCCGACGCAATTCCGCGGTGGCACAGGCAATAACAAGACCTGAGACGCGAATTGAATATCGCGTGATCGTCGCCGAGCGCGAGATGCCGGTGCGCATCGCGGAACTCACACCACCGCGTCGCGACTATCTCACCGCGGGCTGGCGCGAAGGCTCGCCCGGCATCCATCTCACCCGGTGGCAGGACGCCAATGGTGACTGGCATCCGGTCAACCCGACCCGCCCGGACTGGACGACAAACCGTCAAGGTCCCAGGGTGCCGAAGGCATTCGAACCGCGCGTACTTCCGGAAGGCGTCAGTGGTTGGGCGGTCGATCCGTTCCAGTCGTCCATTGTCGACCCGTTCCTGCATCCGCCACCCGGCGCGATCGATGAGGAACTGCTGCCGCGGATCCCCGGCATGGACCCACTCGATCCGGGTGTGCCAACCTTCGAGCCGCCGATGGCGGGCGTGTTCTACAACACCATGCGCATCATCCTCGAATCGGCGAAGCTGTCCGGATTCACCTGGTACAGCGATAAGGACCATCCGGGCCGAATCAGTCCGGGATTCAAGGGACATCCCTACTTCCGTCCGCGCGCGGCCGATGTGCAGCCGATGGCGCGCGAATGGGATCCGCAGGATCGGGTGCCCGATCGCGGCGAGTTGTCGGAGGAATACAAACAGCGCCAACGGGATCAGGAAGCGGCGTGGGCGCGCGTGCAGGACTGGGCCGACACCGAATACCAGCGGTTCCGCGCCGACGACAGCGATATCACCAGCATCGTCGATCATCTCGCCGCGCATCCGGATGCGGAAGGCGCGGCACGTGCCGTGCGGGCGGCGGAGATCGTCGATCAGATCGCCCGCAGACTCGACAGCTCCGGCGACCTCGACCCGATCGTCGACGCGCTCACCGGCCAGTTGCGGGACGAACAGCCCGGTGACGCAAGACGGTTGGTCGACAATCTGTGCGACCAGCTCGGCAACCTGGGTGCCGACCGCGCCGAATTGACCAGGTTGGTCGCCGACCGACTCGACAACTCGACCCCGGCCTTCACCCACGCCGAGATCGAGCAGATCAAGAACCACCTCATGCGCGATCCGCATCTGGTGCACGACCCGAACGACGGCATCCTGCGCCGCCGCCCACTCGACGCCGTCGCCGATGTCGCCGAAGCCTGGAACCGCCTGATCGCGGGCAGCCCGCTGCCACAAGACATCCTGCTCCTGCAGGATGCTCTCGCCGAATCGAACTACCTGCGGCACAACCCGATCGCCGCCTGGCACGACGCCAACCAGCACGCCATCCGCATCGGATTCGACTGGAACGCCAACCGCCCACCCCGCACCGACTGGCGCACCAAAATCCCCTACGCCCCACCCCGAGTAGACCACCAACCCCAACTCCCCCCACCCGCACTCCCGAACCCGGACACGCCCCTCGCCCTCCCCCCGACCAACGAACTCCCACAACCAGCACCGGCCGAAACCCCTGTACCACCTTCCCCCTCCGACGGCACCGAGCGACCGCCGACAACGGAAGTGCCTGTAGTTCACGAAGTTTCGGAACCGACACAGCCGCTGACCAGAGACGAGAGCTCGGCCACTGATCCGAGCCCGCAGCACGGTCATGATCTGCCGGACACCGCAGACAGCCGCGATCGCGCCGACTCGTCCGATGGCACGGCCGGTGATCGCGACGGCGAGTCGTCCGCGCCCGAGGTGCCGCCGGTCCGCGAAGGTTCGGAACCCGGTGAGCTGCGGGGCACAGACGATCAGTCGGCCACGGATCCGGACGCGCAGCGTAGCCGGGATCTGCCTGAGAGCGCGGGTCGTCGTGATTCTGCAAGCGATGAGTTCTCCGACAGCGCAGCGCATCGCGACGGTGACGATGAATCGGCTGACGATGTGACGCTTGGTGATCATGTCGTCGTGGGTGAATCGTCCGACGGTGCCGCGGGTCGTACGGAGGATGAATCATCCGAAGGGACAACGCATCCCGAGCAGTTGGACGACGGCGCGTCCTCTGCGGGGCGGGCGCGGCATGGGCGTGCGGGCGATGAGGAGTCGGCCGACGGTATGACGCTTGGTGATCGTGCCAGCGTGGCGGAGCCGTCTGATGGTGGGGCGTGTCGTGGTCGTACGGA
>NZ_BDBY01000341.1 GCF_001613225.1 Nocardia pseudovaccinii NBRC 100343
GGCAGTGCGTTCCGTGCAGGGCGGTGACGGGGAGTCGTCTGACGATGGGGCGCGCTATGGCCGGGCAGATAGTGAATCGTCTGAAGGGACAACGCGTCCCGAGCGCGGAGGTTATGGCGAGTCTTCTGAAGAGAGGGCGCGGCACGGGCGTGCTGGTGAGGGGGAGTCGTCCCGCGGTGCTTCACGTGGTCGCGCGGGCGATGGGGAGTCGGCCAGGGAGGGCGGGAGTCGTGGACGTGACGGGGGGTCGGGTGAGGGTGGCGCTCGGTCGAATCGGGGAGGCGGGCAGGAGCCGCCGGAGGGCCGGTCGGATTCGGGTGATTCGGAGCCGCCGCCGCTGCCCGGCTCGGTGCTGCGCTCCCATATCCCGCATCCGCCGAGGCTGAACCACGAGTACGAGATGCCCGATCCGCCGAGCCGGGCACCGTTCGATCCGACGTGGCCGCAACCGAAGCACCCGCCGGAACCCCCGAAGCCACCACACCCACCGACGGCGCCGCACCCACCGACGCCGCCGCACCCACCGAAGCCACCTGTGCCGCCGCATGAGCCGAAGCCGCCGAAGCCACCTGTGCCGCCGCATGAGCCGAAGCCGCCGAAGCCGCCTGTGCCGCCGCATGAGCCGAAGCCGCCGAAGCCGCCTGTGCCGCCGCATGAGCCGAAGCCGCCGAAGCCACCTGTGCCGCCGCATGAGCCGAAGCCGCCCAAACCTCCGGTGCCACCTACACCACCGGTGCCACCTACACCACCGGTGCCACCTACACCACCGGTGCCGCCTTTCCCACCGACGCCACCGGTGCCGCCCACCACGCCGGTGCCGCCTTTCCTGCCGACGCCTCCGGTGCCTCCGGTGCCGCCAACGACGCCGGTGCCGCCTTTCTCGCCAACGACGCCGGTGCCCCCGTTCCCCCCGGCGGCACCGGAGCCGGTGCCTCCGACGATGCCGGTGCCTCGGGTGCCACCGACCATGCCGGTGCCGCCTTTCTCGCCAACGACGCCGGTGCCCCCGTTCCCCCCGGCGGCACCGGAGCCGGTGCCTCCGACGATGCCGGTGCCTCCGGTGCCTCCGACGACGCCGGTTCCGCCTATCCTGCCGACGATGCCGGTGCCTCCGGTGCCACCGACCACGCCGGTGCCCCCTTTCCCGCCGACGATGCCGGGACCCACGGAGCCGCCGACCACGCCGGAACCCCCGCAACCCTCAACGTTCCCACCCCACGACCCGACGACACCCCCGCACGACCGGGTACACCCACCGTCATCAGGCCACCCGTCGGAACCCCCGAACCGCCCGGGTACTTCCATGCCTTCGGAGCCACCCGACCAGCACCACTCCGCTGCCCCACTGTCTCCCGGCCGACCCGACGCATCCCACCAACCGATCAACCCCGTTGCACCGCAACAAGACCGAACAACTCCACCGCCGATGACACCTCCGCCCATCGGCGCATCACCACCCTCCCGAAACGGCCAAGGTTCCAACGGCCACCGAAACCGTCCATCCCAGAACGGGAACAGCGCAACCCTTTTCGTCCAA
Source organism: Nocardia pseudovaccinii NBRC 100343 (assembly GCF_001613225.1). Lineage (GTDB taxonomy): Bacteria > Actinomycetota > Actinomycetes > Mycobacteriales > Mycobacteriaceae > Nocardia > Nocardia pseudovaccinii. The sequence goes on from NZ_BDBY01000341.1 coordinate 1,538, forward strand.
CCCTTCTCGGGCTTCGGCGTGCCCGCACACTTCGACCCAGAAACCGGCGCACTCCGAGCTGTCGGCGGCGGAATCGGCCCGCAACTCGGCGTATACGGCGATCTCGGCGACACACCGGTCGTCTTCTACCGTGACCCCTCTGGCCTCGCCCTACGCGTCGGCGACAACACAATCAACCTCGACACCCCCTTCGTCGCAATCGAATGGGAACCCGCAGGGAACCGCCAAACCCGCTTCGCCGTCACCGCCTCCGGCACCGTGGTCTGCCAACTCCTGTATCGCTCGCTCCCACCCGAACTCGACTTAGGCCGCCTGATCCACGACGTCTGCGCCACCCCCACCCGCCGCACCCAAATCTTCACCCGCTGACCCATGGCACACCGCATCCCACAACCTGCTCGGTGGCTGGTGCCGCGTCGAGCGAGCTTCTGAGGTAATCGAGATCCGTCGAGCGCAGTCGTATGGCGGTGCCGCGGGGCGTGTCGTGCCGCGTTCGACTGCGCTCGGCGAGCGAGCCGGACCTGATACGCGCGGCCACCTATCTGGACGCTCGCTGCTCGACCATGTATTCGTGCAGGTCCGCCAGCTAATTCGGCTGCGGTACCGCACAATTGGGTGCAGATGAAGGTCTGCTGGAGGAAGTCATGAATACGCGCAAGCTCCTGCTGGTGTCATTGCTGTCCGTGCCGCTGTTGACAGCCGGTTGCGCACACCAGAATTCGAAACCGATATCCCAGGCCGTGCCGCATCCGCCCGCCGCGCACGAGGCCGCACGGGTGCCGGTCGGTCCGGGCCCATCGGGGACCTATACGGTGCAGCCGCAACCGGCCGAGGGCAGCTGCCATTTCGGCAAGTCCGCCAGCGGTCAGCCGCTGCCGGATCCGGCGTGCACCCCGGGCGCGACCAACCCCAAGGTCACCGCCGACACCTTGGGCAGCACCATTTGCGCCAGCGGCTACACGTCCTCGATCCGCCCGCCAGCCAACATCACCAACCGCGAAAAGGACGCCAACGCCAAGTCCTACGGGTACACCGGCACGCTGCACGACGCCGAATACGACCACCTGGTCTCGCTGGAACTCGGCGGCGACCCCAACGACCCGCGCAACCTGTGGGTGGAGCCACCTTCCCCCGACCACAAGCCCGGTGCCGGACCCAACAACCCGAAGGACACCGTCGAGAACCAACTGCATTCGCTGGTCTGCTCGGGCAAGGTGGCACTGACCGACGCCCAGGACGCCATCGTCGCCGACTGGACCACCGCCCTCGCCACCGTCGGCCATCCCGACGGAAAGTAGCGGTCGATAACGAGTCGGACTCCGATCGATTTCTTCCTTCAGTAACGGTTAAGCCCCAAGCTTTGGTGAATCGCGTATCTCGGCGCTGTGCCAGGATAGGAACGGTAATAGGCTCGGGCACTGCGCGTGCGTTCCCATGCGCGGTGCGCAGATGAGGGAGATTGCGGCGACGTGACCACACCTGATGGCGAAGCACGCGGCGACAAGTCGAATGAAGAGCCGACCCCGAATCACGAGCAGCGCGCGGCGGTACCGGATGGCGACGCGGAGTTCATGGCTGAGTTCATGAAGGCATTCGAGGCGGCCGACGACAGCCCAACCGAGGAAAAGGACGAAGACGCCCCGGATATCGGCTTCACCCTCGACGAACCGGTAGACGTCGCCGAGCAGGCCGAACAGCTCATGCACCGGATCGCCCGCGCGCTCGCGGCCGGTGGCCCACCGGGCTGGCGGCGCCTGGAGGCCGTCTTCGCGATGACCACGAGCACCGAAATCGGGTTGGTGACCTTCGCCGATGACGAGCAGCGCGAGGCGCGGGTCCAGCCTGCCGATGAGGTGGTCGAACTGGTCCGCGAACAGCGGCATCTTTCCGCTCAACTGAGCGATGGCCCCTGGTGGCGGCTGTTGATCGAGTTGGCGAGTACCGGCGAGATCGAGGTCGATTACGACTACGGTGACGAGCCCTTCCCGGACGATCAGCTATTCCTTCCCGAGGTCTATCTCGCGGATTTGCAGGCGTATCCGCGCGACCGGCTGCCGGTTTGGCTCGCGGCCTATATCGGCCACGGTGACCGGCAATCGCGCCCGGCGGCCGCGGCGGCCGCGCAGGCCAGGGCGGACCGGGAGACCGGTGTGCGCCCGGTACTGTCCGAGCGGGACTTTCCGGCCTTCCCGGTGCTGTCGGCTCGCTGGGCGATTATCGCGGCTGCTTTCGTGGCCGCCGGATCACAGTGGGGACCAAGGGTTTTGCCCGCTCTCGGCTGGTTCGAAGGTTCGAAACGCAGCGGGTCGACCCTGTATGCCCTGCCGGGTGGTCGCGCGGTGCTGTCCGGTGGCGTGTGGAATGCGCCCGAACTCGATGCGGTCTACAACGGCGCGACGCCGATGCCCGCACTGTATGCCGGTGCCCCGGAATGGGTCGCCAATCCGGTATTGAATCCGCGCGCGGCCAGCGGGCTGTTGTCGTTCTGCTATTGGTGGGACGGCGGTCGGTGGTATCGCGGCGAGTCGCCGACCGCGGACCGGCTCAGCGAGGCGGTGCCCGGCATCTGGACCTCCGATACGGTGGCCGGAGTGATCGCCGGGTTGGTCGCGGAGCACCCGAGCGATGGGCAGCGCGCCGCCGTGGCGAATCTGGTTTCGGCGGCGGAAATCGGTGTGGTGACGCGGGATACGCTCGTCGAGGTCTTCGGTGACGACGGCACCTTCGATATCGACAGCGCCCTGTATCAGCTCACGCTGGCCGGTGTGACGATCACCTTGCCGGAGCCCATCTCGCGGGACGCCGCGATGGCCCAGGTCCGCCAGTTCATTCTGGATCAGAATATGGACACCACCGGCTATCCGCTGGAAGATCTGCGCGCAGACCGGATCAGCGTCGGCTGGATGGTGTACGTGCCGACCGAACCCGGTGAGATCTCGATCGGGCGCGCGATCTTCTATGTCGCCGATGACGGTGTGCTGGAACAATCTTCGTCATCGGTGGCGCCGTCGGTCTATGCCGCGGAGTTCGAGCAGCGCTTCCAGCAGCGGCACGGTTCGGTGCAGACCTAGGATCCGTCGGTGCGCCAGCGATAGCCGAAGCCACGGATGGTGGTGATCAAACCGGGCCGGTCGAGTTTCGCGCGCAATCCCGCCATATGCACATCCAGTGCCCGCGATACCGAGGCCGATGAGTCGCCCCAGATGCGGTCCATCAGCTCTTGCCTGCTCACGGCGGTATCGGGTCGCTCCGCCAGGATCCGAACCAGCTGGAATTCCTTGTGAGTCAGCATGATCGGCACCCCGGCCACCTCGACCTGTCGAGCCATCAGATCCACCCGAACATCTTGGGAGACAACCGCTTCCACGGGCGAGGTGTGGATTACGACGCGACGGGTCACCGTCTCCAGGCGCGCGACCAGCTCCGCGATGCGCGGCGGTTTCACCAGGTAGTCGTCCGCGCCAGAGCGCAGCGCTAGCACCACCGTGCGCTCACCGGCCCGGGCGGTGAGGATCAGCACGGGGACCGAGCTGACTGCACGCAGCCGCCGCAGCACCTCCAGCCCGTCCATATCCGGTAGTCCGAGATCGAGGATCACCGCGTCGTAGTCGCGGTGGGTGCGTAGTAGGTCCGCCCCGCGCCGCTTGCGGTCGACGAGGTAGCCCCGAGCGGTGAGCGCGGCCTGCAGCGCTTCCCCGACTCCGTCATCGTCTTCCACCAGCACAAGCCGCACGCGCCGATCCTTGCAAAGCGAAGGTTCGACGCGCAGCCGTTTGCGGATTGCCATGCTCAACGCACGGCCACCTCGGCATCGGCCTCCGCCTCGATCGCGGAGTTCTTCGAGGTCTCCCGCATGAAGTAGTAGATCGTCAACGAGATCGCGACGTACCAGAAGTACAGCGATTCGTGGTTCGCCTTCTTCGGCGCCAGCGCGATGGTTTCCGCCGAATTGACTAGCTGTGCGGTGGAATCGCCCTCAGGAAAAAAGTCCGAAACTAATTCAGCTTTTGATAATTCGGCCGTGGAAGTCGCAGATGCCCTGGTCGGAGGCCGGAACGAATTCTTAACAGTCTCTTTAGCTAGTCACCATCGGTAACGCGATGCGGGCGCCGATCCGCGTGCCACTATCGAAAAGACATCGATGGCGAGTACGTGCCCAGCACTCGAAACAACAGCGCGCGATCGGTGAATCGATTGTGTTGGAACAGGAACGAGAGCAATGACTCGAGCATCGCGTAGCGATTCCGTCGTCGCCGACCACGGCCGGTACGCCGACACGTTGGTTTCGCGCATCGCGAGCGAGTTGGGGGAACTCGGCCCACTTGGTTGGCAGCGTCTGAACGCGGTATTCGCATTGACCGTGACCGTCGAGTCGGCGCGCGTCGAGTTCACCGGCGAACATCGGCCGGTACGCCTGGAGGTCCCGGAGTCGGTGGTCGCGCTGGTGCGGCGGTATCGTGCCGAGGTCGCCGCGTCCGGCACCGAGCCGTGGTGGCGACTGTTGTTGCGGGCCAACGCATACGGTGATGTCGAGGTCGATTACGACTACGGCGACGAGCCGTTCCCGGCCGACCAGCTCTTCCGTCCGGAGGCGTATCGCGCCGATGTGGCGGCGTATCCGCGGCCGCGACTGCCGGTGTGGTTGGCGGCCTACATGAGTCACCGCGACCGGCAGTGTCGCCGCCCGCGCCGTGCCGTGGCCGCCGCGCTCGTCGACCGGGCGCACGGGGTGACCGCGCGGCCGGTGGACCCGGAACTTCCGTCGTTTCCGCAGTTGTGGGCCCGCTGGGCGATGATTTCGGCCGCGCACGTTGCCGTTTCGTCCGACCGCGGACCACGGGTAGTGCCGTCGAACGGCTGGTTCGAAAGCGGCGGGAACGGCAGCAGCGGCTCCACGCTGTACGCCGTGCCGGGCGGCCGGGCCGTGCTCTCGGGCGGAGTATGGGATGCACCGGCATTGAACGCGGCCTATAACGGCGGCGTCGATCTGCCGAATCTCTATGCGGGAGCGCCGGATTGGGTGACCAATGCGGTGCTGAGCCCACGCGCGGCGGTCGGCTTGCTCTCGTTCTGCTTCTGGTGGGACGGCCAGCGGTGGTACTCCGGGGAATCGCCATCGGTGCAGCAGTGCGGTGTGGCAATGCCGGAAATCTGGCAGTCGCACACCGTGATCGAGACGGTGGCCCGGTTACTGTCGGGGGATCCGGGCACCCGAACACGAACCGCGGTGGCGCGCTCGCTGACTGCCGCAGAGCGCGGGGAGGTCACCCGAGAGCTGTTGGTGGACACCTTCGGTCGCGACGGCGATCTCGAAGCCGCGACGCGTCAGCTGTCGGCGGCCGAGTTGCTCGCGCCGCGGCCGAATCGAGTTCATGCGGTGGGACTTCATATTTTGGACGACAGGCGTCCATGTGATGATCGAATTGTGCTATAGCCCGAGGTCGGTGGAGGGTTCGAGATGAGTGAGGGCTTCCGGGCGACACCGTCCGGGTTGAACAAACCGTCGGCGGACCTGGCCGAGGTCGCGGGCAGAATCCAGGCGATCGTGTCCCGGCTGGATGCGGTGAACACCCCAGAATTGGGGCAGTTGGGGGACGAACGGTCGCGGACCGGAATTCGCCGGGGGCGAAAATGGTTACGAGGCATCCCACGACAATCTGATCAGCGTATTGAACGCCCAAATCGAGACACTGCAGAGCTATTCGCAAGGCGCCACACCGACGCAGGAGTGGCGCTCACCGGAACCGATCAAGCGGGCCGCGACGATTTCGAGAGCATCTGAAGCCACCGAAGTCGAAGTCCGGGCTGGGTGTAGGGGTGCCGGGGTGAGCTAGGAGGGATTCGATGGCGGACGACCTTTCGATCGGACAATTCACCGATCTGATGGAGATGATGCGGGCGGATGTGCGCGAGATATTGCCCGAACGGCC
>NZ_BDBY01000342.1 GCF_001613225.1 Nocardia pseudovaccinii NBRC 100343
CGGGCTGGTGAGCTCGCGCATCGGCGATGAGGTGCCACTGGATGTTCATCGACATCACCCCCGCTGTGAAGCTGGATTCGGGGCTGGATTCTCAGCGCGCTGAATGTCGGCATGACACCGCCTATTCGGTCATCGCGTTGATCGCCGAGTTCTGGCCCCTCGGCATGAGGGCCGCAGCACTGGAATTGGCGCTGTCGCGGGAAGCTCAGGCGCTGGCCGAGCGGGAAGCCACGGCGCTGGCGGCCGCGCGGCGAGCGCGAATCTGATTGCGAGAGTCGCGGTTTCGCCGCGCACGATGGGTGTTGCCAGCGGTTTGGTCAGTGGCGCCGCCGGTGCCGACGCGATCGAGATCGATCTGGACGCTCGAGAATCGGGCGCAATGGAGGTCGGCACCCACGGACGCGGCCTCGGCATACTGGAGGAGACGGCCACCGTCTGGGGTGTCGATGTGCGACGGGGTGGCAAGTGCGTCTGGTTCGAAGTGGAGAAACCAGCGAACGAACAACCGGAGGGCCCATGAGCGCCAGCATGATTCACGGTGAGGTCACCGACCGTTCACGCAGCTCATGGGATGATCGGTGGCATATGTGCGCGGATGAGGGGCGACGCGAGGGGGCGCACACCGCGCGTCGAGGCAGCGCCGAGCAGGACAGGAGTTGATCGATGCCCGGCGAAGGCAACAACCCGTGGTCGGGCCTGAAAAACCAGGCGAAGAGCGGCGTGTTCAAGATCGATCCCAAGGTCGCGCCGGACGCGGTGCGGTACGTCGCCGACGCGATGACTGTCTTCGAGATCGCCGCGGGGGATACCAAGGGGCCGTATCCGGCCAGCGACGCCCAGGGCATGAAGCAGTACAAGGACATGCTCACCGTCGACCACTTCGGCAGCCTGGGTTCGGGCAAGATCCTCTCGAACGCATTCGCCACTGTGGCGAGCGAGCTGATCAACAAGAAACTGCCCGAGTACAAGAAGTCGCTGCAGGATCTCGGTGAGGCCTTTGTCATCGCCGGACAGATGGTGAAGAAGTCGGAGGAGACCTCGGAATCGGTCTTCAATGCCATCAAGGCGAAGACCGCGCCCAAGATCTCCGATGCGGCCACCCAGATCATGCAGCGGAAGTATCAGGGCGGCGCGGGCGGGCAGTACAGCTGGGTCGATGTCGATCCCGATATGCCGAAGGCGGACGGCAGCAAATACGACGGCAAACCGCTCGAACAGCACGGCCCGGCAACCGAGGTCGTCGATCCGCATCTGGAGCCCGCCGAGTCGTTCACCTACTACAAGGCGACCGAGATGTATTGGGCGCTGGTGGACAAGCCCAACGGACTGCTGTCGATGGGCGGCGACTGGACCAGGATGGCGGCCCGTCTGGAGTCGGGTTTCGCGGACTTGGGCAGCAATATCGATCTGCTCGTGAAGGATCGGTGGCAGGGTGACGGCTCCAAGGCGGCGAAGGGCGCCGTCGATAAATACGTCGGCGCGAGTAAGCAGCTGACCACCGATATGCGCCAGATCGGGCAGTTATTGGTGGACGGTGCGATGTGGACGATCAATTTCCGCCAGACTCTGCCGCAGCCGGACGCCAAAACCGGTCAGTACGCGGCGATTACGCCCGAACAGGAAAGCGCGGCGACCAAAACGGCCCAGGACGGATTCCGGGCCTGGTACCGGCCGGGCATTCAGTCCAGCACGGTGCTGCCCGTATTGCCGCCGCCGACCGGAATTCCCGGTGTGGACTCCAGGACCACCGATGGTGGCGATCAGCGCACCACTGGTGGCGGCGGTGGAAGTTCGGCGGCCGATAACGCGGCCGCGCAGCAGCGCGCGGCGCAAGCGGCCGCGCAGCAGCAGAAGGCGCTCGAGCAGGCGCAGGCACAGACCAAACAGCAGCAGGCCGAGCTCGAGAAGCAACGCCAGCAGGCCGAGCAGCAGGCCGCACAGCAACAAGCCCAGCAGGCGCAGCAAGCCGCGCAGCAGCAGGCCGAGCAAGCCGCGCAGCAAGCGGCCTCGCAAGCACAGGACGCGCTGAAACAGGGCCTGGACAGCGCGAAGTCGGCGGCGGAACAGGCAGCGCAGCAGGCACAGGCCGCCGCGGCCAAGGATATGCAGTCGGCCGGATTGGCCGGGCTACCGTCGGCGCTGTCGGCCCTGGGCAAGGACGCGCTCAAGGCGGGCGGCGGTGCCGGAGCGGGCAAGGGCGCCGGTGGTGGTGCCGGTAGCGGAGCCGGGGCGGGCGCCGGGCTTTCGCCGAATAGCCTGAGCTCGAAACTGTTTCCGCGCGCGGCGGTCGGTGATGCCGCCGCGGCCGCGACCGCCGCACGCGCCGGGCTGGCGAGCACGGGGCAGCCGGGTTCGCCCGGCGGCATGGGACCGGCGGGCCACGGTGCCGGTGGCCAGAACAAGGAACATAAGCGGGCTGCGTATCTGGATTCGGTCGAGCACATCGAGGAGGCGCTCGGCGACGCGCCGGTCGTCGTCAAACCTGTTGTCGAGCAATGAATCCGACCTGGAAGTTCACCGACCTCGAGTTCTACGCACTCTGGTTCGCGGAACTCGGCGAGGCGCTGCCGTGGCCGTTCTACTTCACCACCGATGTGCCGACGGAGGAACAGTTCGAGGCGCTGAAGTCCGAGGCGCTCGAGCGCGTCCGTCGCACATTGGGCGGGTCGTTCGACGATGCCATGGCCGCGATCGTCGACCCCGACGTCTGGATCGCTGTCAACGGCTGGGACGGGCGCGAGCCGCGTAAGCCGCAGACCCTGCTGCGGGTGCTCGCGGTCCGGCGCGCGACTCGCGGCTATCTGGTCACCCAGCTGCCCGGGGAAACCTTTTGGCATGCAGGAGGTTTCACGGTAACCGAATGCGATGCGGTGGCGTTGGGCGCGGCTGTCGTCGAGGTGCTGCCCGAGATCGACGCGGGCAAGTTGTCCGATATCGTGCTCGCCTCCCCAGACCGCGACGACGATATGGACTATTCGTTCGGCAGATCGGCGGTGCACGACTCCTTCGACGATTCGGTCGCCGAGCGGGCCGAGCGCTTCCTCGAAACGCCCACGCCGAGCATCGGAAGTATCGATATCGTCCAGGGCCGTTCGCGATTCGGCCCCCGTGGAGTCACCCGGCATCGGCTGGTGTGGCACGATTTGGACGAGGATGGGCGTTACGCGATCGACGAGCAGAGCCCGCCGGTGGCCGTTGCCGCCGATAAGAAGCGGTTGACCGCGATGGTCAACACCAGGATCGCCGCCATCGTGCGTGCGATCAAGGACGAGCGAGTCTGAAAGGTGGCCGCTATGGACGAAACGCAACCGGGTATTCCCGAATGGACCGCGACCTCGCGTAGCGGCGCGATCTCGGTGCGCACCACCGAACAGGGTCTGCCACTTGGTATTTCGGTCCAACCGGCCGAGTTGAAGCGCGATCCGCAGGCATTGGCGGCCGAGGTGTTGCGGCTGTGCAGGCAGGCGGCCAATCGGGCCGGGATGGCGCGCAGGGCGGAGTTGGCGGCGGCGGGAGTGCCCGCGGAGATGTTGGCGCTCAGCGGGTTGCCGACCGCCGAAGATGTTGCGCGCCAGGAATTAGCTGAAGAGCAGGAGTACGAGACCGAGCCGGATAGCTGGTTGCGTCAGGTGTAGTCCCCGTTGTCCGAGAGGAGTTTTCATCGTGTACGAGACCATGGACGAACTGATGGCGGGCGTGCAGCGGCGGCTGTATCGGATCCGGGATCTGACCGACGATATGGCCGGGGTGCGCGGGCGGGAGACAGCGCAGGACGGTTCGATCACCGTTGAGGTCGACGGCAACGGAACGTTGCTGGATCTGCAGTTCTCCCAGGCTGTTTCGCGGATGACACCGGTGGAATTCGAGTCGACGCTGGTAGCGACAGCGGCCGCCGCGGTGCGGCAGGCATTCGAGCGACGTAGCGAATTGGTCACTGCCTTCAACGAGGAAGTTGCCGAGTAGACACCCGACGTTCACGCTGCCCCCGTAGAACTTTTGTCAAGAACCTTAAGTTTGTGCAAAATTGCTTTCGGACATTGCAGTTCGATTGATAGGTTCGATAAGGGACGATCAATTGAGTTACTGGATCGGGGGATTACGATGAGCGAACTTGTAGCAACGCCTGACGCTATTCGCGCGTATGGGGACGCGGCGGTGGCCATGGCCACCGGTGTCGCAACGGCCGGTGCGTTCGACCAGGTGGCAACCGTGGCGGCGGCCGCGCCGGTATTCGGCTTGATCGGCCAGGACTTTCTGCTGGCGTTCGCCTACGCGCAGTCCAATCACGTGAGTTCGATGTTCGAATTGGCTGGTGTGCACGCGGGTACCGCGCTGACCGCGCATCAGGGCGCTGCCGCCTATGAGGCGGCCGAGGCGGCATCCGGCACCGAATTCGGCGCTGCTGGCGTCTAGCAATGACTGCGCCGCTCGACCCGTCGATCGTGGATCTGCTGCGCGGCAGTGCCCTTGCGCCGCTTGTCGATCGACCGGTCAACGACATCCTGAAGGATATGGGCCTCGGCCCGCTTCCAGAGATCTCGGGGCTGCCACCGCTGCCTGAACTGCCGCCGCTGCCGGTCATTGATCTGGCCGCACTGGCCAGGCCGCTCACCGATATGGCGAGCGGTTTCGGCACCGGAAATCTCGGCGCGCCCGCGGGCGGTGGCCCCGACCCGACCAAGGCGCTCTCCGATACCGCGCAGGCCGCGCAGACCGCGATCCAACTCGGCACCCAGGCGCTGCAGACCGTGATGTCGCTGTGGCAGGGCTTGGCCGCGATGCAGGCCGCGAACAAGTCCGGACAGGCCGCGGAGAACGGCGCGGAACTGGCCACGCAGAGCGCGCAGGAGAAGGCGTCGCTCGCCGGTGGGGCGACCTCGGTGGCGACCGGCGGCGCGCTGATGGCCTCGGTCATCGCCAAGTACATGGCCACCGTGGCCGCGGCGACGCCGTGGCTGGCAACCGGTGGCGGACAAGCGTTTATCGCTGCGGCGACCGTGGAGGCGATCACCGAGGGCATCGCGGTGGTGACCAAAACCCGGGTCGAAATGACCGCGCATTCGGCGCATATGACCGCGGTCGGCAAGAAGGTCGAGGTCACCGATGCCCCCAAGGGCGTCGACTCCATGCAGCAGGTGATGCAACTGCTCACCCCGCTGATGACCATGGCGCAGACCGGCGCGCAGACGCTCACCCAGGTGGCCACGCAGAACGCGACGCAGGCACAGAAACTGCAAGCCGACGCCATCGCGAAAGAGCAGCGCGAGGCTACGGAGAAGGATGAGACCGAGCACGGCGCGTCGGGTGGTGGCGCAGGTGGTGGCGGCGGTGTGGGCGGTATCGGCGCGGCCCCGATATCGACACCGCTGAGCCCGTGGAGCGGACCGCGCACCGCCGGACTCAGCGGTATGCCCGGTTTCAATGCCGCCGGAACCGGTTCCGCGGCAGTGGAACCCGCTGCCGCCGTGCGTGGCACCACCGGTGCGCCGGGCAGCCCGGGCATGATGCCCTACGGCGCGGCGGGCGGGGCAGGTGCGCGCGGAGCGGGGGATGCGGGCGGCGATATGCCCGGTTTCCTGGTCAATGCCGAGCACGGCGAAGAGGTCGTCGGACCGATCGAGGGGGTCTCGCTGCCGGTGGTCGGCGCGACCGAACAGATCTCGGAGCCACCACCCGATAAGGAACTCACCCTCTAAGGGTTCGCTGATTCAGGAGGTTGCGATGGCAAGCGGCGGTACGGATTTCGATGGAGTGATGTTCGATCCGGCGGCGGCCCGGGACGCGGCCACCCGGCTCGACGGACTCGCGGCCCGACTGGAAGCGGAATTGCGCGAGGGCTCGCCCGCGTTGACGGTGCCGTCGGCTGGCGTCGACGAGGTTTCGGCGCGCGCGGCGCAGACGATGAACGATGTCGCGGCCTCCTACGGCCAGAGTGCGACCGCCGGAATCGTCGAATTGCGCAAGCTGGCGGCGACGCTGCGCGCGCAGGCCGCACAGTTCGGTCGCGCCGAGAACGACAGTGTCGCCGACTTCGGCGTCCCGGGCGCGGCCTGACACCACAGCGAATACGACACGGAGCCACCATGATCGAACCACCGCAGCCCGGTTTCACCGGTGTGGTCTGGGGCGCGCGCGAGCCGGAGCGGCTGGCGCGTGAACTGTCCACCGGTCCCGGCGCGGTACCGATGGCCGAGGCCGGTGCCGCGTGGACCCGGCTGGCCGCCGCATTCGGTACGGCGGTCGCCGAATACGAACTGATCGTCGCGTCGATGCGCAGTGCGTGGCAATCCACCACGAGTGGCCCGGTGCTGGACCGGATTTCGCGGTTGCGCGATTGGCTCGCCGATGCCGCGACGGCTGCGGGCAATAATGCGGCGCGTACCGAAACCCAGGCCGCTGCTTATGAATTGGCCCGGCTGACCATGCCGCATACCGCCGAGATCCAGACCATCCAGGCGGTGCAGCGGATGCTCGAATCGATCGGCGGGGCGCTCGGCGCACCGCTCGAGGCGGTGGCCGCCCGGGCCGACACCGACGCCGATATGGCGAAGGCGGCGGCCGCGCGGGTGATGCAGACCTACGAGGCGGCGACCGAACCGCTCGCGACACCATGGATTCAGCAGGATCCGCCGGTAATCGCCTCGCGCGCCGCACTGGCGGCCGAGGAAGCGAGCGCGCCGGCGGCGGCCGGGGCTTCGGCAATGCCCGCGCTGCCCGCGATCACACCCGGGATGTTCATGCCGGGCGGAATCGGTGCGGTCCCGACGCTCACGAAGTTGCAGCCGTATCGGGCACCGGTCTTCACTGAAGCGCCCGCCCCGGTGGAAGTGACTACCCCACAACCGGTTCCGACCTCCACCGCGAGTTCCAGTGCGCTGCCGATGGTTCCCGGCGCGATGGCGGCGGGCGGCGGAGCCGAGGAGGAGGAATACGCCCCCCGCGCTGCCGCGGTGACCGGCGACGCGATCGGTGCCGATCTCGGTATCGCCGCCGCCCCGGCGGTACTCGGCGCTCCGGAAGCACCAGCGGCCACCGGTCGGACGGCATCGGGAGGCGCCGAATGACGACCATGACCAATGACGGCCTGCTCGCGGTGGCCGAGCGGCTCGGTGTCCAGACCTTGCCGCTGGTGCTTTCCGTTGGACCGCAGCAGGATTCGTTCGACGCGTGGGCCGAGGCGCAGCAACGTGCGGTGACCGAACTGGTCGGCGCGGGCGTGCTCGACGCCGAGGGCGATGTCGACTCCGAACTGGCCGATGCCATGTTCACGCTGGCCCAACCCGATCGTGAGCTGGTCGCCCGCATCTATGCGACCGGGCCCGACGGAACGCCGGCCGTGACCCGGATCTGCCTGGCCCGCCGCGGCGAACAGCATGCCATCGCGGTGCGCACCGGCGACACCTTCGACGTGCGGACCGTCTGGGCGGACGGGTCGGGCGCGGCGCTGGTGCGCCCACTGCTCGAGGCGCTCGGAGCCGGAACACCCGCGGAGGTGACCAATTTCAGCGCGCTGTCGAGCGAATTGAGCGAGCGACTAGCCGCGGCACAGACCTCCGAGGACTACGCGGACGCCGTCTACGCACTGGGCGTCGCCGATCGTGACGCCACCGCCTACGGCCTGGCCTTCGCCTCCTGCCATGCCTTCGCCGAGATCGTGGCGTACGCCCATCTCGACGGTACGACCACCCGGCCGCCCGGTGCGGTCGCGGTCTATGACACCGGACGCGGTCGCATTGTGGCCGCGCCCGGGATTGCTGCGGATCAGCAGGTCTGGTCCACGGTGACACCGGGCACCGATCACCGTATCGCGCAAGCGATTTCGGCACTGATCGAATCACTGCCCGGGGGAAGGTGGCTTCCGCAGTAGACCCTGAGGGCGCGCAGTAAGTCAGCCGCCGACCTTCCGGCGATGTCACCCGACATCGTTTCCGGGCATTGGAATCACTACACGAGAGGGTGTCCACGATGAGTGGTGAAGGTGTACACGTAGACGAGGCGACCGCGAAGAAGGCCGAGGAGTTCATGGCCGCCGCGGTCGACAACATGCAGCGCACGCTGAAGAAGATCGATGACGAGGTCGCCGCGGCGACCCACTGGGAGGGCGATGCGAAGGCGGCGTTCGTCGCGGCCTCGACCAACTGGGCTCAGCACTCGCAGGAGCTGCACAAGAAGCTCAACGCCATTACCGAGCAGGTCGGTCACGGTACCCAGCAGTACATCCAGATGGAGCAGGAAAACCGCGAAGGTTTCGAGCACATCAGCCTGTAAGCGCTTGGGCCGACACACTATTCAGTCTTCGATTCGGAGGTAATCACCATGACTATGGCATACGCCAAGGGCCCGATGATGGCTCTGTACAACGATCTGGTCACCCTGCACGGCGACCTGATCAAATACGGCAGCGATATGGAGGACGCGGGCGGCGTGCTCAAGGTGGCGTGGGAGGGCAACGTGGCCCACGCCAGCTTCAAGCAGGTCTACGACGCCTGGCACTCCGAGTACGGTGACACGCTCACCTCGCTCAACAATGTCGCCGCGGCGGTGGAGAACTCGCTGCACCGCGCGCTCGGCACCGACGGCAAGATCGGTGACGGCTTCGGGGCCTGAACCTCGCCGTAGCGATCGCTTGCGGGTCGCTCGAAAGGATCAGCAGCGATCGCTTGCCGGTCGCTCGAAACGGCTCAGCACGGCCGGTCCGGAGCGTCACGCTTCCGGACCGGCCGTATTCGCTCGATTACCGTGCCGCGGAGAGGGATTCGCCGATGTACCACATCTCGTCCGGAGTGGTAACCATATTGACCGTCGCGCTGGCCGTCGAGGTCCGCACCGTGATCAGGTTCGGGGCCGAAATATCCTGCACCAGAACGATATCGGCATCGAACTGCCCATCGGGCTGCTCGGGCGCGCGAACGTGCACGATGGTCGCGCCACCGGTCAACGCGGTGGGGGCGATACCGTCGAAGACCACGACCGTCGCGGCGGGAATGGGCCCGCCGGGCTGCGGTGGGGCGACGTGATGCCCCGCACCGGCGAAACGGGGCGCCAGCGAGAGCGAATGCGGCGCATCGACATTGGCGACCATGGACTGCCAGGCCTCGGGCCGGTCGGTGTGCACGATGGTGTGCGCGCCGAGGGCGATGGCCCGCAGGATCACCTGCTGGGCCAGATCCAATCGGCCGATCACCTCGAGATGTCTGGTGCCGTCGCCGATCAGCGGCACCGCGATGCCCTGACCCGCATTGTCGGCGCCGATCAGCTGACCACAACCGGCGGTCGGCACGACAATGCCATCGAGCGCGGCGAGTGGACCACGGTAGTCGCCCGCGTTGTCGCCGTCGCGTCGAGCGGTGCGGGCGGGCAGGCAATCCAGCAGTGCGCGGAATTGCTCACCCGGCAGGGTGCGCAGCCCGGGCACCGGCGGCTCGACCGGTTCGGTCGCGGTGTCGAAGCGGACGAGCGCGCCCAGTCTGATCGGCGGAGAACCGGTTTCGCGACCTTCGCCGGGCCGCTGCGCACCGGGGCGAAGGCGCACGGTGACCGTGGTGGTGAGGCTCGGGGTGGCCCAGATATCGGCGAAGCCGCGCGACCCGATCAGCTCCGGGCCGATCTCGTAGCTGGTGAGGTACAGGCCCTGGTGCACCAGCGATTTCGGGGTTTCGACGAATCCGTCCAGTGCGATACCGCGGGTGAGTTGGCGCACCGCGCTGTTCATCTCGCCCGCGGTCAGCACCGATACCGAGATGTCACGGCCCGCGAGTCGATTGGCCACCCGGCGGGTCGCGATGATCGCGGTTCGCAGCGCACCCGCACCGCCGCCGCCGCGGTTGTCCACGGCCTCGGCATTGGCGAGCGGATCCAGTCGCAGGACCAGCCAGACCGTGCGATGCGCGATGGCGGGCAGCGGGCCGAGGATACGGTCGTAGAGCTGGGCCACCGGGCCACCGCCCGCGGTCCGCGCACCGGTGCTGATCACATCGATCGAGGCCAGGTTGATATCGAATTGACTGAGGCAGCGGCCGATTTCGGTGAGTGGGAGCACCTGGTCGGTGGACAGCGAACCGCGCCGCAGCAGCGTCAGCGCATCCGGCGGCGGATCGATGCGCAACATGGTGAGCAGCAGATTACCGTCCCAGCGCACGCCGTAACTGCCGCCCTCGGGCAGCGGCACATCGAAGGCGGCCTGGCCGGCATCGGCGGGGCCGGGCCGGGTCCGCCGCCAGCGAAAGGCGATCGCGCGCGCCAGCATGCCGACGATATTGCGTGGCTCGCGCCGACGCACCGGTGCCGCACCGGCAATGAGAACGACCGCGGCGACCGCGATGACGGCGACCGTCGGCGCGTGCAGCGCCGTTGCGAACCAGGCCGCGATCGCGGCAAACAGCGCGAGCGGAATCATGAGTCGCAAAGGCAATTGACGCAGCAGCCAGAATTCCGGATCACGTAACGTTGTGTGCGTCGTGTTCACGAAGTTTTCGTTTCCGGTTAATTCACGCGCGTTCGCTCCGGAGTCGGTATCGCGTTTGTTCACAGCCCCGTCCCCGATGATCAGACCAGTATTGCGATAACAGTACCGCGCCACACCGGTGTTCGCGGATGGGAAATAGTTTGCCCAATTGTCGCTGGATTGACACCGTGGCGTCGAACGATACTGTAATTATCCTGTCCTGCCCGTAGTTCGATGGAGACCATGTGCCGGCTCAGCTGACCACCAAGGCCCAGGTCAACGGCTACCGTTTTCTGCTGCGCCGACTCGATCACGCACTGGTCCGGCGCGATGTGCGGATGCTGCACGACCCCATGCGATCTCAGCTGCGTTCGATGCTCGTCGGCGCCACACTCGGCCTGCTCGTGGTGGCCGGCGCGGCCATCCTGGCCTTTCTGCGGCCGCAGGGCGCGATCGGCGACGCGAACATCGTGATCGGCAAGGACAGCGGCGCGCTGTATGTGGTGGTGGCCGAATCCGAGGACAGGAAGGACGACAAACGCCTGCATCCGGTGCTGAACCTGGCCTCGGCCCGATTGATCAGCGGCAGCAGCGAATCGCCCAAATCGGTGAAGGATTCGAAGCTTTCGTCGATGCCGCGCGGTCCGATGCTCGGCATCCCGGGTGCACCCGCCGCACTGCCCGGTTCGACGCAGGGCGGCCGCTCGGACTGGTCGCTGTGCGAAACGGTGCAGCTCTCGATCACCGGCAGCGCGGCCGCGGCGACCGGCGTGGAAACCGCGGTTTTCGCGGGCAAACCCCAACTGGACGAACGCATTCGGACCCTCGGCCCATCGGATGCGTTGCTGGTGCGACGGGCCGATAAGACCTATCTGATCTACGACGGCAAGCGCGCGGAACTCGATCCCGCCAACTCGGTGCTCACCCGTGCGCTCAACCTGGCCGGGCACAAACCGCGGCCGGTCGGCACCGGCCTGCTGGATGCCGCCATCGCGGTTCCGCCGCTGGCCGTGCCGGATATTCCGAAGGCCGGACAGCCCGGTCCGGCAAAGCTTTCCGATGTGCCGATCGGCGGTGTCATCGCGGTCGGCGGCACCGGGCGGACCGATCAGTCCCAGCTGTATGTGGTGCTCGCCGACGGTGTGCAGCCGGTCACCGATTTCGCCGCGCAGATCATCCGCACCGCGAATTCCCAGGGCATGCGCGAGATCAAGGCCGAACCGCCGGACGTGCTGACCAATATGCCGGTACTACATCAGCTTTCCCTCGACCACTTCCCGGCGACCACCCCGAAGATCGTCTCCGCCGAGGACGCTCCGGTCACCTGCCTGAGCTGGGCCAAGGGCCCCGAACCCGGCAACGACGCGACCGAAAGCCCCACCGACCGAGCCGCTGTCACCCTGCTCGCGGGCAACCGTCTGCCGCTGCCGGGTTCGGCTGAACCGGTGAGTTTGGCCACCTCCGACGGCACCGGCGATCGGGTCGATTCCGCCTACATCCCACCGGCTTCGGGGGAGTTCGTGCAGGTAACCGGAACGGAGCCGGGCAGTTTGCGGCGCGGTGGCCTGTTCTATGTGGCGGACAACGGAATCCGCTACGGCATCCCGGATATCGCCACCGCCCAGGTGCTCGGACTCGGCAGCGAACCGCGCCTGGCCCCCTGGTCGATCATCGGTCAGCTGGTGCCCGGCCCGACGCTGTCGAAGAACGATGCGCTGGTCAAGCACGATATCTTGCCCGTCGGAAACTGAACTCTCAGACGCCGAGCGAAGCCAGCACACCGGTGAGCGCGGCCTGCATATCCGGCGCTTCGATGCGCATGAGCACCGTCTCGTCCACCGCGCTCAGATCCAGTGATTCGTCATTGGCCAGGCGGAATTCGCGTTCCTCCTCGGCGGATTCGATGATGTTGCGCACGAATCGACCGTTGCCCGCGAGATCAATACCCCGACGCGGCTGCCCGCTCTGATCGACGCGCTCGGTCTCGTACAGCCGCCCGCACGCCTCGATCAGCAGTTCCATTGCCCCCTCGGACAACTCGGAATCGCGTGAGCGGGCGATCAGGCTGCCGATCTGCCCGAGTTCGGTCGGAGTGTAGGACGGGAATTGCAGGCGTTTGGCGAAACGTGAAGCCAGACCGTCGTTCGCGGCGAGCAGCCGGTCGATCTCACCGTCGTAGCCCGCGATGATCACCACCAGCCGGTCGCGGTCGTTCTCCATCCTGGCCAGCAGCGTATCCACCGCCTCGCGGCCGAATGCGTCACCGCCCTGCAGACCGGTCTGGATCAGCGTGTATGCCTCGTCGATGAACAGCACACCGTCCATCGCGGTATCGATCAGCTTGTCGGTCTTGATCGCGGTGCCGCCGAGATTCTGGCTGACGAAGTCCACGCGCTTGGCCTCGACGACCTTATCGGTCTTGAGAAGACCCACGCCGCAATAGATCTTGGCCACGACCCGGGCGATGGTGGTCTTACCGGTGCCGGGCGGACCGGTGAAGGCCAGGTGGTTGCCGCGGGCCATGCTGGCCATACCCTTCTCGGTCCGGATCTTGGCCAGCTGCGCAGTCGCCTGCAACTTCGCGACCTGCGTTTTCACCGATTCGAGGCCGATCTGGGAATCCAGTTCGGCGCGCGCGTCGGTCAGGATCTTCTTGGCGCGGTTCTCGGCGTCGGCGGTCTGCATCGCCTCCACCGAGGGCGCCGACGCCGGATCCCAGCGGTCGGTGCGCGCGTCGATCGACTCCTTGGTTGTCACCGTGAGCCGGTAGGTACGATCGCGCATGGCCGCGGTATTCGCGGCGAAATCCGGTGCCTGCGAATACACCTTCTCGAAAAGGGCCTGCGCCTCGGCCTCTTTGCCGGTTTCGCGCAGGCACAGGCCGCGGCAGAACATGGCGGTGGTCCTGGCCGCCGGGATCGGGCCCGCCTCGGCCTGTTCCATGCGCCGGATGGCCTCGCCGAACAGGCCGAGCTGAGCGCAGGCCGAGCCGACCATCACATGGGCGCCCGCCGCTAGATACGGGTCGTCCCATTCGGCGGATCCGGCGAGTACGGCCATCACATCGGGCCAGCGCTGGGTGTTGAAGTGCAGTACGCCACGGATATAAGCGCAGATCCGGTCGTCGATCTCCCGATCGGTATCCGAGAGCATCGAGGCGCGATGGGTGGCGAGTTCGTCGAGCACCCGCTCGGCCTCGTCGTACTCCTTCTCGGAAATCAATTGCGCCGCTTGGGCCAGCCAGATTTCGGTGTAACCGGCCAGCGGGTAGTCGATGTACAGCCCAGCCAGGAAGCGTCCGGCCAATGCCCGCGGTGCTAGCCCCAACCGGCGTTGCTCGCGGAAAAGTGTTGTCCCACTGTTCTTGTACAGGTTGTAGAGCACCTCGGTGGTGACTTCACCCGCCGCTGCCCGGCCCAGCCAGGCGTCGCACATCGTCGGGTCCCACTCGGTGGCACGCTGAAACGCCAGTTTCGCGTACTCGAGATCACGAGCCGATTCCTGTCCGTCGATGGTCAGGCCCAGTGACAGGATTCCGGCGTCGAAGGCCCGTTGTGCTTGGCGGTTGCCGGTCATTGCTGTCAAACCCCGAAGTGTTGGTTGGAGCTATCTATTTTGTTGCGTGATTGTCCGCGTTCATCTTCCGGCCAGCTTAGCGATCGCGTCGGCTCGGCTCGTCCGATACATTATGTTTTGCTACCGATGGGTTGCAAAGTGTGCGACGACCACATGCGGCGGGGGGAACGTTCGTGCGAGAGTGGATCCGAGTCGTAGAGTTGGTTCGACAGGTAGGAAACCGGACGCAAGTGTTTGGATCGTTCCGTACAGAGCTGGGATCGGTGCGCAATTGACCGAACCGTTGAGCAGCGGCACCCGCGCCGCCGAACCCGAACTGTGCCGAGTCTCCGTCATCGGGGGAAATGCCCAGCTCGATGTCGGACTTCCGGCGACCGTGCCGATCGCCACATTTATCGGTGATCTCGTCGCTCTGATCGAATCGCGCAATCCCGATGTGGTGGAGAGCGACGACGGCGGCACCCCATTGCATACCGAACACTGGACCCTGGCTCGGCTGGGTCGCGACGCCATCGCACCGAGCCGCAGCCTGACCGAGGCCGAGGTGTTCGACGGCGAACTGCTGGTGCTGCGCTCGGTCGCCGCGAAGGAATCGCCTGCGCTCTTCGACGATGTCATCGACGCGGTATCCCGGCTCACCAGTGTCGATTTCCGCGGCTGGTCGCCCACTGCGGCCCGTTGGACGGGTCTGGTCGCCGCGGTGTCGGCGGTACTGCTCGCGCTGCTGCTGCTCGCCGCTGGGCGTGCGCACGGCGGTGGTCTGGCCGCGCCGTTCCTCGCGACCGGTGTCGCCGTCATCGCCGCCGTCGCCGCGGGCATCGCGGCGCGTAAGTACGCGGATCAATTGACGGCTACCTGGTTGTCACTGTGTGCGCTGCTGTTGTTCTTCGGCGGCGCAGCACTATTCGTGCCAGGCGATCTCGGCAGTCCGCATCTGCTGCTCGGCTGTTCGGTCACGCTGGTGGCGGCGGCTGTGATCTATCGCGCCACCGCGACCGGTGCCGCGCTCGCGGCGTCCGCGGTGACCGTCACACTGTTCGGCGGAATCGCCGCATTGGTGCGGATGATCTGGGATTTCGACCTGACCCAGATTTGCGCCGCCATCTTGGTGGTGGCCATCACACTGATCTCCGCGGTGCCGCGGCTGGCCGCGGTGCTGGCCAGGCTGCCGATCCCGCCGGTGCCGACCGCCGGTGGCGCGATCGATCCGGCCGATCACGAACCGCGCCCGACCATCGAGGGCATCGGCGCGATCGGCGCGACCGCACTGCCCTCGGCCGCCGGACTCGGTGAGCGGGCCAGGGCCGCCAACCAGTACCAGACCGGCATGCTCATCGCCTGCGCCATTGCCGCGGTCATCGGTGCGCTCGGCGCCGCCGATCCGCTGGGATCCGCACGCTGGCAAGGGATTACGCTCGCCGTCATCGCAGCGGTGATCATCAGTCTGCGCGGCCGTTCGTTCGCCGATCTGGTGCAGGCCGGTGCGCTGATCGCGGGCGGCTGCGTCCTCGTCATCGGCCTGATCACCGGACTGGCCCTCGGCGATTCGGATCTGCTGCTGCTCGCGGGTGTGTTGCTGCTGGCCGTCGCGGCGGGGGTGCTGGTGTTCGGCGTGATCGGTCCGCACCTCGAGGTGACGCCGGTGACCCGCCGAGCCATGGAGATCACCGAATATCTGATGATCGTCGCGGTGATCCCGCTGGTGCTGTGGATCATGGGAGTGTATTCGATGGCCAGGAACATATGACTGCTCGGGCGAGTAAGCCCGGCTGGCGGCGCGGAACCGGAATCGTCTGCGCCGCAGCGGTTCTCGGTGCATCTGTGCTCGGTTGGTCTGCTCCGGCCGGAGCTGTCCCACCACCGAGGATCGACCCGGGTGCGCTCGGTCCCGCGCAGGCGCTCAGCGGCCGGCCCGCGCCCTTGGAGCCGACCGAGCAGAAGGTGGTCTGCGCCGAACTGTCGCTCATCGGTGGCCCGCCCGCGGAGTCGCCGCTGCCGCAGCGTGTGCTCGATTTGCCAGCCGCTTGGCAATTCAGTCGCGGTGCGGGACAAAAGGTTGCGGTCATCGATACCGGCGTGAATCGGCATCCGCGACTGCCCGCTCTGCAAGCGGGCGGCGACTATGTCTCGGACTCCGACGGCACCGTCGACTGTGATGGCCACGGCACCCTCGTCGCGGGCATTATCGCCGCGCGCCCCAGCCCGGACGATGCCTTCGTCGGTGTCGCGCCCGATGCCGAGATCCTCACCATCCGCCAGTTGAGCACGCACTATGAGCGCAAGGATCGCGCGGGCGGCGATCAGCCGCCGGATGCCATGGTGCGCTCCGGTTACGGCAGTGTGCTCGCCCTGGCCGCCTCGGTGGTTCGTGCCGTCGATATGGGTGCCACGGTAATCAATATTTCCGAAGTCTCTTGCAGCGCAGCCGGAACCGACACCGCCGACGTTCCGCTAGGTGCGGCGGTGAAGTACGCCTACGACCACAACGTGGTGGTGGTCGCCGCGGCGGGCAATGTGGAGAACGGCGGCGCCTGTGAGAAGCAGAACGACGGTGACGGCTGGGACAGCGTGCAGACCATCGCGAGTCCCGCGTGGTTCCAGCCCTACGTGCTGACCGTGGCCTCCATCGATCCGAACGGCTCGCCATCGGCGCTGTCGTTGCACGGGCCGTGGGTCGGCGCCGCCGCCATCGGGCGCAATATCGTCTCGCTCGACAATAGGCCGGGCGGCACCGGACTGGTCAACGGCGCGGTCACCCAGGAGGGCACCGGAACCATCCAGGGCACCAGTTTCGCCGCACCCTATGTCGCCGGACTCGCCGCGCTGGTCCGGTCCCGATTCCCGGAACTCACTGCCGGACAGGTGATCGACCGAATTACCCGCACCGCGCAAGAGCCCGGCCCTGGCCGCGACGATCGGGTCGGCCACGGCCTGATCGATCCGCTGGCCGCGCTGACCGCGCAACTCCCGGACAAGCCGGTGAGCGTCGGCGCCGATATCCCACGTGTGATGGCGGCGCCGGTACATCCCGCGGGACCCGATCCGCTGCCACGCCGCATCGCGATCATCGGCTCGGTCACCTGTCTGATCGTGCTGGGACTCGGTGCGGCACTGTCGATTCCGTTCCGGCGCGCTCGTGGTTCCGTCGATCTCGCGTCCGAAGCAACAGAGCGGTAGGGGGACCCGTGGCTACCGAAGGTTTCGTGCGCCGCCCCCGCATCGCCCCGCCGCGCGCGCCGGGCGGTGAGGTGGCGTTGAATTCACCGCCGGAGATCCAGCGGGCCCTGCCGGGACCACTGATCATGAAGTTGATGCCGGTGATCATGGTGGTCGCCGTCGTCGGCATGATCGCGATGATGGTGATGATGGGTCGCAACCTGCTAGCCAACCCGTTCATGATGATGTTCCCGATGATGATGCTCATGTCGATGGGCGGCATGATGCTCGGCATGCGGGGCAACGGCCCCAAGGGTGCGGGCGAACTCAACGAGGAGCGCAAGGACTACTTCCGCTACCTGGACCAGATGCGCAAGGACGTCCGCCGCACCGGCAATAAGCAGCTGGAATCGCTGATCTGGAGTCATCCGGAACCGATCGATCTGCGGTCGGTGGTCGGCACCCGCCGGATGTGGGAGCGCAGGCCGAACGATCCGGACTTCGGACATGTGCGGGTCGGGGTGGGCAGCCACCGGTTGGCGACCAAGTTGGCGCGGCCGGAAACCGGACCGCTGGAGGATCTGGAGCCGGTCTCCACCGTGGCGTTGCGCCGTTTCGTACGAACCCATTCGGTGGTGCACCAGCTGCCGACCGCGGTGTCGCTGCGCGCTTTCCCGGCCATCAATATCGGTGGCAATGCCGAGGAAGCCAGGATGCTGGCGCGCGCGATGCTGATGGAGCTCACCGCATTTCACGGACCCGACCACGTCGCGGTCGCCATTGTCTGCGCCGATCCGGACGGTCCGGCCTGGGAATGGGCGAAATGGCTACCGCACCTGCAACATCCGACCGTCCGTGACGGCATGGGCTCGGCCAGAATGATGTACGGCTCGCTGGCCGAACTAGAAACCGCACTTGCCTCCGAACTGCTCGAACGCGGACGCTTCATGCGCAATCCGCAACCGACACAGGGCCGTTTGCATTTGGTGGTCATCATCGATGACGGCTACGTCAACGGCACCGAACGCCTGATCAGCGAATCCGGTCTGGATTCGGTCACCGTGCTCGATCTGACCGCACCCGAGAACGGCCTGGCTGCCCGGCGCGGTCTGCAATTGGTCGTCGGCGACGGTGCGGTCAGTGCGAAAAGTGCTGCGGGAACCGAGAAATTCGCCACCGCTGACGAAGTGAGCGCGGCCGAATCCGCCTCCTTCGCCTGCAGCCTGGCCCGGTTCCGGATCGCGACGGCCGCACAGATCGTCAGCCTCGGCGACGACACCAGGACAGATCCGGGACTGATGGCGCTGCTGAAGATTCCGGACGCGGCGCAGATCGAACCGTCGCGGGTTTGGCGTCCGCGCACCGCGCGTGAGCGGCTGCGGGTGCCGATCGGCGTCACCCCGGACGGCACCCCGGTCGAAATAGATATCAAGGAATCCGCGGAGAGCGGTATGGGTCCGCACGGATTGTGCATCGGCGCAACGGGGTCGGGTAAATCCGAATTCCTGCGCACGCTGGTGCTTTCCATGGTGACCACGCACTCGCCGGACGCGCTGAATCTGGTGCTCGTCGACTTCAAGGGCGGCGCGACCTTCCTCGGCCTCGACTCGCTGCCACACGTCGCCGCGGTCATCACCAACCTCGAGGAAGAACTCTCGATGGTGGACCGCATGCGGGACGCGCTGGCCGGTGAGATGAATCGCCGCCAGGAATTGCTGCGCGCCGCAGGCAATTTCGCCAACGTCACCGACTACGAGAAGGCGCGTGCGGCGGGCGTCGCGCTCGACCCGCTGCCTGCACTGTTCGTCATCGTCGACGAGTTCTCCGAATTGCTCTCGCAGAAGCCGGATTTCGCGGATCTGTTCGTGATGATCGGCCGCCTCGGCCGCTCACTGCACGTCCATCTGCTGCTGGCCTCGCAGCGACTCGAGGAGAACAAGCTGCGCGGACTGGACTCGCACCTGTCCTACCGAATCGGTCTGCGCACCTTCTCCGCCAACGAATCCCGCGCCGTACTCGGCATCACCGACGCCTACCACCTGCCCGGCATTCCGGGCTCCGGCTATCTCAAGAGCGATGCCGATGATCCGTTGCGGTTCAACGCGACGTATGTGTCCGGGCCGTATGTGTCACCGAGCGGCAGCCGACAGGTGGACGGCCGGGTGGTCGGCGGTCAGTCGCCGACCGTGTTCACCGCCGGACCTGTCGAGGCAAAAGAGCGGCCCGAACCGGTGCGGATGGAACTGCCCGATCTGCCGCCGCCACCGGGGGCGGAGCCGGAAGAGGAGGAGCCGCTCGGCGGCGGCGTTCCGGAGACGCTGCTCGAGGTCGTCGTGAAACGCCTGACCGGACACGGCCGTCCGGCGCACGAGGTGTGGTTGCCGCCGCTGGACGAATCGCCGACGGTGGATATGCTGCTGCCCGATCCGGATTGGCGCTCCCCGGTCAACCGGCACGGCCAGCTGTGGATGCCGATCGGCATCATCGACAAACCCTACGAGCAGCGCCGTGACGTGCTGACCATCCAATTGGCCGGTGCCCAAGGCAATGTCGCCGTCGTCGGCGGTCCGCAGTCGGGTAAGTCGACCACCATCCGCACGATCGTCATGGCCGCCGCGGCGACGCACAGCCCCGAACAGGTCCAGTTCTACTGCCTCGATTTCGGTGGCGGCAGTCTCGCCGGTCTGTCCGGTCTGCCGCATGTCGGTTCGGTCGCGGGCCGCCTGGACGGTGATCGCGTGCGCCGCACCGTCGCCGAATTGACCACGCTCATGCGCCAGCGCGAGGAGCGCTTCGCCGAACTCGGCATCGAATCCATGGTGGAGTTCCGGCGCCGCAAGTACTCCCAGATGGAGGCCCGGCTCATCAATGGGACCGAGGCCGATCCCAACGATCCGCTCGCCGCTGACCAATTCGGCGATGTCTTCCTGGTCGTCGACGGCTGGGCCGCCATGCGCGAGGAGTTCGACGCCGTCGAGCCGCAGATCACCGCCATCGCGGCACAGGGGCTTTCGTACGGCATCCACCTGATCATCGGCGCCGCGCGCTGGGGCGAGATCCGGCCCAATGTGAAAGATCAGATCGGCACCCGCATCGAGCTGCGGCTCGGCGACCCGACGGATTCCGAAATGGGCAGGCGTACCGCCGCTCTGGTGCCGGTCGGTCGTCCCGGTCGCGGCCTCACGTCCGATGAGCTGCATATGCTGATCGCGCTGCCCCGGCTCGATTCCGATTCCGATCCGCAGACCCTGGCCGAGGGGGCCGCCCAGGCCAGAGACCAGATGCAGCAGCTCTATCCGGGCCGACGTGCCCCCGAGGTGCGCATGCTGCCATTGCAGATCAGTCGCGACGAGGTCGTGGCGATCGCGCGCAAACACGAAGTCGAACTCGGCCCGACCAAGGTGCTGGTCGGGCTCGGCGAGAACGAATTGGACCCGTTCGTCCTGGATTTCGGCCAGGAGCCGCATTTCATGGCCTTCGCCGACGTCGAATGCGGCAAGACGACACTGCTGCGCAATATCGCCATGGGCATCACCGAGAACGCGACACCGGAACAGGCCAAGATCATCCTGATCGACTACCGCCGCAGCTTGCTCGGCGTCGTCGACGAGGCGCATCTCGGCGGCTACTCCACCTCATCGCAGACCTGCGGACCGATGGTCAACGAACTCGCCCGCTACATGTCCAAGCGCATCCCGGGCTCCGACATCACCCCACAGCAGCTGCGCGAGCGCAGCTGGTGGACCGGACCCGAAATCTATTTGCTGATAGACGATTACGACATGATCACCGCTGGCATCAATCCACTGCTGCCACTGCTGGAGTATCTGCCGCAGGCCCGCGATATCGGTCTGCATGTGGTCGTCACGCGACGCACCGGCGGCGTTTCGCGCGCGCTCTACGACAACGTGCTCGGCGGTATGAAGAACCTCTCCGTCGACGCGCTGATCATGAGCGGCCCCAAGGACGAGGGCAAGCTGATCGGTGATGTCCGTCCGATGAAGCTGCCGCCCGGGCGCGGCATCCTGGTGTCGCGCAACCGCGGTCAGGAGATGGTGCAGATCGCCTATCTGCCGCCGCTGTGAGCCTCCGGCGCGAGCTGTGGCGCTGCCGGTAGCGGTACGTGGGTCAGAACCGGCGTCATCGGCTCGAAAGCCCAGCTGTCGGAGCGGCGTTGGAACAGCGCGCGGGACGGTCCAGAGGCGGCCGGGCCCGCGATCCTGGCCAGGTGGAAGCCTGCACCGCGGTAGTAGTCGTGCAGATCGGTATTCGTGGTCCAGGCATCCAACCGGACCCAATGGCGTTGTCGTTGGCGCGCAAGCGATGCGGCGTGGGCCAATAGGCGGTGGCCGACACGCTGGCCTGCGAAGCGGACGTCGACGATCATGTAATGAACGATCACCGCGTCGGCCAGCTCCCATGGCGACCACAGCCCCGGGTCCGAGCGGTCGTTGACGGTGATCGTCCCGGCCGGTTCCCCTGTCACCTCGGCAATCCAGGTTTCGCCCGCGTCCAGCGCTTCGCCGACCGCCTGCGCGAAGATCTCGATGGGTAAGCCGCGGCCCGCGACGGTCCACTGATCGGAGCCGCGCGCGGTGAGCCACGCGGTGCGCTGGATCCGGAGTCGACAGATGGTGCCGAGATCACTCAGAGTCGCCCGGCGGATGATTTTCATGACTGCACCGTATTCATGGCGGAACGTTTTTCATGGCAGCGGGATACCCGGCCGGTAGGAGATGCCGAGCGTGTGTCGGATCACGTTGCCGCCCTTGTCGTCGCCGAGTTCATAGGCCAGCCGGTTGCGAGTGGCGATCGACCGATGCCGGGTGGCCCTGGTGATGCGCTCGTGGTTGGCGCCGATGCGCAGATGGTCCAGCAGAATGGTGCCGGTCGCGACGCCGAGCACGATCGCTTCCTCCGCACTGGCCGGGCGGGCGGCGAGCGTGTCGCGGTGCGCGGTCTCGGCATGGCCGCGGTCGGCCAGTCGGCGTGTCGTGCCCTCCGGAATATCGTGCGGCGAGTCGATACCGGTCGCTTCCGCCAAGTCCCGTGGATAGAAACTGACCTCCCACG
The DNA here is from genome assembly GCF_001613225.1 of Nocardia pseudovaccinii NBRC 100343. Lineage (GTDB taxonomy): Bacteria > Actinomycetota > Actinomycetes > Mycobacteriales > Mycobacteriaceae > Nocardia > Nocardia pseudovaccinii. The sequence continues at coordinate 22,250 of NZ_BDBY01000342.1, forward strand.
ACCACGGCTCGTTGTCCAGGAACTGGACGACGGTCCTGGCCAGCACCCAGGAATCCTCCGGCACGCCCAGCCAGTGCGCCACCTCCGGATTCGCTGGTTCCATCTTCGCGCTGAACTCCTTGGTCGGTTCGCGATGTGCGGCGCGCGCGATCTCTTCGAAGATGTCGTGGGCCGATTGCGGACGATCCGGACGAATATGGTCGGTGACAACCGATTCCAGGACTTCTTGGTTTCGGACGATGGTGCCACGGGAAGTAGCGGTGTAGACCAAATTTTCGGTGACCAACACCTGAATAGCGTTGCGCGCGGTAGTGATCGAAACCTGCATTTGATCGGCCAGCTCGGTGTGGCTGGGCAACCGATCGCCCGGATTCCACTTGCCTGCGCGGATCTCCTCACGGAGGAGGTCTGCGATCCGGAGATACGTCGGACCGTCCGCCATCTTGCTCCTCGGTCAGTCGTGCAGGTAACGAAGTGTACTCTTCGTCACACCCTACGGCCGGGTAACGCTTGACAGGTGCCTTCAGAGGTTTATTGTAATGAACGTCCTGATCCAGGTGTTGTGCGGCGATGACGGCGAGGCAACGTGGCAGGTTCGGATTCATCAACGGTTGTGATGGCTCTTCCCGGCACACCGAGGTGTGTCGATTCGACGGTGCAGTCCTTGACTCCCGGACTACTTCCCACGTCGGATCTACTTGTTCGGGCGTGTCGAGGTCACCGAGTTGTCGGTGGCCCGCTGCTCTGGTTCGCCCGTGACCTGGCGATTCTGCATGAGAAGCGACTCGTCGGTCGTGGCGGATCGGTATCGACCGATCCGGCGACGATCCTCGAAATCGAGCGTCGCAGAATCGAATTGGTCATGGCTATCGACGATTGGGTGGCGCGCAGCGTGCCGCAGCACCGGCTCGGCGCGACGCTACACACCGAAACCGTGGGCTCGGTCATCGACCGGATCGCGGAATCCTCGGTGCGCGCCCACCACGCGTTGATGACCCTGGACGCGCACGACGAACAGCTACACGTCGCGTGGCATCATCTGGCCGAATTGGCCGATGCCTACGACGATTTGGTGCGCGATGTACTCGCGGGACGGCGGCGACTCCCCGAGTGGTGACGACCCGGGTTGACGAGGGGTTGTGGCTTCCCCACCGGATAGCCACGGCCCCTTGCCGATTCGTGCTGGTCGGCTCACCGGTGCCTGGTGTTGGGCGATAGGCACCAGCGCCCGTCCTCGGCCTCGCGAACCAAATCGCCGTAGGCGATCGACAATTCGGCCAGTCGCGTCCATGCCACGTGCATATGTTCGCCGGTCAGATCATCGGTCATCAGCAGGTGAAAGGCGTGATCGGCGGTGGCCGCGATGCGATCGATGATGTCGCCGAGTTCGGCGTCGCGCCGGTCGGCGGTGCGTAATGTCAGGTGCTCGGTTGCCCATGTGTTGATATTGGCAACCAATTCCATTCGGAGACAGTCGATTACGGCAGCGCACCGGGGATGCTCGCGTCTTATGCGGTGCAAGCGGACCAGATCCCGCGACCATCGGCAGACATGTCCGCGGACCTGTTTTCCGCTCAGCGCGCACAGTAGTTCGCTGGTGCTCGGCAATGCGGAGCCGACATGCGTGCGCACCAGCGTCGGAGTTCGACGGAATGTCGGATTACTACAGTGCGCCGGCGCGTTCACAGCGGTGCGGTGAGCTCGAGGTGGATGCCGTCGGGATCGCTGAAGGACAGGATCGCGATGCCGAGCCCGTCCAGCGGCGTGACCTCGCCGTGTTCGATTCCGGCCTCGGCCAAACGGGCGGCGGTCCGGGTCAGATCGTCGACCGAGGGCACGGCGAAGCTGAGATGGTCCAATCCGACGCGCTCGGAATCGAATTTATCGGTCGGTTCGGCCACCGGGCGTAGTCCGAACAGCATTCCGTTCGTTTGGAATACGACGCCGCCGTAGAACTGGGCCGGATCGGTGCGCACCTGCGGATCGTCGGGCCGACCGGGCGATTCCACCGCGATCTCGAAACCGAGCACGTCGCGATAGAACGCCTTGGAGCGGTCGATATCGGTCACGGTGAGGCGGATGTGGTGGATACCGGTGGTTCCGACGATCGTCATATGAACTCCGAAGGGCAGGCTGGATAAGTAGTACGAACAGTAAGCCGCTTATTCCGCAGTTCCGAGTGTCGGAAACGACATATTCAGTACTGTTTGCGACATGGAAGTTGCGGTCTTCGTGCAGGACGGCGTCGCCGACCTCGGACTCACCGCCGTACTGGAGACCTTCGCGACCGCAAACGGACTACGCGAGGAAATGGATACGGCTCCCGACCCATGGCGGGTGCACATCGTCGCCGATGGCGAACAAGTGCTTACGGCACACGGGTTCCGCGCGCAGACGACACCGATAACCGAACTGCCCGGCGATGTCGGTCTGATCGTCGTCCCCGCAACCCGCGTCCTGGATGCGGATGGGCTGGTCGGCGTGGTCTCCGCACCCGCGAATCGGCCGGTGCTGCAACTGATGACGCGGGCCTACGAATCCGGCGCGCACCTCGCCGCGGCCTGTACCGGCACCTTCTATCTGGCCGAGGCGGGTGTGCTGGACGGTGTGGTGGCGACGACGAGCTGGTGGCTCGGCCCGGCCTTTCGGCGCCGATATCCGCGCATCGACCTGGACGAGAGTCGAATCCTGTGCCGGGCGGATCGGCTCACTACCGCGGCGGCCTCGCTATCGCATATCGACCTCGCGCTGGCGCTGATCGCCGCGCAGAGTCCGACCCTGGCCGAGCTGACCGCCCGATATCTGGTGGTCGGCGATCGCCGCACGCAGAGCGACTCCGCGATTCCCGAGGTGATCGCCCGCAACGACTCCCTGGTCGCCGCATTCGAGCGCTGGGTGCGCGACCACGTCGCCGACCAGTTCCGCATCGCCGACGCCGCGCATCTGCTCGGCGTCACCGAACGCACGCTACAGCGCGCCACCCAAGCCGAAATCGGAATGTCGCCGCGGGATTTCGTTCACGAGGTCCGGTTGGAACGCGCCACCCAACTGCTGCGCACCACGACCCTGACCATCGACGCGATAGCGGTCAAGGTCGGCTACCTGAACGCGGGCACACTGCGCGGACTGTTCCGCCGCCGTCGCGGGCGGTCGATCGCGGAGGTACGCGCGTCCCGGTTGTCCTGGTGAGTCGCGCATGATTACGGCGTCGGTG